>JAOTVA010000005.1 GCA_029863645.1 Gemmatimonadota bacterium
GGCCGATCGCACCCGTGTGGCCGCGGGATCGGCACTCGCCGTCGATCGCACGCTGTTCGCGGAGGCGATGACGGATGCTGTCACGTCCGAACCCGACATCGAGGTCGTGCGCGAGGAGTGCCCCGCACTGCCGGAGGGCCCTGCAGTGATCGCCACTGGCCCTTTGACGTCCGACGCGCTGTCGCAGTCGATTGGCGCGCTCCTCGGGGATGGCGGCCTGGCGTTCTTCGACGCAATCGCACCGATCGTCCACCGGGACAGCTTGGACGATTCGATTGCGTTTGCCGCCGGCCGATTCGACGAGGACGCCGACTATCTGAACTGTCCGATGTCTCAGGAAGAGTACGAGGTCTTCGTAGGAGAGCTTGCGGTCGGGGAGGCGCATGAGGGCCACGACTGGGATACCGTGCCGTACTTCGAGGGGTGTCTCCCCGTCGAGGTCATGGCCTCGCGGGGCGCCGAGACCCTTCGCTTCGGCCCGATGAAGCCGATTGGGCTGACCGATCCTCGCAGCGGCCGTCGCCCGTGGGCCGTGGTGCAGCTCCGTAGGGAGGACCGGGCCGGGCAAATGTGGAATATGGTCGGGTTCCAGACCCGTCTGCGCGTGGGCGAGCAGAGCAGGATCTTCAGAACGATCCCTGGCCTCGCAGACGCAGAGTTTCTGCGGTGGGGATCGATCCACCGAAACAGCTACCTGAACTTCCCGGAGCGACTCACCTCACACGGCGCTCCTCCTGAGCGACCGGACCTCATCTTTGCAGGGCAGCTCACCGGGGTGGAGGGGTACACCGAGTCGGCCGCCAGCGGGATTCTCGCGGGCATCAACATGAGTCGGATCCTTTCCGGGGCCGAGCCGGTGGTGCCGCCGCCGACCACGATGCTGGGTGGGCTCTGCAGATATCTCCGTGAAGCGCGCCCAGGGCACTTCCAGCCGATGAACTCGAATTGGGGTCTCGTGGATCCCCTTGACCGGAGAGTGAAGGACAAGAAGGTCAAGCGGGACATGCTTGCCGAGCGCGCCCACGAGGACTTTACGGCCTGGATGGGCGCTTCAGGCATCCCGATGGCGCACACCGACGAAATGCCCGTCCCGTGAGCAGGCAGGAGGTCGCGGACTTCTTGCGGCACCTGGCGGACGAGCGCGAGCTCTCGGCGAATACAGTGAAGGCCTACACGAGGGACCTGGCGGAGCTCGAGACCTTCCTCGACCAATATCTGGGGCGGTCCGACTGGACCTGGGGGGACACTGAGGTAGACCGGCTCGCGCTGCGAGGCTTTCTGGGTTGGTGCGGTCGAAAGGGTCTCTCGAAGCGGACAGCGGCGCGCAGGCTCGCAGCAGCCAAGTCGTTCTTTCGCTTCCTCCATCGGGAACAGCTCATCGAAGCTAATCCGGGCCGTAGCGTGCGGGGGCCGAAGGTCGAGAAGCGCCTGCCTGGTCACCTCGCGCCAGGGGACATTCGAGAGGTCTTCGACTTCGCGGAACGCGAGGCTGCCGAGAACCGTCTTGTCGGCACGCGAACTCTGCTCATCCTGGAGCTTCTCTATGGGAGCGGGCTCCGCCTGGCAGAGCTTCACGGGCTCGACGTCGGCGCGGTGGACGAACCAGCCATGCAAGCCAGGGTCATGGGGAAGGGGCGCAAGGAACGCATCGTGCCTGTGACCGAACGTGCGGTGCGTGCGTTGGAGCGCTACTCGCTCCGCCGCGCGGACGTGTCCGACCGCACAAGCGGTCCGCTTCTAGTGAACAACCGCGGGGGCCGTCTGTCGACTCGGTCCATCCAATCGGCGGTCCGACGTTGCTTCGAGCACGCTGCCGGGGCTCGGGGACTCTCGGCCCACGCGCTGCGCCATACGTTTGCCACCCATCTGCTCGAGGCGGGAGCGGATCTGCTCGCGGTCAAGGAGCTCTTGGGTCATGTATCTCTTTCCACCACGCAGATTTACACCCACACGAGCAAGGAACGGCTCTTGCGGGTGTATCGCGACGCTCACCCCCGATCGCGTTAGGCGTCTGCCAGATCGGCAGAGTTCGCGTTAGATTCGGGACCCCTTCCTCCTACCTGGGTTGTCATGAGTCGTCGCCAGGTCCGCTCGACCACCGTTCTCGCCGTTCGTAAAGACGGCCGTGTCGCCATGGGCGGGGACGGTCAGGTCACCATGGGCGAAACCATCGTTAAGGGGAGCGCCCGCAAGGTGCGTGTCCTGAAGGACGGCAAGGTCCTAGCAGGCTTCGCGGGTGCCGTAGCTGACGCGTTTACCTTGTTCGAGAAGCTGGAGGAAAAGCTCGACCGCTTCCCATCGAACATGACGAAGGCCGTCGTGGAGCTGGCGAAGGACTGGCGCACGGATCGGTACCTGCGCCGGTTGGATGCCCTTCTCGCAGTCGCCGACTCCCACCACATCTTTCTCGTCAGCGGCACTGGTGACGTCATCGAGCCGGACGACGCCGTGATCGCGATCGGATCGGGTGGTTCGTACGCCTTGGCGGCTGCGCGGGCCTTGAAGGAGCATTCGGATCTCGATGCGCCCGCGATCGTGCGTCAGTCGCTAGAGATCGCGGGAGACATCTGCATCTATTCGAATCAGGACATCCTCGTATTGGAGCTAGGGGTAGCCGAGGGAGAGGCGGGGTGAGCACTGAGATCGTGACCGAGCAGCCGAAGCCCACCGCAACGGACGCAGAGGAGCCGGACTTCGTCTGGTTGGATGAACTGACTCCCCGCCAGATCGTCGCCGAGCTCGACAAGTACATCGTCGGCCAGGACGATGCCAAGAAGTCCGTGGCTATCGTTCTTAGAAATCGGTGGCGTCGGCAGCGTGTCGAAGAAGAAATGCGTGCCGAAATCGCGCCGAACAACCTGATTCTGATCGGTCCGACGGGGGTGGGGAAGACCGAGATCGCCCGCCGTCTCGCGCGGCTTGCCGGAGCGCCGTTCCTGAAGGTGGAGGCCTCGAAGTTCACGGAGGTCGGCTACGTCGGACGTGATGTCGAGTCGATGATCCGCGACCTGGTGGACATCTCGATCAACCTCGTCCGGGCCGATCGCGAATACGATGTGCAGGAGCTTGCGGACTCGCGGGTCGAGGAGCGGTTGCTCGACCTGCTGTTACCTGCGTCGAATCCAGAGCCGGTCCAGCCCCAACCGGAGGGCGGCAAGCCGCAGATCTTCGTGGCTGGCCCCGAGGGCGTCGAGAGTCAGGGCGACGATGCCACGGAGCAACGTCGCAAGAGGACGAAGGAAAAGCTTCGGAAGCTGCTCGTGGACGGAAAGCTGGAGGAGCGCCAGATCGAGATCGAGGTGACGCAGTCGGCGTCGATTGACGGGATGATGATTCCGATGGGCGGTGGAGAAGGGATGGACTACAACTTCACCGAGATGCTGCAGGACATGCTGCCGAAGAAGAAGAAGCGGCGCACGGTGTCCGTCGCGGAGGCCCGGCGGATCCTCCTGCAGGATGAGCTGGACAAGCTCGTCGACATGGACGAAGTGGTGAACGAAGCCCTCTATCGGGCCGAAGAGATGGGCATCGTCTTCCTGGACGAGATCGACAAGGTGGCGGGCGAGCGGGGAGCGCACGGTCCCGACGTGAGTCGGGAGGGCGTGCAGCGCGATCTCCTCCCGATCGTGGAAGGCTCAACGGTGGCGACCAAGTACGGCCTCGTTCGCACGGACCACATCCTCTTCATCGCCGCCGGTGCGTTCCACGTCTCCAAGCCCTCCGATCTCATTCCGGAGTTGCAGGGGCGCTTCCCGATTCGGGTTGAGCTCAAGAGCCTGGAGGAGGGCGACTTCGTGCGCATCCTCACCGAGCCCAAGAACGCTCTGCTCACCCAGTATGCCGCCATGATCGAGACAGAGGGCGCGAAGATCGAGTTCACCTCCGACGGGGTCGAGGAGATCGCTCATATTGCCATGGGGCTCAACGAGCGCATGGAGAACATCGGCGCCCGGCGCCTCCAAACAGTTATGACGACGCTCCTCGAGGAGGTCCTCTTCGAGCTCCCCGAGGGCGCCGGGGGCCCAATCCTCGTTGACCGCGCCTTCGTGCGAGACCGCTTGAAGAAGGTTTCTGACGACGAAGACCTCAGCCGCTACATCCTATGACCGTACGCCATTTTCTCGCGATACCCGACTTCGAGACGCAGGAACTGACGGAGCTCCTCGCGCGGGCCGCACGCCTCAAGGCCGGCAAGGACCGATCGACGTTGGCCGGGAAGAGCCTGGCGATGATCTTCCGCAAGAGCTCGACGCGCACCCGCGTGTCGTTCGAGGTCGGGATGACGCAGCTGGGGGGCCACGCGCTCTTCCTATCGGAGCGCGACAGCCAGATTGGGCGGGGTGAGACGGTCTACGACACGGCGAACGTGCTGTCCGGATACGTCGACGCCATCACCATCCGCACGTTCGACCACTCAGAAGTCGAGGAGCTGGCCATGCACGCGTCGGTGCCGGTCATCAACGCGCTCACAGACTTGCTGCACCCCTGTCAGATCATGGCCGACCTGCAGACCGTCATCGAGGAGTTCGGGCCGGAGCTGAATGGGCGCACCGTGGCCTGGATCGGGGACGGCAACAACATGGCCAACTCATGGATCAATGCGGCGTGGCGACTCGGGTTCGAGCTCAGGCTGGCATGCCCGGAGGGGTACGACCCAGATCCGACCATCCTGAAGCGGGCGGGGTCGGCGGTTTCGCTCACGCGCGATCCCGCGGAGGCGGCTGAGGGCGCTGACGTGGTCACCACCGATGTGTGGGCGTCGATGGGGCAGGAGTCGGAGCAGGCAGTGCGAGAGGTCGCCTTCAAGGGGTTCATCGTGGACGACGCGCTCATGCGCCGGGCCGATCCGTCGGCCATTTTCCTGCACTGTCTCCCGGCGCACCGAGGGGAGGAGGTCGCCGATTCCGTCATCGACGGGCCGCAGTCCAGGATCTTTCCGGAGGCCGAGAACAGGCTTCATGCGCAGAAAGCGATCCTCTTAGAGCTCATGGGATGATCGCCGGCCTGAAGCGCACTTCGCTCTTTGACGAGCATGTAGCATCTGGCGGTAAGATGGTGCCGTTTGCGGGCTTCGAAATGCCGGTCCAGTACCCGACCGGGATCACCGCGGAACATCGGGCCGTCCGCGAGGGTGTCGGGCTGTTCGACGTGTCACACATGGGTGAGTTCGTCATCCGGGGCCCTCAGGCGCTCGACCTCGTGCAGCGGATCTCTGTGAACGACGCGTCGACGCTCGAGGTCGGCCAGGCTCAGTACTCGGCCATGTGCACGGAGACAGGTGGGGTCATCGACGACCTGCTCATCTACCGGTTCGAGGACCGGTACATGCTCGTGGTGAACGCTTCGAACCTGGACAAGGACTGGGCCTGGGTGCAGGAGCACGGCGAGACCTTCGACGTCGATCTCCAGAACGTGTCGGACCAGACCGGTTTACTCGCCGTGCAGGGGCCGCGGGCTCGCGACACGCTCAGGCCGCTGGCGAGCATCGACTTGGACTCGGTGCGCTACTACCGCTTCGCCGAGGGAGAAGTCGCAGGTGTCCCGGCGGTGATCAGCGGAACCGGTTACACCGGCGAGGACGGGTTCGAACTCTACGTGTCCGCCGCCGATGCCCCGCGTGTGTGGCGGGCCGTGCTCGAATCGGGAGCTGCCGCTGGCATCATTCCCACGGGCCTGGGTGCCAGGGACTCTCTTCGCCTGGAGATGGGGTACGCGCTCTACGGCAATGAACTTGATGACGAGCATACTGCGCTCGAATCGGGCCTCGGGTGGGTCACGAAGCTCGACAAACCGGACTTCGTCGGACGGGACGCTCTCGCCGCTCAGAAGAGCACGGGGCTGAAGCGTCGACTGGTCGGCCTCCAGGCGACTGAACGAGGTTTTCCCCGGTCGGGATACGACATCGTCGCCGATGGAACGACGGTAGGCACCGTGACCAGCGGTACGGTGAGCCCCTCCCTAGGCGGTGGTATCGCGATGGGGTACGTCCCCACGGAGCTGGCGGCTAAAGGCACGGCAGTCGAGATCGATGCGCGCGGCCGCCTCTTTGCGGCCGTCGTCTCCTCCACGCCCTTCTACACGAAGGGCTCGATCCGGCGTTGATGATGCGGGTCGGCATCCTCACGGTGAGCGACGGCTGTGCTCGGGGCGAGCGCGTGGATCTGAGCGGTGCGAAGATCGCGGAATGGTGTGAAGGACTGGGCTACGAGGTGGTCCACAGGGAAATCGTGCCGGACGAGACGGCGGAGATCGTCCCCAAGCTTCTCGCGTGGGCCGACGAATCGGGCGCAGATGTGGTGCTGACTACGGGTGGAACCGGGCTCACCCCGCGAGACGTGACTCCTGAGGCCACCCGGTCTGTCATCGACCGTGAGGCGCCTGGTATCGCGGAGGAGATCCGGCGCCGAGGTCTCGAAGCCACGCCCTTCTCCGTCCTTTCCAGGGGAATCGCGGGCAGCCGCGGCCGCACGCTCGTCGTCAATCTTCCGGGTAGTCCCGGCGGAGTAGCGGATGGCCTGGCCGTTCTCGAGCCCCTCCTGGCCCATGCGGTGGCGCTCCTCGGCGGGGGTCCTGCCCCACACACGCACCCCGGAGGTCGGGCGTGACGAGCACAGACCGTGTGCTCATTTCGACGCATGACCTGCCGAAAGCCGGCGCGCTCCGGGACGGATTCAAGCAGGCCGGCTATGTGACGGAGCTCGTCACGCCCGCGGAGCGCCTTACGCCTGATCCCGATGTGGTACTGCTCGTTCTGACGGGGGTGGGCGAGGGCGGTGCCGCCCTCGTCAAACAGGCTCGCGAACAGCTGCACGTGCCGGTCTTCGCCATCAGCTCTGCCGAGGCGCCTCGACCCACACTCCGCTCCGGCTTCGATGAGTTCTTCGCTCAGTCTGCTTCCGTCGCCGACGTGGTCCTGCTGGGTAAGAGGGTCATCGAGCGCCAGAAGCTCCGGGAATTCACGGGCATCGTCGGCGAAACCGACGCGATTCACCAGGTCCTGGAGCGGGTGGTCCAGATCGCTCCGGTCCAGGCCACCGTCCTGGTCACCGGCGAGTCGGGGACCGGGAAGGAGCTCGTGGCCCGTGGTATCCACGCGCTGTCGCCGCGCCGACACAAGCCATTCATCGCTGTGAATGTCGCGGCGCTGTCGGATACGCTGCTCGAGTCCGAGCTCTTCGGCCACGAGAAGGGGGCGTTCACCGGTGCGATCGACTCGCGGAAGGGTCTGTTCGAGTTGTCGGACAAGGGCACGATCTTCCTCGACGAGATCGGCGAGATGCCGCTGTCCACTCAGACCAAGCTGCTGCGCGTGCTCGAGCAGCGTGAGTTCCACAGGGTCGGCGGGGAGAAGGCGATCAGGGTCGACGTGCGCATTATTGCCGCGACCAACCAGGAGCTGCGTCAGCTGGTTGCGATCGGCGAGTTCCGTCGTGACCTCTTCTTCCGCCTCAACGTGCTCAGCATCGAGCTGCCGCCGCTGCGGGAGCGCCGAGAGGACATCCCGATTCTTGTCGACGCATTCGTGCGCGACGCCTCTGAGCGCCACGATCGCGCCTTCCCGGGAATCTCCGCGGAGGCGATGGAGATTCTCGTCGCGTACGCCTGGCCCGGAAACGTTCGAGAGTTGAGGAATCTCGTCGAGTCGATGGTGGTGCTCTCGCCCGGGCGCGTCATCAGGCCTGAGGACATTCCGGACGACGTCCGGCGAGGGCGCGGGACCTCGCTCCTCCCTGTCCCGGCAGTGCGGGCCGTGAGCGAGAAAGGGAGCGCCACCTTCCGCCCGGAGCTGGAGTTTGTGTTCCGCACGCTCGTCGAACTGCGGGTGGACATGGACGACCTGCGAGGCGAGTTCGAGGCCTACCGCCGCGGTGGGGTGATCGACCTCGAACCGCACGCGATCGTGGGCCGTGTAGGCTCAGGAGATCTCGGCCCCGGAGGCATCGAGGTGGGTGCATACCCTCGGGAGGACGTCGAGGCGAGCGAGATGTTTGAGCGATCAGCCGACCGAGCCCCGGCTGACGACGGACGCGTCATCGTATACGAGCCGGGCATGACCATGGAGGACATGGAGCGGCGAGCCATACAAGCGACGCTGGCGGAGGTACGCGGCAACAGGAGAAAGGCCGCCGACCTTCTCGGGATCGGTGAGCGCACGCTCTACCGGAAGATCTCCAAGTACGGCTTGGACGCTTAGTCGGTCAGTCCCGGAGCTCTGCGCCGGACCGAGCACGGGCCCGAGCCCTCTCCGACTGGATGCGGGGCAAGATGGCGGTCCACTGGTTCGACTGATCGAAGCGGTACGCGAGAGTCAGCGTGGACTCCAGATCGACGCCATCGCCAAATGAGTAAACGGCCATCTCGGTCTGACGCTGGCCGACCCGCTGCTCGCCCCACGACGGGGTCACGGGCGTGATGGTGCGAGGCCTCACACGCAGCCCCCGCGAGATGAATTGCACCTCCTCGGGGACGAACACCACGTCGGGCTCCTGCGAGAAGAAAGAGACCAGGAAGAGGCCTTGCCCGTTAGTTGACGGGTCTGTGGCGTGGGCGTTCGCGAGTCCCGACAGCCTGCGCTCGGTGTCCGGAGCGGTGACGTGGGTCACCGATGCATCCAACGGTGTGACCATGAGCTGTAAGTCCCCGCTCGTGATCACCATGGAGACGTCCTCCTGGCGAAGCGTGCCATAGCCCGGCGGAATGTCGAGGTCGAGACCGCCGCTGGTCCCGACGCCCGGAGGAGCTGGCGCGATCGTGCAGGCTCCGGCCGCCGCGAGCGCCGCGACCAGCACGTGACCCCGGGATGGTCTCACGATCCGGTTTCCGCAGGTTGGAGCAGCTCCTCGAGCGCTTCGAGCAGGGTGTCCCGTCCTTCACCCGTCTTCGACGAGAAGGGAAGGATCTGCGCCTCCTCAACCCCGAGCGCTTTGGTGGCGCGTGCGAAGGAGACCTCGCGCTCCATCTTCTTGAGTTTGTCCACCTTGGTCATGACGATCAGAGCCGGCAGCCCGATCTCGGAGAGGTACTCCACCATGCGGTGATCGTGTTTCGTGGGTGGGTGGCGCGAGTCGACCAGGTGAACCACGCCCCTGACCTGACCCGACGACCCCAGGTACCACTCGATGAGCTCAGCCCATTGGCCACGGGTAGCCTCGGGTACACGCGCGTAGCCGTAGCCCGGGAGGTCGACGAGGAAGAACTCGTCGTTCACGCAGTAGAAGTTGAGCGCCTGCGTCTTCCCTGGGGTCCCCGACACGTGTGCGATCTTCTTGCGTGTGCGGCGCAGGAGCGTGTTGATGAGCGACGACTTGCCGACGTTCGAGCGGCCCGAGAAGGCCACCTGAGGTAGTGTGCCGGGCGAGGGTCCGTCTGGAGCGGCGATCGTGCCGGCGTACTCGACGGTGCGGATCTTCATCCGTGCGAGACGGGCACTCCCACGCCGGCCTCCGGCGCCGGAGGCCGGGTCCGAGGCGTCCGCTCCACGAGCACCGCGTCCATCACTTCGTCCATCGTCCGCACGAGATCGAACGCGACGTTTTCTCGCACTTCGGCCGGCAGTAGCTCGAGCTCACTCCCGTTCGCCTCGGGAAGCACGACGCGTCGCATGCCGCTCCGCAAGGCGGCCACGGCCTTCTCTTTCACGCCACCAACGGCGAGCACGCGACCCCTCAGGGTGATCTCACCCGTCATCGCTACGTCGCCCCGTGTGGGCGTGTCGGTCAGCGCCGAGATGAGTGCCACGGCGATCGTGATGCCCGCTGAGGGCCCATCCTTCGGCGTCGCCCCTTCAGGGATGTGGATGTGAACGTCGACCTTCTCATGGAAGAGCGGTTCCAGGCCCAGCATCTTCGATCGCGAGCGCGCGTATGTGACGGCGGCCTGCGCCGACTCCTTCATCACATCGCCTAGGGTCCCGGTGAGGCGCAGGTTGCCTGTGCCGGGCACGATCGCCACCTCGACGTCGAGCACCTCTCCGCCTGAGGCGGTCCACGCCAACCCGTTCGCGATCCCGACGCGCTCTCCGTCCTCGTCCCGGTCCGGCGGCTGGTACGGAGGGGGTCCGAGCAGCTCTTTCAGGTCGCCCACGTCGATGATGCTTGTGGTCTGCACTCCCTCCGCTACCAAGCGGGCGAGCTTGCGTGCGATTCTCGAGAGGCGGCGCTCGAGCTCACGGACGCCAGCCTCTCGGGTGTACCGCTCGATGATGTCGTGGACCGCGGCAGGGGACAGCCCCGGCTGCGTCTTCTCCAGCCCGTGCCTCTGGGCCTGGCGGGGCCAAAGGAAGCGGCTCGCGATCTCACGCTTCTCGGTGTCGAGGTACCCCGGTAACCGAATGACCTCCATGCGGTCGCGCAGGGGCTCTGGGATCCCCTGAAGTGTGTTCGCGGTCGCGACGAACATGACGTCAGAGAGGTCGAATTCCAGTTCGAGATAGTGGTCGGTGAAGGACTTGTTCTGCTCGGGGTCGAGGACCTCGAGCAACGCTGCCCCCGGGTCCCCGTGGAAATCGCGCGCGAGCTTGTCCACCTCGTCCAGGAGGAAGACCGGGTTGCGGGTGCCGCTGCGGCGCATGCCCTGAATGACACGGCCGGGCAGCGCGCCCACATAGGTCCGTCGATGCCCACGAATCTCCGCCTCGTCCCGAACGCCACCGAGACTCACCCTCACGAACTCGCGCCCGAGCGCGTCGGCGATGCTCCTTCCCAGCGACGTCTTCCCGACGCCGGGCGGTCCGACAAGACAGAGGATCGGCCCACGCATTTCCCGCACGAGAGAGAGGACCGCCACGTGATCGAGAATGCGGTCCTTTACCTCCTGCAGTCCGAAGTGAGCCGCCTCCAAGACGGTCGCCGCCCTGCCCACGTCGATGCTGTCGCGGGAGCGCGCCGTCCATGGAAGTGAGACGATCCAGTCGAGGTGCGTGCGGATCACCGCCGCCTCGGGCGCGACGGGGTTCAGCTTTCGCAGGCGCCCCAGTTCCTTCTCAGCGCGTGCCTGTGCGTGCGGGGGGAGATCCACTCCGTTGATCGTGTCTTGGATCTCCGCCCACTCCTCGGGCTCATCACGCGCGGGCTCGCGATGGATCGCCCGGAGGCCGGGCCCGAAGTCGGGATGGCCTTGGCTCCCGAGCTGAAGCTGGATCTGCTTGTCCAACTTGCGCTCGATGCGGAGGATCTCGAGCTCCCGCACCAGAACTTCCCTCAGGATATCCAGGTGCGCCGCGAGTTCGATTGACTCGAGGATCTCCTGCTTTTCCGGCGACGGTAGGATGAGGTGGCCCGACACCAGGTGCGCGAACCGGACGCGATCTCCATCCGCGGATAACATCCCAGAAAGCTCCTCGGGGATGCGGTCGTGCAGACGCGCGTACTCCGCGTACAGGCTGACGACCGAGCGGGCGAGGGACACGACCCGGTCGGAGGTGGCGCCTTCCGGCTCGACTTCTCTCGTCACCAACGGCTCGATCGTCGCTCGGAGGGCCTCCGTCGTCGTGTTCAGCCTGCGGATCTTGGCACGACCCAAACCCTCCAGGACCACCCGCGATGTGCCATCCGGAAGCTGGGAGACCTGTACCAGCCGTGCGATGGTGCCTACACGGAAGAGCTCTGCACTGCCGGGGTCGTCGACGCCGGGGTCCTTCTGTGCAACGAGCAGGACCAAGTCATCCGCGTCCCTTGCCTCCTCGAGCGCGGCGACCGACCGCCTTCGCCCGATGAGGATCGGTAGGACGATGTAGGGGAAGAAGACGAGGTCTCTGAGGGCGACCACCGGGAGGCGGTCCGGAACCTCGACCTGATCCTCCGTTCGGATGATGACGGCCATGTGCCACGTCTGCCAACGAGGAGTCGTTGGCGCCTATCGTAAACCCTAGGTGGCCTGCGGAACAGGTACAGCCGGGGTAGGGGACCGCCGGAAGGGCTGAGTGTCGCCTGGGCGACAAGAAGTCAGGCTCGCAGCCTGCTCTAGGCCTCCATCTTGCGTTCTTCGGGGTGCAACACCAAGAGCGGCGGAACCGACTCGTTAATGGACTGCTCCGTGATAACCACCTCACGCACGTCATCACGGGACGGAATCTCGAACATCACCTCACGCATGACGGACTCGATGATGGAGCGAAGTCCGCGGGCCCCGGTGCCTCGGTCCAGAGTACGGCGGGCGATGGCGCGGATGGCCGCGGGCTCGAAGGTGAGCCCGATCCCGTCCAGCTCGAACATCTTGTCGTACTGCTTCACCAGCGCGTTCTTCGGCTCCTGCAAGATGCGCACGAGCGAATCCTCATCGAGGTCGTCGAGGTGCACGGTTACCGGCAGTCGCCCGATGATCTCGGGAATCAGCCCGTAGCGCTGGAGATCCTCGGGCTCCACGAACTGCAGGATGTTGCCCTCGGTCTTTTGGATCTCCTCGTCCGCGTATCCGATGCGCCGCTTGCCGATGCGCCCCTCGACGATCTGCTCGAGGCCGTCGAACGCACCCCCGCAGATGAACAGAATGTTGCGAGTGTTGATTTGAATGTATTCCTGCTGCGGATGCTTGCGTCCCCCCTGCGGGGGCACGCTGGCGATGGTGCCCTCCAGGATCTTGAGCAGCGCCTGCTGCACCCCCTCGCCGGATACGTCTCGGGTTATCGACGGGTTCTCGGACTTCCTCGCGATCTTGTCGATCTCGTCGATGTAGACGATGCCCCGCTCGCACTCGGCGACGTTGAAGTCGGCTGCCTGAAGGAGTCGGACGAGAATGTTCTCGACGTCCTCTCCTACGTAGCCCGCCTCGGTCAACGTCGTCGCGTCGGCAATGGTAAACGGGACGTGCAGAATCCTCGCCAGCGTCTGCGCGAGGAGCGTCTTCCCGACGCCAGTCGGGCCCATCAGGAGGATGTTGGCCTTATCGATTTCGACGTCGTCCAGAACGCCACCGTGGCCGACCCGCTTGTAGTGATTGTAGACCGACACGCACAGCGAGCGTTTCGCCAGTTCCTGGCCGATGACGTATTGGTCCAGGACCGCCTTGATTTCTTCGGGCTTCGGGCTGGGGACGACTTGCTCCTGAGCCTCGCGCTCCTCCTCCTCTGCGAGGATCTCGTTGCACAGCGAAATGCACTCGTTGCAGATGTAGACGTTCGGGCCGGAGATGAACTTCTTGACGCTCTCCTTGGACTTCCCGCAGAAGCTGCAGCGAAGGTGCTTGTCGCTGGTCATGACGTCTCCTCCGGGCTGTCGGAATCGGCCGGCTTCCCGTTCGACGGGGTCACTGGACCTTCGAGGACCCGGTCGATGAGCCCGTACTCCACAGCGTCCTCAGGGCTCATGAATCGGTCTCGATCCACATCGTCGGCGATGCGCTCGACTGACTGACCCGTATGCTCAGCGAGGATGCCGTTGAGGCGCTCGCGGATGTACAGGATCTCACGGGCGGCGACCTCGACGTCGGCCGCCGTACCGGAATAGCCGCCCGAGGGCTGGTGGATCATGATGCGTGAGTTCGGCAGCGCATTCCTCTTTCCTGGGGCTCCGGCCGTGAGCAAGACGGCTCCCATCGACGCCGCCATACCAACGCAGAACGTTGAAACCGGTGCGCGCAGGTGCTGCATCGTGTCGTAGATCGCCATGCCCGCGTACACACTCCCGCCGGGGGAGTTGATGTACATGAAGATGTCTCGCTCCGGGTCCTCGGCGTCGAGGAAGAGCAACTGTGCCAAAATGATGTTGGCGACGTTGTCGTCGATCCCGGTGCCCAGAAAGACGATGCGGTCCATGAGCAGCCGACTGAAGATGTCGTAGCTGCGCTCGCCCCGACTCGTACGCTCGATGACGTAAGGGGGATAGATCGTCATGTGGTGATCTCCGACTGCTCCATGAGGAACCCGAACACTTTGCGCTCCGTCAGGTCATGCTCGATCGCGTCGAGACGTCCTGCCTTCTGCATGCTTGCGTAGACCTTCGCCGGGGTCGTTTTGTTGGCTTCTGCGATTTCTTCGACGCGGGCGTCGATGTCGTCCTCGGTCGCACCCAAGCCCTGGGTTTCGGCGACCCGGTCGATCACCAGGAGGCGCTTCACAGCGCGCTCGGCTTCGGGACGAATCTGAGTACGAGCCTCCTGCAGCCGCTCCGGCGAGACACCTTCGGCCTCTCCCAGTACCCCTTCGACGTAACGGTCCACCATCGACGCGGGGACCTCGAACGGATTGGCCTCCAACAAGAGATCGAGCAACCGCGCGCGCACGACCCCTTCGGACTGGTCGACCGCTTCCTTCTCGAGGTCCGCCCGCACCTTCGCGGTCAGCTCTTCCAGCGTCTCGAAGTCGCCCACCTGCTTGGCAAGATCGTCGTCTAAAGGCGGCCGCTCCAGTTGGCTCCGTCCAACGAGCGTGATGCGCACTCGATCCGTCTCACCCCCACCGCCGAACCTGATATCGAACTCCCCGTCTCCGCCGGGTTCCAACGTCTTGATGGCGGCCTCGATGTCGGGGATCGCGTCGCCCTGACCGAGCACGAAGTCGTAGTCGCGGCCCTCTTCCGAGTCGGCCTCGCCCAGCTTGGCCAGCTTCACCGACACCAGATCTCCTTCCTCGGGGTGGCCCCCTTCGACCGGCTGCCAAGCGCCGGTCTGCTCCCTGATGCGCTCGAGGACCTGGTTGACCTGTTCATCGGTCACGTCGGCCGCCGGTCGTTCCACCGCGAAGCCGCCGAGGCGGCCGAGCTCGAAGACGGGCTGCACATCGAAGGCAACGTGGAAGCTCAGGTCTTCTTCGGGAGCGTACTTGACGTCCTCGATCTGACCTTCGCTGATGGGTCGCAGCTGCTCGGTGGCCAGCGCCTGCCGGTATGCATCGCCGATGAGCTTGTCGAGCGCCTCCTGTCGCAAGGCGCCCGCGAAGCGCGAGGAGATGACCTTCGCCGGAACACGGCCCTTCCTGAATCCCTTGAGCTTGGCCCGCGAGGCCAGGTTTCGGGCGGCCTTCCGTTCCTCTTCTTGAACCACGGCGGCAGGAACCGTGACGCTCATGCGGCGGCGCCAGTGTTCCTGCTCCTGAACGGAGATCTGCAAGCGTGAAGCGTCTATAGTCATCGAGCGTGGCGCGGGCTCTCGGGAATCGGGGATGCGAAAGGGGGGACTCGAACCCCCACGGCACGGGGCCACGGGATCCTAAATCCCGCGCGTCTACCAATTCCGCCACTTTCGCGCGTCCGGTGGAAGATAAACCCGCGGTCGAGAGCGGTTCAATCTTCTAGGATGTCCGGGCTAGGGCATCCTCACGTTCAGGACCCGGCCGGTTCCCGCGCGGTCTTCGAAATGCAGCGACACGATCCGACCGCTCTGGACCCTGTTCAGCGCCGCCCTCACGTCTTCGGGCGTCCGGATCGCGTCGTCGTTGATGCGCACCAACCGGTGACCCTGATACCGGATGGCGTCCCTCCGCTCGGCGGCGCTTCCAGGCGCCACGTCGGTGAGGACCACCCCGCCCGGCTCGGCGAAGCCGAAGCTCTCAGCTCGTGCGGCGTCGATAGGCTCGACGCCAATCCCGAGTCGCTGTTCTGAGGTCGCGGCGGCGGAGGCTGCGACCGGCGGCGGGTTATTGATCGGCGCCTCGCCTAAGCGGACGTCCACGTCCACGGGCTGACGGTCGCGGTATACCGTGACGCTGACGACGTCACCCGGTCGCCGCTGGGCGATCCTCGCCTGAAGCTCGGCCGTGTACCCGACGGGCTGGCCGTCGATGGAGACGATCACGTCCTCGGCCCTGAGGAGACCCATCGAGGGTCCGTTCTGGACCTCCTGGACGAACACGCCGGAGATGGATGGCAGGCCGTACAGCTCCGCGTCCTCAGGGGACACGTTGTCGATCGCGACACCGATGCGGGGACGCCTGACGTGGCCGTACTCGACCAGATCCTCCATGACGCGCCGCGCGAGGTTGATGGGAATCGCGAAGCCGTACCCTTGGTAGCCGCCGGTTTCGGAAGCGATGGCAGAGTTGATGCCGACCACCTGTCCATGGAGGTTGACCATGGGTCCACCGGAATTGCCCGGATTGATCACGGCGTCCGTCTGAATGAAGTCTTCGATGGACCAGGAAGCTTGGTCGCCACCATACCTGGGATCGTTGAAGATGTCGTTGCGGAGCAGGTTGAGCCCTCGCCCCCGAGCGCTGATGATGCCGGCGGTTACGGTAAAGTTCAGCTGCGTCCTCCCCCCGAACCCGGGGTTACCGATCGCGAGGATCCACTCCCCGACCTTCACGTTGTCCGAGTCACCGAAGGCCATGCTCGGCAGCCGGTCGTCCGAGTCGATCTTGATTACCGCGACGTCTGTAAACGGATCAGTTCCCACGATTTCCGCGTTGAACTGGCGACGATCCTCGAAGTAGACCGTGACTTCCTGTGCGCCCGCCACCACGTGGTTGTTCGTCAGGATGTACCCGTCGTCAGATACGATGAAGCCCGTACCTCCTGCCACGCGAGGCGCTCTGGGCGTGTCGCCGCCAGGAGGCGTGGTGCCGTCCGGGTCGAAGGGCAGGTCGGGGAAGAACCGCCGCAGGATCTCAGGGTCCGGCTGCGCACTGGACTGAGTCGCAGCGGTGCGGGGGCGCCGCGTCTCGATGCGGACCACGGCCGGCGTGACGGCCTCGGCCAGATTCGTGAAGGCCTCGCTGAGGTCGAGCGCTGGCTGCACGGCCTCGGCCGACACCTGGGGCGCAGTCGTGATCGTCGGCATCGCGTGAGACACGGAAGTCCATCCGAGTCCGCTCGCCACACCGATCCCGAACAGGAACGTGACGGCGGCGTAGATGACTACTTTCGCCTTGGCCCTAAGAGGGTCGTACATCGTATCTGCCTCCAACTGGCTGCATCGGATTTCGTTTTTGGGGCCGGTAGGTCGACCGGAGGCCAACTCACCAGCAACTGCTCGGATGCCGTGCTCGGGCGGCGGGGTTGCTCCACTGCCGACCTTGGTACCCTAGGACGTCCCAGCCGGGTCCAGGCGAGGCAGAGGGCCGGCGGGGACACCCACCGGCCCTCTAGGAGCCGACCCTACCTCACTTCTCTTCGTCGACGATCTCGTAGTCGGCCTCGACGACGTCTTCGTCCAACGGGGCTTCCTCGGCCCGCGCACCCGCGTCCGAGCCTTCGGCGTCGGCTTCACCTCCGGCCTCCGGGGCTTCCGCGGCTTGCGACTGGTACATCTCTTGGCCGGCTGCGCTGAACGCCTGCATGAGCTCGTCCCGCGCCGACGAGATCGCGTCGACGTCGTCGCCCTTGAGGGCCTCCTTGGCTTGGTCCACGGCACCCGTGAGGCGCTCTTTCGTGCCGTCCGAGACTTTGTCTCCCCACTCCGCAGTGTCCTTCTCGACCTGATAGACGAGGCTGTCGAGCTGGTTCCGGGCTTCCACCTTTCCTCGCCGATCTTCGTCCTCGGACGCGTGTGCCTCGGCATCCTTCACCATCTTGTCGATCTCGGTGTCGGAGAGCCCGCTCGAGGCCTCGATGCGGATCTTCTGCTCCTTCTCCGTCGCGCGGTCCTTTGCAGACACGTGCAGGATGCCGTTCGCGTCGATGTCGAAGGTCACCTCGACCTGAGGCAGGCCTCTAGGTGCCGGCGGAATCCCGGTGAGCTGGAACTTGCCGATGGTCTTGTTGTCCACGGCCATCTTGCGCTCGCCCTGAAGCACGTGGATCTCGACGGTGGTCTGGTTGTCCTCCGCGGTCGAGAAGACCTCGGCCTTCTTCGTCGGAATCGTGGTGTTGCGTTCGATGAGCGCCGTCATGACGCCACCGAGGGTCTCAATGCCCAGTGACAGGGGCGTGACGTCCAGCAGGAGCACGTCGGTGACGTCACCCGCCAGCACGCCACCCTGAATCGCGGCGCCGACGCCCACGACCTCATCGGGATTCACGCCCTTGTGCGGATCCTGGCCGAAAAAGTCCTTCACGATTTCTTGGAGCTTCGGAATACGCGTGGAGCCACCGACGAGAATGACTTCGTCGATTTCCTTCGTGCTCAGGCCCGCGTCCTTGAGGGCCTTTTCCATCGGTGGAATCGTGCGTTGAATCAGGTCGTCCACCAACTGTTCGAATTTGGCCCGCGTCAGGCTGTAGTTCAGGTGCTTGGGCCCCTCCTGCGTCGCCGTGATGAAGGGCAAGTTGATGTCCGTCGTCATGGTCGTGGACAGCTCCATCTTGGCCTTCTCAGAGGCTTCCTTGAGCCGCTGAAGGGCCATCGAATCCTTGGACAGGTCGATGCCCTGATCCTTCTTGAATTCGGCGACGAGCCAACCGATGACCCGTTGGTCGAAGTCGTCTCCGCCGAGGTGCGTGTCCCCATTCGTCGACTTCACCTCGAAGACGCCGTCCCCGAGCTCCAGAATCGAGATGTCGTAGGTGCCCCCACCCAAGTCGAACACGGCGATCTTCTCGTCCGCCTTCTTATCGAGGCCGTAGGCGAGCGCGGCCGCGGTGGGCTCATTGATGATGCGTAGGACCTCGAGCCCGGCGATCTTTCCGGCGTCCTTCGTGGCCTGGCGCTGGGCGTCGTTGAAGTACGCGGGGACGGTGATGACCGCCTGGGTCACTTTGGTTCCCAGGTAGTCCTCGGCCGTCTGCCGCATCTTCTGGAGGATGATGGCGCTGATCTCCGGCGGGCTGAACGTCTTGTCCGCGTTCGGGATCTTCACGTGCACCCGGCCGCTCGAGTCATGATCGACGTCGTAGGGGACGAGCTTCTCCTCCTCCTGCACCTCGGAATGCTTGCGGCCCATGAACCGCTTGATGGAGAACACGGTGTTCTCTGGATTCGTGATCGCCTGTCGGCGTGCTACCTGGCCGACTAAGCGCTCCCCGTCCTTCGTGAAGGCGACAACAGACGGAGTCGTCCGGCCGCCTTCCGAGTTGGGAATCACGACGGGCTCACCGCCCTCCATGACCGCGACGACCGAGTTGGTGGTGCCGAGGTCGATCCCGATGACTTTGCCCATGCTCTCTCTGCCCCATTCCGTTCAGGTGATGTGCGATGTGCTGGCACACGACGTGCAATCGATGTGCCGCGATCGGGCCCCGGAATCCCGCCGGATTGACGGGATCGAGCACGCGGACCTGCCATTGTGGCAGGCCTGGCGCGGCCTGAATGCTCGATCGTCGTGTCCCGCCCCAGTACGGGCGGCTGGTGGTGAGCCCCACGCGAGCAGATATTCGGCCACCCGTTCGCAGCCTCCACCCCGACCTCTCGTGACCACATGACGCTACCCGGCCCGAGGGTGCTCATCCTGTGGGCCGCCGCCGTGGCCTTGGTGGGAGCGGGCGCGTGGTCCTCGCTGCGTGCCGATACGGCTCTGCAGGTGGTCACTCCCGAGGTCTCGCAGGCGGTGGCTCCCGCCGTTCAGGCCCCTCCCCAACTCGCGGTCCCCCGCGGCTCACTGGGAACGCCGCTGCTTCCACGTTTGCGCTCGCTCCTGGGCCTCTTCGCGCTGACCTTGCTCGCGTGGGCCATGAGTGTGCACCGCGAGCGTATCGACTGGCGGGTCGTGGTGTGGGGGCTCTCCCTTCAGCTGATCTTCGCGATTCTGATTCTCCGCACGCCTGTCGGCGAGGGCGTGTTCTTCGCCATGAACGGAGTCGTGGTCGCGCTCCTCGGGTTCACCCTCGATGGCGCCAGGTTCATCTTCGGGAACCTCGTACTGGATACGGTCCCCGTGGGCACCGGCACCGTGGGGCAGGGCGACTTCACTGCGATTCCCGGCCAAGTCGCGAGCACCGGCGCGTTCTTCGCCTTCAATGTGCTTCCGACGATCATCTTCTTCTCGTCACTCATGACGGTCCTCTACTACCTGGGCATCATGCAGCTGCTCGTGAAGGGCTTCGCCTGGATCATGCAACGCACGATGAAGACGTCGGGAGCGGAGACCCTCTCTGCCGCGGGGAACATCTTCGTGGGCATGACGGAAGCGCCGTTGCTCATCAAGCCCTTCGTCGAGCGGATGACCATGTCGGAGCTCATGGCGGTCATGACTGGGGGGTTCGCCACCGTCGCCGGGGGCGTGCTCGCGGCCTACGTGCTCATGCTCGTGGCATTCTTTCCAGATGTCGCCGGTCACCTGATGGCGGCGTCGGTCATGTCTGCACCGGCGGCCCTGGTCGTGGCCAAGCTGATGCACCCCGAGACGGAGACCGCTGTTACCGCTGGCACGCTGGAGATCGAGGTCGAGAAGCGGGACGCGAACGTGGTCGATGCGGCCGCACGAGGCGCCTCGGAGGGGTTGATGCTGGCCCTGAACGTCGGAGCCATGCTGCTGGCATTCGTGGCGCTCATCGCCATGTGCAACGGACTGCTGGCGTGGCTCGGAGGGCTCGCAGGCTGGGACGGATTGAGCCTTGAGCTGATTCTCGGCTGGGCGCTCGCTCCGCTGGCCTGGCTCATGGGCGTGCCCTGGGTCGACGCGCCCGAGGTCGGCGCGCTCCTGGGCGTGAAGACCGTCCTGAACGAGTTCTTCGCCTACTTGCAGCTGACGGCATCCCTCGGTGGCGATCAGCTGCTACAGCCGCGCTCGATCTTGATCGCGACGTATGCTTTGTCCGGATTCGCGAACTTCGGCTCCATCGCCATCCAACTGGGGGGCATCGGTGGCATCGCACCGTCTCGCAGACAGGATCTTTCCCGCCTGGGTCTCAGGGCGATGATCGGCGGATCCATCGCGGCGTTCATGACCGCCTCAGTGGCTGGGATGCTCTTGTGAGGCTCGGCTGGTGACCGCCTCGTTCGACGTGTCGGCGGCTAGCGAGTATCTGCGCTCGAGGATCGAGTCCGTGCCCGCCGTCTGCATTGTGCTCGGCTCGGGGCTCAGCGCCATCGAGGGTGAGCTCACAGAGGCTGCGGTGATTCCGTTCGAGGATGTCCCGGGCTTTCCCGCGCCGACTGTGGAAGGTCATGCGGGGCGGTACGTCGTGGGCCGCATCGGCGGCGCGCAGGTGCTCCTTCAGAGCGGCCGCTTCCACCACTACGAGGGCCATTCACCCGAGGTGGTCGCCGCGCCGGTGCGCATCGCCGCGGCGCTAGGGGTACGTGGCCTCGTCCTCACGAATGCATCCGGTGCGATCCGCCCCACGCTTGAGCCCGGTGACCTGCTGGTTCTCTCGGACCACATCAACTTGATGTTCCGAAGCCCCCTGGTGGGACCGGTGCGGCCGGGCGAGACGCGCTTCCCGGACATGTCAGCGGCCTACGATCCTCGACTTCGCCATCTCGCACTCGAGGTGGCCGTCGAGACCGGGGAGGATCTCCACGAAGGCACGTATGTAGCCATGCTCGGGCCTTCCTATGAGACGCCCGCCGAGGTGCGGATGCTCGGGGGGCTCGGTGCCGACGTCGTGGGGATGTCGACGGTACCCGAAGTCCTCGTGGCGCGCGCGCTCGGACTACGGTGTGTCGCGTTCAGCGTGGTCACGAACCACGCGGCGGGCCTTGGTTCCGGCGGGTTGAGTCACCGTGATGTCTTGGACGTAGGTGCCTCGGCGGGAGCGCGGTTGGCTGCTCTGCTGACCGTTCTGATACCGCGCGTCGCGGACGAGCTCAGTCGGGGCTGACGAAGTGACTCACCGGACCCCGACCCGACCCCAGCCCCGGCGCGGCTGCGATGCCCCGACCGATGAACCGGATGCCCCGTTCCACCGCATTGGGCAGCGGTTCGCCGAGCGCGAGAGCGGCGGCGATCGCCGCGGACAATGTGCAACCCGTGCCGTGCGTGTGGCGGGTATCGATGCGGGGGCGCGCCCAGGTGTGCTCCTCGCCACCGACCAAAAGGATGTCCACCACGTCGCCCTCGAGATGACCCCCCTTCATGAGCACCGCTCGGGCACCAAGGTCGAGGATGCGACTGCCCGCTTCCCGCATGTCCTGAGTCGTCTCGACCGAAATGTCGGCCAGGATCGACGCTTCGTGGAGGTTGGGCGTCACCAGGGACGCGAGCGGCAGCAGCTCTCCGACGATTGCCGCCACGGCGTCCTCCTCGAGGAGCGGATCGCCGCTGGTCGCGACCATGACGGGGTCCATCACGTACCGTTCGAGGCCGTGCTCACGAATCGCGTCAGCCACGGTCGACACGAGCTCCGCGGTCGCGAGCATCCCGGACTTGAAAGCAAGCGGGCGCAGGTCCGACACCACCGCGTCGAGCTGGGCGCGCACGGTCTCCAACGGGATCGCGTGAATGTCTGTGACCCCTCGCGTGTTCTGGGCTGTTACCGCGGTAACCACGCTCGTCCCGTAGACACCAAAGGCGTGAAACGTCTTGAGGTCTGCCTGGATTCCGGCCCCACCGCCGGAGTCACTGCCGGCGATGGTGAGTGCGATGGGGTGGCTTGGTGCGTTCATGGGTTGAAAAGGTGGCGCGAGGCATGAGCCTGAGCCAGCGACGCGAGCGGTTGATCGCACGGCTCAGGGTGCCCAAGACGCGCGGTCGTGAGGGCGCGGTGCTTGTCGAGGGAGTACGTGCGGTATCGGAGGCTCTCGACGCCGGGGTGGCGCCGACCTTCGCGGTGGTTTCTCCCCGCCTGGAGGAGTCCGCAGCCGGGTCGGCCTTGGCTGGCCGTCTCGGCGGCCTCGAATTGGTGCGCCTGGAACAAGCTCAGCTCGACCTGCTCTCAGACACGGAGACGGGCCAGGGCGTCATGCTCGTCTGCGGCGAGCCATCGACTCGGCTCGACTCCATAGCTTCGGGGGGACGCTACCTGGTGCTTGACGGGGTGCAGGACCCGGGGAATACGGGGACGCTCATCCGTGCAGCGGTCGCGTTCGGACTCGACGCCGTCCTGTGTCTGGACGGCACGGCGGACCCTTGGGGACCCAAGCCGGTACGCGCCTCTGCCGGGATGATCTTTCGCGTACCCGTCGTGCGGGCGCCGGCCCCCGCGGCGGTGAAATGGCTCGAGGCCTCTGGCGTGCCGCTCTATGTGGCGGACGCCAAAGGAAGGGACGTCCAGGAGCAACCGAGGATGGAGTCGTTTGCCATTGCAGTCGGGAACGAAGGGCGGGGCGTGCGCGCCCTCCTCGCGGAATCGGCACAAGGGATGCTGGCCGTGCGCATGCGCGGCGGCGCAGAGTCGCTCAACGTCGCGATGGCCGGGTCGATCATCATGCACGCGCTGACCCGGGAGCCCTAACGTGGACGAACGGCTCTTCTTATCGATCATCGCCGGCCTGTTCGGGATGAATCTCGGCTCGTTCTTGAACGTCTGCTCGCTTCGTTGGCCTGTCGACGAATCGGTGATCTCGCCTCGATCCCGGTGCCCGAGCTGTCACGAGCCGGTGAGCTGGTACGACAACGTCCCCGTCTTCTCGTGGCTATGGCTGCGTGGAAGGTGCCGTCACTGCGAAGAGCGTGTCTCCGTGCAGTATCCGCTCGTGGAGCTCGCGACCGGTCTGGTGTGGGCAGGCGTCGTGGCCGCGTACGGACCGACGTGGGAGGCGCTTCGCGGGGGAATGTTCCTCACGATCCTCTTCGGGATCTCCATCTCGGATGCGCGCTTTTACATCATCCCGGACGAATTCTCCATCGGAGGCACCGTCCTTGGGATAGGCTTGGCCTTCTTGCCCGGTGGACTCGGATGGATGGATGCCGTGATCGGCGCAGCGGTCGGGTACGGGGTGTTTTGGCTCGTGGGCGTCGCCGGGACGACGTTGATCAAGCGGCTCTCCCCTGGGCGGCTGGAGGAGGCGGGCGTCGATCAGGCCATGGGCGGTGGCGACGTGAAGATGATGATGATGATCGGCGCGTTCTTGGGAATTTGGGGCGTCGCGCTGACGACGTTTCTCGGGTCGGTCCTCGCCCTGGTCGTCTTCGGGCCGATCTCGGCCCTGTCGAAGCGCCTCGTACCCCTGGGCGTGTTCTTGGCCGCGGGCGGGGGGGTCGCTTATGCGTGGGGCGAGCAGATGATCGCGTGGTATCTGCGCTTCGCGGGGATGGCGTGATAACACCAGGCGGTACCGCCTAGGGGTCGGAGCAGTCCCGGGTATATCCGCACTTGGTGCAGATGAGCTTGCAGTGGGTCTCGCGCATCGGCGCACCACACAAGTCGCATAGCGGTGGCTTCGGGGGCGCCTTCACTCCTCGCGGCGCCCGATCCCTTCAGCCATGTACTTCCGCGACAGCTCTGCGTAGTGGTCCCCGCCATCCTTGATCCACTCTGCCGCACCGCCTGTGAGCGTCTTCTTGACCTTGCCAGGCACACCGGCGACGACGCTGCGCGCGGGAATGTCGGCTCCTTCTAGCAACACCGTACCGGCCGCGATGACGCACTCTTCGCCGATGCGCGCGTTCTGCAGGATGACGGCGTTCATGCCGATGACGGAGCGATCGCCGATCGTGCAACACTCGAACTTGGCGCCGTGCCCGACGGTGACGTCGTCACCCACCACGGTCGGACCCCACCGGCCCACGTGGACGACGCAGTTCTCCTGGATGCTCGTACGGCGACCGATGACGATGCCGTGGTCCGGGTAGTCACCGCGAATGACCGCGCCGAACCAGACGCTCGACTCCGCTCCGATTTCTACGTCCCCGATGATCACGGCCGTCGGCGCGATGAACGCAGACGGGTCTATGGTGGGCGTCTTTCCGGCGAAGGGAATGATCAGCCCCATCAGTCCGTCGCCTCCTCGACGTCAGCCAGTTTGGTCAGGCGTGCCTTGAGTACCTGAGTGTCGGTCGCCTCGAGGATCTCAATCTGGACTCCGGCCCGCTCGAAGCTCGCACCCTGCTTGGGGACGTGGCCGAGCTCCTCCAGGATGAAGCCGTTCAAAGAGCGATGCTCGGCCTTGGGAAGCGAGACCTCGAGCGCCTCGTTCAGATCTCGTAGGTCTGTCCCGGCGCCGGCCTCGAGGGCCACGGGCGAGACGTGGACGATACCCTCACTCTCCACGTCGGTCTCGTCGTGGATCTCGCCGACGAGCTCTTCGAGGATGTCCTCCAGGGTCACCAACCCGTCGGTTCCGCCGAACTCGTCTGCGACGATGCCCATGTGAATTCTTCGGGCCTGGAAATCGTGCAGGAGCTGCGTGAGTGACAACGATCCCGGCACGAAGAAAGGCTCGCGCGCGAGATCTCGCAGCATGGCCGTCCGGTTACCTCCAGCGACCCGCTCGTAGACTTCGCGGATGTAGACGATGCCCGTGACGTCGTCCACCGAGTCGCTATAGACCGGCACGCGGCTGTAGGGAACTTCGGGGAGTCCCCCCACGATGGCGTCGAGGGTTAGATCATCCTTCCAAGCGAAGATGTCGACCCGCGGCACCATGACGTCCCAAGCCGTGAGCTCGTCGAGGTGAAAGGCACGCTCCACGAGGAGGTTCTCGGCTTCCTCTAGGATCCCTTCCTCCTCCCCGATCTCCTGGATCTCCAGAAGTTCCCGGCGCTCGGTGGACAGCGTCTCATCGCTGCCCCCGACCATGCGTTCCTCGAGGTGAGCAGCCGGGGCGGTGAGGAGCCGTGTCCATCGCGTCACGCCCAGTAGGGTGGAGGCCGAAGCCAGCGCGATCCGGACGGGGCTTCGGGCAGCGACCGCATGGGGAATGATGTCGCCGATGACCAAGACGGCTGCAATCGTGCCGACGACGACCGCAACGACCGGACCCGGGGCGTCCCAGGTCACCGAGGCGATGATGGCGGTGATGCCCAGAGCTGCCAAGTTGAACGACTGAGTCACGAGTCGGACACTGGCCCGAACCCTAGCTTCCCGCTCGCGGACTTCCGACAGCGCGGCCGCACCGGTGAAGCCCTCCTCAAGGAGCGTGCGCACCCTCGACGCTCCCATCTGTGACGTCGCCGCCTGCGCGGCAGTCAACATGGCCGCACACACGACGAGGACCACCCCCGCGACTCCGGCAGCCCACATCATGGGGTGCACCGGAGCCCGCCGCTTCTACTCGGAGGGCGGTCGGCTGAGCCGGAGTTGGCGTCTACGCCCAACCCTCGCTCTCCCGGAGAAGCTCGCTGATCACATCGCGCGTCGTCCGCCCGTCCGCTTCCGCCTCGAAGTTCAGCACGAGACGGTGCGCCAGCACCGCGGGGGCGACAGCGCGCACGTCGTCGTAGGACGGGAGCGGAGCGCCACGAGATGCCGCTCGAGCCTTGGCTCCCAAGACCAAGAACTGGGAAGCTCGCGGCCCGGCGCCCCAAGAAACGTACTTGGAGGCGACCGGCGATGCTTCGTCCCCTGGGCGAGTCGACCGTGCCAGGCGCACCGCGAACGAGACCAGCGAAGGCGGGGCCGGAATCCGTCGAACCAGCCCCTGGATGTCGATCAGCCCCTGGGCGTCAACCACCGGCTGAACATGCGGCTCTTCCTCGCCGGTCGTCCGAGTCGCGATCTCCTCCTCCTCGCTCTTCGAGGGGTAGTAGATCGGTAGCTCGAGCATGAAGCGATCGAGCTGCGCCTCGGGAAGAGGGTAGGTGCCTTCCTGCTCGATCGGGTTCTGCGTTGCGAGCACGAAGAACGGCGGAGGAAGTGGGAAGTTCTCTCCCGCCACGGTGACCGCCCGCTCCTGCATCGCCTCGAGGAGAGCGGCCTGCGTCTTGGGCGGCGTCCGGTTGATCTCGTCGGCGAGCACGATGTTCGCGAAGATCGGACCCTTCTGGAAGCGAAACACCCGCTTGCCCGTGGTCCGGTCCTCTTCGATCACCTCAGTACCGGTGATATCGGTCGGCATGAGATCCGGCGTGAATTGGATCCGACTGAAGTCGAGGTCCAAGGCCTCGGCCAGAGTCTGCACCAACAGGGTCTTGGCGAGCCCGGGAACGCCGACCAGAAGGACATGCCCGTTGGCCAACAGCGCGACGAGCAGTTCGTCCACGACGTCGCGTTGGCCGACGATGCGCTTCTCGACTTGGCCGCGCAGCGCGGCGGTCACCCCGGCCGCTCGGTCGAGGAGCTCGACATCGCGGTCGAGGATGGTCGCTGCTTGTGTGGAGGTCATGCCTTGTCCGGTAGGGATAGCCGCGAAGATAGGCGTAAATTTTTCCGCCAGTCAAGCGCCCGGCCTGCTTCCGAACCGGCCCTGAGGGCCGCTTGCGCTTTTTTTCACAAGGGCTAGGTTATCGTTGCTATGGCGGGTATCGCGCCTGATCGGGGGCGGTTCCGCGGTAGCCTGAGGAGTGCGGTTTTGGGCCGTGACCAGAGGGGTTCGGACCCGCGGGACGTCATGAGAGCTTCGGGCCAGTTCATGGGCCTTGGGCTCAGCTTCGCGCTCGCGGTTCTGCTCTTCCTCGGGCTCGGAGCCTGGGTCGACTCGAAGCTGGGTACGGCGCCGTTCCTCTTAGTCTTGGGCGCGTTCATCGGGGCAGCCGCAGGCTTCTACAGTCTCTACTACCACATCGTGATCGAACCCCGCCAACGAGAGCACGACCCGGAGTGAGCGCCTCGCTGAGGTACGGTGCCGCTGCCGTTGGGGTCGTAGCGTTGCTCACCCTCGTCCTCTGGCCCTTTCTGGAGCCCGCGGGCCGGAAGGGCGTTCTGATCGCGGCCGCCGTCGCACTGCCGGTCCAAGTGTCAGCGTTCTCCGTGCTCGTTCACTACCGGGGACGCACAAACGGCTTCATGGCGGCGTGGGCAGGCGGCATGGCGATTCGCGCCGTGGCGGTCGCCGCAGTCGCGTTCATCGTGATCCGCTCGCAGGCCGAGGGCGCGATTCCGATGCTCCTGGCGCTCGCGGGATTCTTCTTCGCGCTCCTGCTGATCGAGCCCCTCTACTTTCGCGCCGATTCGACGGAGACCGCGTAGATGAGCCTGCTCGCACCGTTCAGGGTCCTCCAGGGCGGGGGATCCGCACAGTCGGGCGCTGCCGCCGGAGAGGCGCCGGACCTGCAGGGCATGCTCATGCATCACCTGCTCGACGGGAGCGAGATCGAGTTCGAGATCCTCGGCCGTGGCTTCGTGTGGCATCTGCCGCAGTGGGAGCCGGTCCACCTCGGGCCGCTGACGCTCGACTTTTCGCCAACCAAGCACGTGGTCTTCCTTGTTCTAGCGGCAATCCTCTGCCTCCTGATCTTCATCCCGATCGGCAGGGCCATGAGGGCGAAGTACACGGACAAGGCGCCGACCGGGCTCGCGAACGCGATGGAGGCGATGATCCTCTACTTCCGCGACGAAGTCGTGCGCCGCAACATCGGCCATGGGGCAGATGCTTACACGGGCTACATCCTGACGCTCTTCTTCTTCATCCTGACGATGAACGTTCTGGGGCTCGTTCCGTTCGGGGCGACGGCGACAGGAAACTTCATGGTGACGGGCGCGCTGGCATTGGTGACCCTCGGGGTGGTCGAGGTCTCGGGGATGCGCGCGCTGGGCTTCAAGGGCTACATGAGGACGATCTTCTTCGTGCCGCCCGGGCTGAACCCGGCCATGTCCGTCCTCATGCTGGTCATCCTTACGCCAGTCGAGCTGCTCGGTAAGATCGCGAAGCCATTCGCGTTGATGGTGCGGCTTTTCGCCAACATGATGGCGGGCCACACGCTGGTGCTTTCTCTCCTCGGGCTCATCTTCATGTTCGCGAGTGCGGGCATGGTGGTCGTGAATGGCGTCGCGGTCGCGTCTGTTGCCATGGTGACGGCAATCATGATGCTCGAGATCTTCGTGGCGTTTCTGCAGGCGTACATTTTCGCCATGCTGACGGCGGTCTTCATCGGACTGATCCGTCATGCTCACTAAGTTCACCTTCTTCTAGACGACAACCCTTCCAAGGAAGCCGACATGCTTTACGGAATGCTCGCCCTCTTTCAGGACGCCGGATCCGCCGCGGACGCCGGCGCGCTCGGCCAGCTCGGAGCCGGTATCGGCATTGGGCTCGCCGTGATCGGTGCGGGAATTGGGATCGGCCAGATCGGCAACGGCGCAACGCAGGGCATTGCCCGTCAGCCGGAAGCCGCAGCCACGATCCAGACGGCCGCGATCATCTTGGCGGCACTGATCGAGGGCGCTGCGCTCTTCGGTCTGGTCATCACGATTCTCTACAAGTTCTTCTAGTCGATCAGGGACACAGGACGATGAGAGCGAGTCGAATTCTGACGACCGCCCTCGTCCTTCTCGCCTCGGCGCCCAGCTTCGTTTGGGCGCAGGGGGGTGGCGAAGAAGGCGGAGGCAGCCTGTACGACATCAACACGGGCTTGAGCGCGTGGACGCTCGGGGTCTTCGCGATCCTGGTCTTCGTCTTGGGCAAGTACGCCTGGGGCCCGATCCTGGAGGCTGTGGAGAGCCGGGAGAAGGGGATCCAGTCGGCGTTGGACGAGGCGGCACAACGAAATGCCGAGGCGGCCAAGCTGCTCGAGGAGCACAAGGCCCAGCTGGCCGACGCGCGACGGCAGGCCAGCGAATTGATTGCCGAGGGTCGGACCGCGGGAGAGGGCGTCCGTAAGGACATCGAGGAGAAGGCACGGTCCGAAGGCCAGGCGATCATCGAGCGGGCGAGAGTGGAGATCGAGAGGGAGCGCGACGCGGCGCTGGAGATGCTTCGTAAGGAGTCGGTCGATCTCGCCATCGCTGCGGCGTCTCGCTTGTTGCAGGAGAATCTCGATCAACCCAAGGACCGCGCGCTGGTCGAGCGGTATCTCAGTGGACTCGGTGATGGTGGGGGCGCACAGGCGTGAGAGACGAAACGGTCTCGCGGAACTACGCGGAGACGCTGTTCGAACTCGCGCGACGAAACAACGCGATTGAGGAGTTCGGGGCTGGCCTCGAAGCGGTCGCCAAGCAGCTGGACGAGGAGCCGAGATTCAGGATGTTCCTCGAGACGCCGCGAATCGACGACGACGACCGTAAGGCGCTGGTTCGTAAAGTTTTCAGCGATGCCCTGCCGACACTCGTCGTGAACTTCGTGCTCGTCACTATCGACAAGCGGCGCCAGCGACTCCTGCGCTCGATCTCCAGCGAGTACCAGGCATTGCTCGACGAACACCTGGGCCGCGAACACGTGGACGTGACGTTGGCGCGGACCCCCGACGAGGCGACGCGAACTGTAATCGCGGAGCGCCTAACCAAGGCATTGGGCAAGAAGGCGATTCCCCACATCCGGGTGAAGCCGGAGATCATCGGTGGGCTGATCGTCCGCACGACGGACACGATTTTCGACGGATCGGTACGGCGCCGCCTCGAGGGCATGCGTCGCCGACTGCTCCGCGCGGAGCTGCCTTCCGGGGCACTCGGCGAGACATAATCCGATGCGATTCCAATTGAGGACCGAATAGAGATGGCCAACGATTCCCAGCTCCGCGCCGGCGAGATCAAAGACGTACTCCTCACCGAGATCGAGCGGTACGACGAAGACCTGAAGGCCGAAGAGATCGGCGAGGTCCTCGAGGTGAAGGACGGCATCGCCCGCATCTACGGACTCATGAACGCCATGGCGTCCGAGATGCTGGAGATCACGTCCGAGACGGGTGAGACCATCACTGCACTCGCTCTCAACCTCGAAGAGGACAACATCGGGGCCGTGATCATGGGCGAGTGGACCGGCCTGCACGCGGGTGACGCTGTGCGGTGTACCGGCCGCGTTCTCGACATCAACGTGGGCGCCGGATACCTGGGTCGCGTCGTCGACGCCCTGGGAGAGCCGCAAGATGGCCTGGGCCCGATCGAAGGCATCGAGGGCAGACGTCAGATCGACATCGTCGCGCCGGGCATCGTGAAGCGGCAGCCAGTCAGTGAGCCGCTGCAGACGGGCATCAAGGCCATCGACTCGATGATCCCGATTGGGCGTGGTCAGCGAGAGCTGATCATCGGCGACCGAGGGACCGGGAAGACCGCTGTGGCCGTCGACACGATCATCAATCAGAAGGGCAAGGACGTTATCTGCGTCTACTGCGCGATCGGGCAGCGCGCTGGTAAGGTGCGGAGCGTCGTCGAGACCCTGCGCGAGCATGGCGCGCTGGACTACACCATCGTGGTAGCCGCCAACGCCTCCGACCCAGCAGCCATGCAGTACGTCGCCGGCTATGCCGCCACTGCGATGGCCGAGCACTTCATGTGGCAGGGCAAGCACACGCTGATCGTCTATGATGACTTGTCGAAGCAGGCGCAGGCCTACCGGCAGCTGTCGCTGGTCCTGCGGCGCCCCCCTGGGCGCGAGGCCTACCCAGGTGACGTGTTCTATCTGCATTCCCGCCTCCTCGAGCGGGCCGCCAAGCTGTCCGACGAACACGGCGGCGGATCGCTTACAGCGCTTCCCATCATCGAGACCCAGGGCGGCGATGTCTCGGCGTACATCCCCACGAACGTCATCTCGATCACGGACGGGCAGATCTTCCTGGAGCCTGACCTGTTCTACTCCGGCGTTCGACCTGCGGTCAACGTTGGTATCTCGGTCTCCCGCGTGGGTGGCGCAGCGCAGATCAAGGCGATGAAGTCGGTCGCTGGGCGACTCCGGCTGGACCTCGCGCAGTACCGCGACCTCGAGGCCTTCGCCCAGTTCGGCTCCGACCTCGACGCCGCTACACAGCGCCAGCTGGCGCGAGGCGCCCGACAGGTCGAGATCCTCAAGCAAGGCCAGTATCGGCCGATGGCCGTCGAGAACCAGGTCGCCGTGATCTACGCCGCGACCAACGGCTACTTGGACGAGGTTCCGGTCGATGACGTGCCCCGGTGGGAGCGTGGCTTCCACGAGAACATGGCGGCCACGCACAAGGGACTGCTCGACCAGATCCGCACGGGTGGGAAGCTGACGGACGAGCTGACCGCGGAGCTGGTGTCGGCAATCGAGGCCTACAACGCCTCGTTCGCCGCCGCCCGCGAGGGGGCAGCCGCCCCCGTAGATGGTTCGTCCAAGGCCTCGGCGTAATGCCGATCACCGCGACCGAGTAGAGAGGAGCACACGTGGCAGGCGGCCGGGACGTCAAACGACGGATCAAGTCGGTAGAAAATACCCGACAGATCACGCGCACCATGGAGTTGGTAGCGACTTCGAAGATGAAGCGCGCCACCGATCGCGTGCACGCTGCGCGCCCCTATGCCGATGCTTTGCACGAGATCGTGAGCGGATTGTACTCGCCCGGCCTCGCGGACAGGTATCCCATCCTTCGGCGCCCTGAAGAGACGAAGCGGGCCGCGATTCTGCTGCTGACCGCGAACCGCGGCCTCTGCGGTGGCTTCAATACCAACCTGATCAAGCAGGCGCGCACGCTCATGGCCGACCTGCGAGGTCGGGGCATCGAGACCGAGCTGCACATCGCCGGCAAGAAGGGCATCGCCTACTTCCGCTTCCGGGGAGAGCCCATGCTCATGAAGCGGACGGATATCAGCGATCATCCCACCGTGGACGACGCGGAGTCCCTCATAGGCCCGCTCCGCGACCGATTCGAGCGGGGGGAGGTCGACGCCGTTTACCTGGTGAGCTCCAAGTTCAAGTCGGCCATGTCCACGCCTCCGCAGACCCGGGAGCTTCTTCCCATTCGAGCGGAGGGCGAGGCCTCTTCGGCTGACGTGTACATCCTGTCTCCCAGCGGAGACATGATCCTGGACCGGATGCTTCCGGCATACATCCGCAACGCGGTCTTCACGGCGCTCGTCGAGAACGCCGCGGCTGAGCAGGGAGCGCGACGCACTGCGATGAAGAGCGCGACCGACAACGCCGGCGACGTGCTCGAGCACTTGACCCGCACATACAACCGGGCCCGTCAGGCCCAGATCACGCAGGAGATCGCCGAGATCGTTGGCGGCTCCGCTGCTCTCGAGTAGAAATCAAGGACACTATGGCTGAGAATACAGGAAGCGTCGTACAGGTCATCGGCCCCGTGCTGGATGTTCAGTTCGCCGACGACGAGATCCCGGACATCTACAACGCGCTGCGCCTCCAGACTACGAATGAAGCCGGCCAGGAAATCTCGGTCATCGCCGAGGTGCAGCAGCACATCGGACGTGGTCAGGTCCGCGCGGTGGCGATGTCGTCCACCGACGGCGTGACGCGTGGCATGGATGTGCTCGACACCGGGTCGTCGATAACCGTGCCCGTCGGCGACGCGCCTCTCGGACGGATTCTCAACGTGCTGGGCGAGCCCGTAGACGAGATGGGACCTGTCGGCGGCGAGGGAGCGACTCCCGAGCGTTGGCCGATTCATCGCGAGGCACCCCGATTCGATCAGCTCGAGCCGAAGACGGAGATCTTCGAGACCGGCATCAAGGTCGTCGACCTGCTCGCGCCTTACGTGAAGGGTGGAAAGACCGGACTGTTCGGCGGCGCGGGCGTCGGCAAGACGGTCATCATTCAGGAGCTCATCAACAACATCGCCATGGAGCACGGAGGAAAGTCCGTGTTTTGCGGCGTGGGCGAGCGGACCCGCGAGGGCAACGACCTCTGGCTGGAGTTCAAGGAAGCCGGCGTGCTCGGCTCGACCGCCTTGGTGTACGGTCAGATGAACGAGCCGCCGGGTGCGCGTCTTCGGGTCGGCCTGTCTGGCCTGACGATTGCGGAGTACTTCCGCGACGTGGAAGGGCAGGACGTGCTGCTCTTCATCGACAACATCTTCCGCTTCACGCAGGCAGGGTCCGAGGTGTCGGCACTACTCGGCCGCATGCCTTCAGCCGTGGGCTATCAGCCGACGCTCGGCACGGAGATGGGTGAGCTGCAGGAGCGCATCACCTCTACGGCGACGGGCTCGATCACATCGGTGCAGGCGATTTACGTCCCTGCGGACGACCTGACCGATCCAGCGCCCGCGACGGCCTTTGCCCACCTAGACGCGCAGACAGTTCTGTCCCGCGCGATCTCGGAGCAGGGTATCTATCCGGCGGTGGATCCGCTCGATTCATCCTCGCGGATCATGGATCCCCAGTTCGTGGGTGAGCGTCACTACAAGGTCGCGGCGGACGTGCAGGCCATCCTGCAGCGGTACAAGGACTTGCAGGACATCATCGCCATTCTCGGCATGGACGAGCTGACCGAGGAAGACAAGGTGATCGTGGGCCGTGCCCGCCGGATCGCCAGGTTCCTTTCGCAGCCGTTCTTCGTGGCGGAGACCTTCACCGGAATCCCGGGCCAGTACGTGAAGCTGGACGAGACCATCGAGTCCTTCGAGCGCCTGGCGGCGGGTGAGTTCGACCACCTGCCAGAGCAGGCCTTCTACATGAAGGGCGGCATCGAAGGCGTGGTCGCCCACGCCGAGAAGATGGAGTCGGAGGGGTAACGTGGCCGGCCCCCTCAACGTAAGCGTCGTCTCGCCTTCCAAGGTCGTCTTCGACGGCCAGGCTTCGGCCGTGGTCGCGCCCGCATGGGACGGCCAGGTGGGAATCCTACCGGGGCATGCGCCGATGCTGGCGCTCGTCGGCTCGGGCGTGCTGAGCATCGACCGACCCGGCGGGGGAAGTGATACGTTCCACGTCGCTGGAGGCGTGCTCAAGGTCGAGCGCGACCAGGTGACGTTGCTCACCGAGTACGCGGGGGACGAGCCGCCCGCGGAGTTACCCGCCGCCGCGATTGTCCACGTGGAGGACGCCGAAGCGTAGGTGCCTCGCGACCGGAGTTCGCGTGCGACTGGATCTGCATGTTCATAGCACGGCCTCGGACGGCGCTTGGTCGCCCGAGGCCGTTGTGCGCGGGGCCGCGGAAGGCGGGCTCGACGTGCTCGCGCTCACCGACCACGACACGATTGCGGGCTTTCCCGCCGCCGAGCGTATCGGCCGGGAGCTCAATGTGCAGGTGCTTCCCGGCATCGAGGTCAGCTCGACGCATCGAGGTCGTGACGTACATGTCCTGGGGTACTTCGTCGACCCGGAGTCCTCCCCCCTGCTGAAGCATGCCGACAGGGCGCTGCGCCGCCGCGAGGAGCGGATGCGCGAGATGTTGGTGCGCCTGGCGGACCAGGGCATTGCCATAGAGTATGCCGGGGTCGAGGAAGCGGCGGGACCGGACCATGTCGTAATCGGTCGCCCGCACCTGGCCAAGGCGCTCGTAGCCGCGGGCCACGCCTCGTCGGTTCCCGACGCCTTCAACAAGCTGATCGGCGACGACCATCCAGCCTTCGTGCCGACACACCTTCTGACCCCCGTCGAGGCGGTAGAGCTGGTGGAGGCGGCCGGGGGGGTCTCCATCTGGGCGCACCCGCCGGGCGATCTGGTGGACTCCCTCCTGCCGGACTTGATCGAGGCCGGGCTGGGCGGGCTGGAGGTGTACCGGCCACGGCACGGAAAGGCCGAGGTGCTCCGCTACGAGAACATCTGCCGGTCGTCGGGACTTCTCGTATCCGGCGGATCGGACTGGCACACTCCCGAGGGCGGATACTCGCTCGGCGACTTCTTCGTGACCGGCGACGAGGTCGGAGAGCTACTGACTGTCGGGGGCATGTAGGCGGCTCAGCCTATCCGCGTCCATGGCTGCAGGAGCGTCCGGACGGCCCGGCCCACGTCAGTCGCCCCCATGACCGCCGCGACGACCGCCACGCCCGCGGCTGCGGTCTTCGCGACCTCCGCCGCGCGCCCCGGCGTGATGCCTCCGATGCCGACGACCGGGGCGGCGACCGCGCGAGCGACCCGGTCCAGACCCTCTGGCCCCAACACATTACCGGCGTCAGGCTTGGTCGTCGTCTGGTACACCGTACCGCATCCGATGTAGTCCGCGCCGTCCGCGACGAGTGCTTCTGCCTCCTTCGGATCGTCCGTCGAGGTCCCGATGAGGAAGTCGCGCGGAACCGCACCGCGAATCGCCCTCACGGGCAGGTCGTCGGGGCCTACGTGCACGCCGTCGGCCCCCAAGGCGAGCGCCACGTCCACGCGGTCGTTCACGAAGAAGAGCGCTCCGGCGCCGTGCACGATGGGGAGGAGCTCCCGTCCAGCCTCGAGCAGTGCCCGGGCCGTGGCCGTCTTGTCACGGAGTTGGATCGCCGGCGCTCCGGCTTGGAGGGCGGCCTCGACGACCTCGACGATGGAGCGCGGCGCGGCCGCCTGGCGGTCCGTGATGACGATCAGTCTGAGCCGGGCCCCGAGCTCGGCGGAGGTCACGCTAGCTCCCGCGTTGGGCCGCGTTCATGCCGCGGATATCGATGCGGGCTTGGTTGTGCTCGGCGAGGGAACGGGTGAAGACGTGGTACCCGTCCGGCCGCGCCACGAAGAAGAGGTAGTCGTCGATGGGATTGAGCGCCGCGTCGATGGCGGCCTCGCCAGGCGCGCTGATCGGTCCGGGCGGAAGGCCGCTCTGGCGATACGTGTTGTACGGGTTGTCTGCCACCGAGTCGATCGCGGCGTAGAGCAGACGCTCGCGGTAGCCACCGAGGGCATAGATCACGGTCGGGTCGGCCTGCAGCAACCAGCCGATCTCCAACCGGTTGTGGTACACACCTGCGATCCGCGGCATTTCCTCGGGTCGGCGGGCTTCCGCTTGGACGATGGAGGCGAGCGTGACGAGCTCCCGCTCGGTCCAGCCGAGCTCTTCGAGTTGCGCCAGTCGCTCAGGCGTCCACACCGCGCGATAGCGCTCGGCCATCGTCTCCAAGATCGTGCTGACCGGTACGCCTGATGCGAACCGATAGGTGTCGGGAAAGAGATAGCCCTCCACGCCCGGGCCGGGAACGCCGAGCCTCTCGACCAGATCGGACTCGGCAAGGAGCGCCTGCACGGAAGCGGGGCTGACCCCAGCGGCTTCGGCGATCCGGGGCACCATCTGCTGGACCATGAAGCCTTCCGGGATCGTCATTGGCTCGGTCACGACTTCGCCGCGAGTTATGCTTCCCAGCGTCGACGCCCACGAGCTGTTGGTGGCGAGCAGATAGTGGCCGGACTTGATCTTTCGGTCCGCGCGGCGCGCTCGCGCGTACCACTCGAAGAGCGCGCGGCCCCGAATGACGCCACGGGCCGACAGCGAGTCGGCCACCTGAGACAACGTCGCGCCAGAGGGTATGGTCACCTGGGTGGGCTCCCCCGGAGGGGGCCCCGACAACGCGATGAGAGCAGCGATTACCGCCGCGACCGCGACAGCCGCCTTCCAGCCCCCGCTCATCGAGCGATTCCCGGCTCATCGAGCCATGCCTGCAGAATCAGCTGCGCCGCAGCCGCGTCGATGCGCCCTTTGCGCTCACGCTTGTTCTTTGGGAGCCCCATCGAACGGATGGCTTTTTCGGCGCGCACCGAAGTCAGGCGCTCGTCCACGAACGAGACCGGTACCCCGAGGCGACCGGCGAGCTGCTCCCCGACGGTCCTCACCTGCGCGCACCACTCGGTCTCGGTGCCCGCCAGGTCGAGCGGAAGGCCCACGACGACATGCTCCACGGAGAGGTCGCGCCCCAGCTGCTCCATCTTGGCCAAAGGCACCCGCTTGCCAGCCCTGCGCTGTAGCGTCTCCAGTGGGGTCGCGACGGTCCCGGTCGGGTCGCTCACGGCGAGCCCGATCCTCTTGAGGCCGAAGTCCACGCCCAACGCTCGCACCAGAATCGGTCTCAGACGCGGCCGCTCTAGAGAGCGGCGAGCGCTCCGTCGAGGGCGACGCCGTCGAGGAGGCGTCCGTACAGATCGTGAATGGCGGCCTCGGACCCGAACGCGAACCGGCACGCATCCTCGCCCCGAGTCCGGCACCCCACCTCGAGCACAGCGACCGGTCCGCCGGCCAGCTCGGAGAGGAGGCCTGAGAGGAAGCCCGTGCTGAAGAAGCAGCTCGCGTCGGGATCGACGTCCCCTGCGCTCGCCTCGGCCCAGTCACCGCTCGACAAGATGCCTACGGCCGAATGCGCTGGATCGTGACGAAGGGTCCCCCACCCACGTTGGCGGAAGAAGTCGGCCAAACTGGCCCAGAAGACGTCTTGAGCGAGGGCCGCAGAGCCATTCTTTCCGACACCGACCAATGAGCCAGCCGCGTCCGTACCGGCCTTGTAGCCCGCGTGGTGGAGCGCATGAACCGCGGGGAGCGTCCCGGCTTCTTTCGCGAGCTCGGTCCTCAAGGAACCGAAGACCGAGACAGGCACCGCGATCTCTCGCGGGGCTCCACCCTTGCTGTCCATCCGTCCTCCTGTCTCGTCGATGCGTCGCCACTTTGGCTAATATAGGTACTAAGGTGTGCGTATCCCCCGGGAGAATCCATGGACTACGATCACGAACGTCAGGTTGCGAACTTCCTATCTGGGCTGCTCTTGGGGGCAGTGATCGGCGCCAGTGTCGCGTTGCTGACGGCGCCCCGCCAAGGACGCAAGACACGTAAGCGTCTCAAGCGGGCCGCGGTGGACATTCGTGGGACCGCCGCGGACCGGCTCGACCGGTTGGCGGACGAGGTAAAGGGAAAGGTCGACGAGGTGGTCCAGGGCGCCCGCGGTCGCTTGCAGAGCTAGGGACCCCGGTCGATGATCCCAGCCCGGGTCATCGAGGCAAAGCGAGACGGTGAGGCGCTCGAGCCTTCGCTTCTCGAGGACTTCCTGAACGCCTATGTGAGAGGCGAGGTCCCGGACTATCAGATGGCGGCCTTCCTCATGGCCGCCTACCTGCGAGGCCTCGACGACGACGAGACCGAGGTCTTCGTACAGTGTATGCTCGATTCGGGGCCGACACTCGACTTGTCGCATCTCCCGGGCCCGCGGGTCGACAAGCACTCCACGGGAGGCGTAGGGGACAAGGTGTCCCTGGTGTTGGCTCCACTCGCGGCAGCATGCGGTCTCTTCGTGCCCATGATCTCGGGTCGCGGTCTCGGCCACACGGGGGGCACCCTGGACAAGCTCGAGGCCATCCCGGGCTTTCAGACGGAGCTCTCACTCGCTCGCTTCAAGAAGGTCTTGGAGGACGTGGGCTGCGCGATGATCGGGCAGACCACGGAGATCGCGCCGCTGGACCGGCGGCTCTACGCGCTGCGGGACGTGACCGGTACGGTCTCGTCCGTACCCCTCATCGCCGCGAGCATCATGAGCAAGAAGCTCGCCGAGGGCTTAGACGGACTGCTGCTCGATGTGAAGGTCGGCTCGGGGGCCTTCATTCCCGAGGAGGAGCACGCGACTGACCTCGCGCAAAAGATGGTGAAGATCGGGCAAACTCGGGGGGTCTCGACCGTGGCCCTGCTCACCGCGATGGATCGGCCGCTGGGGCGCGCCATCGGCGTCGGGCTCGAGACGGTGGAGGCGATTCGGTGCCTGCAGGGGGACGGTCCAGCCGACCTGCGGGAGCTGGTTCTGGTTCAGGCGACGGAGATGCTCCGGCTCGCGGACGGCGACGAGACGGAACACACGGCCCGGGAACGGGCCGCCGCGGCGCTCTCCTCGGGGCTGGCGCTCGAGAGGTTCGCGAGGCTCGTCGAGGCGCAGGGCGGCGACCCGGAGGTTGTGAACGATCCTGAGCGGCTGGCGACAGCGCCGGTGCGAGAGACGGTTAGCGCGACAGCGGACGGCGTGGTGGTGGAAGTGCAGCCCCGGGTCCTGGGAGAAGGGGTCATTGCGCTGGGAGGTGGGCGGGTGTTGATGCACCAGCCGGTCGACCCCGGCGTTGGCTTCGAGATCTACGTGTCGCCAGGCGACGCCGTCACCCGAGGAGAACCATTGGGCGTGGTGCACGCGCGCAATCCCGAGGATGCTCGGCTCGGCGCGGACGTTCTCGGCCGTGCGGTCCGGCTGGGGCGGCCGGGCGATCCAGTCGTCCGGCGACCCCTCGTCTCGGGTCGCGTCGACGGGGCTGTCCGGTGACGAACGATGAGGTTGGCGCAGGCAGTGTGCTGTTCGCATGTTTCCTGACATGAGCCATGTCATTGAGAACCGTTCAGTTCGTTGGTACGTGCCCCCGCGCCGCGTTGCCGTATTGGTGGCCTTTTCGCTCGCTTCGGGCGTCCCGGCGATCGAGGCGCAGCAGCCCGAGCTCGCCTTCCGCAACGAGCCAGCACGGGAAATCGCGCGCTTCGGTGCTGCGCGAGTCCTCGAGGCAGTGGGGCCGCCCCTGTTCGGGAGGCGAGAGTTCTACCGCCCCGTGCCGCCACTGCAGCTCCGGAATCGCTGGCTCGTTGTCCAGGATTCGACGTTCGCCCTAGTCTTTACACAGCCCAGCGGGGTGAAGCCGGATGTCGACGGCTACGATGGCGACATCTACCTCCGTGCGCTCCAAGACATCCGGGCCATCGAGGTCCGCACGCTCGTATTCAACGTGTGGGGCGACCTGTCGGGTTACTTGGGAATCACGGTGCTGATGGAGGGCAGGGAGGGTGCGGGGTGGGACCTGCATCCCCGGTGGCCTTCCGAAGGCCGGCCCACGCACGAGCATCGCACGAGCATCATGTGGATCCACCGGGTCATGTTCGACGATGAATCGATCCTGCAGGCCGACCTCGCCCCGATCGCCGCCGCGTGGTCCCACGTGACCGGCTCCGCGTTCGAGGGGCTCCCTGAAGAGTTGCTCGTGCGGGCGGTTGGTTCGTAGGACTGAAGACGCGACCACGTCGGTGAGGGGGTCGAAGTTCCTTTGTATTTGCTGGTCTGGGGTTGCACCTTGGATGTCACCAGCCCGCGCCGGCCCTGTCGAAAAAACGAGCTTCTCCACCAAGGACCCTCAAGAGGGAGCTGATGGAAGCGGATCGCACCATCCTCTTCGCGGACGTAGTCGACAGCACGGGGATCACCGAGGCGCTCGGCAACGTCGTGTCTCGCAACATGATTGCCGAGATTCTCGACCAACTCGCGAGCGCCACGACGGCTGTCGGCGGAATCGTCATCAAGACCATCGGCGACGAGATCATGTGCTCGTTCGAGTCACCGTTGGACGGGATCGCTGCCGCGGTGGACATGCAGCGGGCTGTGAGTGCGCGTCTTCCCGTCAACGGCATCCACTCCCGCGTGCGTATCGGATTGCACTCGGGTTCGGTGCTCTTGGAGAGTGGGGACGTGTTTGGTGACGTCGTCAACGTCGCCGCGCGGGTCGTCGGAATGGCGGCCGCCGAGCAGGTCCTCACGACTGGCGAGACGATGGACCTCGCGGGGCAGGCGTCCGTGCCGTACCGGAGTTTGGGCGTACACGGCGTTCGAGGACGCGACGAGCAGTTACACCTGTGTGAGATCCTGTGGCGGGGCGAGACGGCGCAGATGACCGTGGTGGCGCCCAAGCTGGACCGTGGGCCCATGCCCGAGCTGGAGATTCAGCTCGGTGACCAAATCCTGAAGGTGAAGGCGGCTTCGAACGACGCGATCTCGCTCGGTCGTGGGGGCGAGTGCACGCTTGTCGTTCCCAGCACCTCAGCTTCCCGAGCGCATGCGGATATTTTGACACGAGGCGGTCGGTTCTACCTGGACGACCACAGCACCAACGGCACGTACATCCGACCGGAAGGCGCCAACGAGATCTTCGTGCATCGTGACCAGGCGCTCCTCCAGGGGTCGGGCTTGATACGGTTGGGCGAGCCCATCGCCGTCCAAGGTCCTCTGGATGTCGAATACCGAACCCGTTACGGCGGCTGACAGCATGCGCTGTTGTCGAGCCATCGTGGCCGGAGCATTTTTTTGTCTCGCTGTGTCGTTTCGAACAGGGTCAGCGTAGCGCATGTCGAATTCGGTCTCGTGCAAACAGTGCGGGAAGGCGATGGCCAAGGGTGATCGCTTCTGCCCCGGCTGCGGGACGACCGTCGCCGAACCGATGGACACCGCCACCGCTCAGACCGCGCAGAGTGCCGGTACGAACATGACGCAGTGCGTCCATTGCGCGACTCCGATGGGCCGCGACGACCGGTTCTGCCCGAAGTGCGGAACGTCGCGCCCCGCGGAGGCGACCGTCATTTCGCACGTGTCGCTTCGCAACGCTCAGGCTGGCCATCTCATCGAAGCCACCAAGGGCGAATTCGACATCATCCAAACGCTAGGTACCGGCGCGATGGGTGCCGTGTACCTCGCCAAGGACATCGCCTTGAGCCGCAACGTGGCCATCAAGGTGATCGCGCCCAACCTCTTGTCCGACGAGTCGATGATCTCGCGATTCCGGCTCGAAGCCCAAACGGTCGCGTCGCTCCGACATCCGAACATCGTGAACGTGCACGCGGTCCGGCAGTCCGACGACTTGCACTACTTCGTCATGGAGTTCATCGACGGCCCGCCGCTCCGAAGCATCGTCAAAGGGCATGCGCCCCTCGACGTGGATGTCGTGAAGTCGCTGCTCTTTCAGGTTGGGTCGGCCCTGAGCTACGCGCACCGCACAGGTGGGGGGGTCATCCACCGCGACATCAAGCCGGCCAACATCATGGTCGACAAGGATGGCAGCGCGTTCGTCACCGACTTCGGCATCTCGAAGATCGCTGAGGCTCAGAGCGGCCTCACGCAGACCGGGGCGACCATCGGCACGCCGGAGTACATGAGCCCGGAGCAGTGCAGAGGCGAGCCGCTCACCGGCGCATCGGATCAGTACGCACTAGGCATCGTGGCCTACGAGATGCTTTGCGGGCATACGCCCTTCAGCGGCACCCAGTACTACATCATGGTCGCGCACACGTCGGAGGCGCCCAAGCCAATCCGCGAGGTGCGTCCCGACTGCCCCGCGGAGGTGGCCGATGCGGTGGAGCGAATGCTCGCCAAGGAAGCCCATGCGCGATGGCCTGACCTCGACACAGCCGTAGCCGCAATGGGCGGTGGGCCACTGGGGTACCAGAGCCCGATCCGAACGAAGATCGTGGCGCTCACCGGGGCCACGGTCCCCAACGTGCCCGCGGTCGACACGAGAGGCAGCCGGTCCGAGCCGGACGTGGCCGACACGGCGACGTCCGTAACGGTGACGGGCATTCCTTCCGTCGTCGAGATCGGCGACACGTTCACGTTGGCGGCCGACGTGAAAGGCACGGGACAGGGCTCGCTCACCGGGCTCGGCGTAGTATGGGCAAGCACCGACCCGTCGATCGCGAAGGTCGACGCGGGCGTCGTGGAGGCTCTCCAGCGCGGGTCGGTTTCGATCACGGCTATGGCCGGCAACGTCGCCAGCAGCGTACTCCTCACGGTCGAAGAGCCGAAACCCGCCAAGGTGCTGGTGCGGCCCGGCTCCGTGCGCATCCAGCAGGGTGGACGCATCGGGCTCGCGGCCACCGTCCAAGATCGAAAAGGTCGGCCGATGGAGCGCGACGTCCGCTGGAGGACCAGTGACGCGGCGATCGCGACGGTTGCCGAGGACGGCCAAGTCGTGGCCACCGGCAGCGGTCCCGTGAGCATCGTGGCCGAGAGCGATGGGGTGACGGGAACCGCCGAGATCATCGTCGAGGCGCCCATCGGTGCGACCGCGCCACCGAAGGCCGTCGCTACACCGCCGGCCCAGCCAGCCAAGGCCACACCATTCAAGCCCGCCGCGGCTCCGCCAAAGGCGCCGGCACCCAAGGCACCTGCAAAGCCCTCGCGGCCGAAGCCGTCGCCTTCACGGCCACGACCGCAGCCGACCGGGCCACGTCCCGTCTACCGTCGCCCGCCCGTGATCGCCGCCTCGATCGTCGGGCTTCTTCTCGTCGGGTTTGGGGTCATGAACCTCGTGGGTGGTGGGGGCGAGTCCACGCCAACACCCGTGGGGACGGCAGCCACGCCGACCCCCGAGTCTGGCGGCGCCGCCCAGGTCGAGCCCCCCATTGGGGCCGGCGGACCCGCCGCCGTCGACCCCGATCCGCCCGCAACCACCACCTCCGGGACCCCCGCCGCTACGACGCCAGCCCCGGCGACTACAGCGCCAACCCCAGCGGCCACGACCCCTCCGCCGAGCACAACAGCCGCTACCCCGCCTCCGGCAGCCAGCACGACGCCCCCTCCGGCCGCTGTCCCGACACCCCGCCAGGTGGAGATCGACCTCACGTCTACGGCGATGGCAGTCGGTGGGACGCAGACCGCGGCCGCCCAGGTCTTCGCGGACGGCGGCACGAGGATGACGTCCGGGTTCACGCTCTCGTGGCGTTCATCGGACACCTCGGTCCTGTCTGTCGATACCCGTGGTGCGCTGCGCGGCACCGGGGCCGGGACGGCCTACCTCGTGGCAACTGCCGGGTCGGCCCGCGACAGCATCTTGGTGGCCGTCGCTGCCGTCGTGGCCAGCGTCGAGATCGCGCCGTCGGACTTGGCCCTCGAGGTCGGCGGGTCCGGCTCCCTCAGCGCGGTCGCGACCGATCCAAGCGGCGCTCGACTCGAACGGGCGATCGCCTGGTCCTCGTCGGTGCCTGGAGTCGCGAGCGTGGATGCACGTTCGGGCCGCGTCACGGCGACGAGCGCGGGTACCACGCGGATCACGGCGACGGCGGATGGCATTTCCGACGCGGTCACGGTAACGGTGGCCGCGCCCGCACCGACGCTCCCGACCGGGGACTTCGTCACTGGTGCGATCACCGCCTACCTAGGCTTCCTGACCTCCAAGGACGAGGATGCCATCAGGCGCCTTTGGGGCACGGCCGATGAAGACGGCCTGGACGATCTCCTCGACCTGATCGACGAGAACCGCTTCTCGGCTACCCTTGGCACAGTGGGCGCAGCGGCCGCGCAGGGCGGAGCCGCTACCGTGCCGTTCGCGGTCAACACGGTATACCGCACCTTCGCCGGCGCCGAACGTCGCTCAACGCAGAACTTCTTGGGCCGTTTCGAGCGGTCCGGGTCGAACTGGGTACTTCAGTCGGCCGTAATTCAGTAGACGGTAGCGCGGCCGTCTAGCGAATCAGCCCAACCCGATCGCCAGACCGACCCGACCGACCACGTTGGCGCCGGTCCCGAGGTCGAATGTGGCGGTTCCACCGCCGCCCGTCGGAATATCGACCACGCCGAGATCCTTGTAGCCCATCGTCGCACCCACGTCGAGGTTCACTCGCGCTCCCAGCGGGAAGAGCAGCCCGCCGCCGCCGTTCAGAGTATATCCGGTGCCGGTACTCTCGAACGAGCCCTGCTGCAGCTTGATCTGGGACAGAGCGGCGCGCGCCGACAGGTAGAGAACGACGTTGTCGCTACCGATGTCCACGACGTAGCGCGGCTCCACAAAGCCCCCGAGGAACGTGATATCCCGGTTTGACGTCGAAGGAACGCTGTGGAATGTCTGCTCCACGCCTGCGCCGATCGAGAACGCACTGGGGTTGATTCTAAGTTGTGCCTCCCAGCCTGCCCCGGCGTCCACGTTCTCGAGTCCACCACCGAAGGGGATCGCGCCGAGTGCGGAGACCTGCAGTGAGAATTGCTGCGCCGATTGGGCGGAAGCAGCGGTGGGGAGGAGGGCGGTCGCGGTGAACCACGCAGCGACAAAGGCGATCGAACGAGCGATGAGTCGAGTCGTCATATCCGTTGGCGTTGGGATCCAAGGAGTCGGCGGATACACACGCCGAGAGCGCAACCCAATACTAGGCCTTGCTTACCCCGATTGTCGATGATTACAAGGCGCTTGCGTGGGATGCGGGGGGCGGGGAAGATTGGGAAGTACACCCGCCGCGACCCCGTCGCGCACCTTCCGACGCCAACTCCGAGGGTTCCATGTCGGTTCGCCGCACTCTTGTTCCGTTCATGGCGATGGCCGTCGCGCTCGTGCTCAGCTCCTGCAAGGGTGCGGAGCAGGTGTGCGATCCCACTGACCCGTTGTGCGGCGGGGGCGGTACGCCGACAATCGCGACGATCACCGTGACCTCGCCCGTCGACACCGTGATGGCCGTAGGTCGCACCGTGCAGATGTCGGCCGCGGCAATGAGTTCCACCGGCAGCCCCGTGTCGGCCACCTTCGTATGGAACTCCACAAGCACGGGGGTCGGAACGGTGAATGCCAACGGCCTGGTCATGGCCCAGGGTACCGGCACGACGAACGTCCAGGCGATGGCGGGAGGCCAGACGGGGAGCATCCAGATGCGCGCCGTGGACGCCGACCTACCTGCGGTCACACAAACATTGACCGACGCCTACCGGGACGCATTAGCCGCGGCCCTTTCCGGCACCCCGGCTTCGACCCTCTCAGGGCTGATGACGACGTGTGCCAGCCATTTGACCTCGGGACACGTGCGCTCCTTGAATACGTGCCTCGTCAACGCCTTGAACCTGAGCGGGACCGACGGAAACGACGAAGCCCTTCTCGGCGTGCTCGACCTCTTTTTCGCGCACGCTCAACGTCAGCTACAACTCTAAGACCCCCACCGAAGGATGATGCGCTCATGAATCGGACCTCCTGTCGGCTCGCATTTGCGGCCGTAGCGGCCCTCCTGGCTCTTGATGGCTCCTCCCTTACGGCTCAGTCGACGTTCGAGGCCTGTCGGGTGCCGAGTGTAGGCGCCATCTACATGATCAACGTGCCTGGTGCTCCTGCGGCGTGCCTCGACGCAAGCCATGTCGCGTTTTCGTGGACGGAGGGGGGGGTACCGGCGGCGGGGTCGATCACGGACGTGGAGTTGGCCGCCGACGCGGTGACGTCCGCTAAGATCCTGGACGCATCGATCCTGCCGGCAGACATGCAGGATGGCGCGGTCACGAACGCAAAGCTCGCTCCGGGAATGTTCCAGTGGGCGATAGTCACAAGTGCCGGCTCCGTGTTCGGGAGTTCGGGTGGCATCACCGGGACTCGAACCGCTACCGGGATCTTCGAGCTGGCCTTCACCGAGACCTTGGGCAGCCAATCGAATTGCGCGCATATTGCGACGGCCGCCGAAGGGGCCCATATCCTTCAAACGGTCCATGGCGCACGCTACGGGGGAGGGAACAACGCGCTCCGAGTGTTGGTCTTCGACGCCGTCGGGGTTGCCGTGAACGGTGGATTCGGCGTCGTGATTATGTGCACGTAATACGCTACCGCGCAGAGAGCGTGAACAACGAGGCCGGCCGCCCCTAGCGGTCGGCCTCGTTTGTTTCCGCAGTAGCCATGACCCGCAGCACCCAAGCCCCGACCGCAACCGACCCTATCATCGCCACGATCCCGCTCCGCCTGAGTGCCGCCCCGATCGCCTGATCCTTGGTGAGCATCCCGTACTTCAGCAGCATGATTGTCCAGTCATGGCTGTCGACGTCCACGGGCCCGAAGGGCGACACGAGCGGTAGCGCCTGGGCCCGCGCGTCGGCCGCGTAGACGCCCGCGCTGAACAGCGCGGTCCCCAGCCAGAACAGGCAGACGGTGGCCCCGAACGGGTCGTCTTGCTTGCGGAGCAGATAGCCCCCGGCAACGATCGGGATCCCCAGCTGGAAGATCGTGCCTCCGGCAACGGTCAGGATGCGGTCACCGAGCCAGAAGAAGGCCATGTGGCCCATCTCGTGGAAGGCGAGGGTCACGCCGTCGAAGATCGACCGGTGCAGCGGGTCGGTCAGGTAGCCGTTGAGCATCCAAAGGAAGACCAAAAGCAAAGGCGCCCGCAGCCACCATATTTGGCCGCGGACGCGCGATGCGATCCACTCTCGAATGAGCCCCGGGCTCACGCCTCGGTCAGACCGGTGGAGGCGGCGTCTCGAACTGGCTTTCTGGTGCGGCGTCGCCTGACGCCACGGACCGCGGGGCCGCGCGCATGCTCTGCGGAACGGCCGGTGCGTCCTGGTCCCCACGCTCGGTGGACTCCGAACTAGGCGTGTCCGAATCTTCTGGCAGTAGATGGGGCGCGATCTTCCAGAAGCGAGGCAACTGGCCCGGCCAGGCTTCCAGGAGTTCCGTGGCACGTTCCGAACCCGTGAGCTCATGGTGCCGTTCGATCAAGGCCCGCAGGGTCTCGATTTCCTCCGGATCTCCAACCGGGTCAGCCCGTACGAGCTCGCGATTGACCCTATTGGGGAAGCTCCCGTCCATGTCCAGGACGTACGCGACTCCGCCAGACATGCCGGCGCCGAAGTTCCGGCCCGCGCGCCCCAGGACCACCACCAGCCCGTCTGTCATGTATTCGCACCCGTGGTCGCCACAGCCTTCCACAACCGCGACGGCTCCCGAGTTACGGACCCCGAAGCGCTCGCCGGCGCGTCCGGAGACGAACAGGCTTCCTCCGGTGGCTCCGTAGAGCAGGGTATTCCCGGCGATCGTCGCATCCGCGGCCTTGAAGCCCGCGTCTGCAGGGGGCCGGATGACGATCTCACCGCCATGCATGCCCTTGCCGACGTAGTCGTTGGCCTCGCCATCCAGGCGCAGGCTCACGCCTCCGATCAACCAGGCGCCGAAGGACTGCCCGGCGGACCCGGCGAAGCGGAGGTCGATCGATCCCTCCGGCAGGCCGACGTCGCCATGGGTCCCGGCGATGCGTACCGACAGGCGGCCGCCCACGGTGCGGTCGGTGTTCTGGATCTCGTAGGTCCCTGAGAACGGCGTTCCCGTCTTCAGCGAGTCACCGCACTCTTCGATGATGCGATCGTCGAGCGAGGTGCCCGGGCGGTCGTTCCTCGCCTGGTTGCAGTGCAGAGGACCACCCGAAGGCGTAGCGATGAGCCGCGACAAGTCGACGGACCTCCACCGCTCGTTCTTCTCCGCCTGGATCTGCCGTAACAGGTCCGCGCGGCCGATGACTTCCTCGAGGCTGCGATACCCTAGCTGCGCGAGAAGCTGGCGCACTTCCTCGGCGACGTGCGTCAGGAAGGTGATGAGCATTTCCGGGGTGCCGAAGTATTTCTGGCGGTACTCCTCGGCCTGCGTGGCAATGCCCACCGGACAGGTATTCACGTGGCACTGTCTCGCCATCTTACAGCCGAGGGCGATGAGTGCGGCGGTACCGAAGCCGAATCGGTCGGCACCAAGCATCGCTCCAGTGACGACGTCGCGGCCGGCGTGCAGCCCGCCGTCTGTGATGACCCGAACTCGGCCCCGCAGTCCGTTCAACACGAGCGTCTGTTGGGTCTCGGCCAGGCCGAGTTCCCATGGCGCGCCCGCGTACTTGATGGATGACAAGGGTGAGGCGCCTGTGCCCCCGTCGTGGCCGCTGATCTGGATGTTGTCGGCGAACGCCTTGGCGACACCGGCCGCGATCGTGCCCACGCCTTCCGCTGCGACCAGTTTGACGCCGATCCGGGCCTCAGGATTCGCCATCTTCAGGTCGTAGATGAGCTGCGCGATGTCCTCGATGGAGTAGATGTCGTGGTGCGGGGGCGGCGAGATGAGCGGCGTGCCCGGCTCGACGTGCCGCAACGTCGCGATGTAGGGGCTGACCTTGTGCCCTGGAAGCTGACCGCCCTCGCCGGGCTTGGCTCCCTGAGCGATCTTGATCTCCAGCTCCTGCGCACCGGCCAGGTAAGCCGGCGTGACGCCGAAGCGCCCCGACGCGACCTGCTTGATGGCCGAGTTGGCCTCGCGCAGGTCCCCATCAAAGGAGTACCGGCGGGGGTCCTCCCCACCTTCGCCCGTATTGGCCAGCCCGCCGATGCGGGTCATGGCCCGGGCGATGTCCTCGTGCGCTTCCCTGCTCAGGGCGCCGAGCGACATGGCGCCGGTCTGGAAGCGTTGCAGCACGTTCTCGACGGGCTCGACTTCGCTGATGTCGATGGACTTACGGTCCGACTCGTACGCGAGAAGGTCGCGAAGCGCCGTCGGCGGCCGGTTGTAGACCAGGTCCGTGTACTCCTTGTAGGCCTCGTCCCCTCCACCCTCCACGACCTTGTGCAGCGCCCGCCACACGGCGGGCTCATTGGCGTGGTAGTCGGCGCCGCGGCGGAACTTGTACCATCCGCCTGCCTCGAGATCCCCTGACGAATACGCGCGCTGATGCCGCTCCAAGACATCCTGGGCGAGCTCGGTGAGCCCGATGCCGCCGATGCGGGACGTGGTGCCGGGGAAGCAACGGTCGATGATCTCGTCGCCCAACCCCAAGGCTTCGAAGATCTGTGCGCCATGGTACGACGCCACCGCCGAGATCCCCATCTTCGACATGATCTTCAGCAGGCCAGCTTCGACGGCCTTCATGAAGGTCCGGACGGCGCGGTCGGGGTCCTCGAGTCCTTCACCGAGCTGGCCAGAGGCGGCCAAGTCGCGGACACTCGCGATCGCGACGTGCGGGTAGGCCGCGGAAGCGCCGAAGCCGATCAGCGCCGCAAGGTGGTGGACGTCACGGGCGTCTCCCGCTTCGGCCACGAGGCTCGCCCTCATGCGGCGTCCCGTGCGAATCAGGTGATGGTGCACGGTCGACACGGCCAGGAGCATCGGGATCGGCGCTTTGTGCTCGTCGGCGCTGCGGTCGGTGATCACCAGGGCCGTATGTCCCGCGTCAATGGCAGCGGTTGCCGCGCGACACAGGTCGTCGAGCGCTTCGCGCAGACCTTCGGGTCCGCCTGCAGCTGGGAAGACCGCGTCCAGCGTGGCGAAGGACAGGTCGTCACCGCCGGAACGCATCAGCGTTGCCCAGGAGATGTCGGAGAGCAGCGGGCTCCGTAGGTGCAGCAGACGCGCCGCTTCCGGTCGTTCCTCGAGCACCGAGAGGCGCTTGCCGAGGTAGGTGTCCAGCGACATCACCACGCGCTCCCGGATCGAATCGATCGGGGGATTGGTGACCTGGGCGAAGCGCTGCCGGAAATAGGTGTAGAGGGGCCGTTGCTGGTCGACCAGCGCCGAGGGTGCGGTGTCGTCACCCATCGAGCCCGTGGGCTCTTTCCCTTCGGCTGCCATGGGGCCGAGGATCTGCTTGACTTCCTCCCGGGTGTACCCGTGCATCACCTGCACCGTGGCGAGGTCTCCTGATACGGCCGGCGCCACGTCGTCGTTTCCGGCCCCCCCGAGGTGTCGCAGGTTGCCTTCTACCCACTGGCTGTAGGGCTTGCGGCCTGCAAGACGCTCCTTGATCTCATCGTTGCGAAGCAGCAGCCCATGCTCGGTATCGACCGCGATCATTTCGCCTGGGCCGACGCGTCCAGACTCGATGACGTCAGATAAGTGGAGGTCGAGTGTGCCCACCTCGGACGCCATGATCACCAGCCCGTCCGCCGTGACTTGGTAGCGCGCCGGACGCAGACCGTTCCTGTCCATCGTAGCGGCCGCGACGACACCGTCGGTAAACGCGATTGCGGACGGACCGTCCCACGGCTCGGTCAAGCACGCGTGGTACTGGTAGAACGCGCGCAGCTTCGGGTCGATGTCGGGATCGTTCTCCCACGCCTCCGGGACGAGGATCCTCATCGCGTGCAGCATGTCCCGGCCGGACGTGACGAGCAGCTCGAAGGCTTCGTCGAGCGAGGCACTGTCGGACCCGATGGGCCAGATGACCGGCGTGAGCTCCTCGAGGTTCTCCCCCCACACCGCGGAGGTGAGCTCCGGCTCCCGCGCCGACATCCAGTTTCTGTTGCCGAGGAGCGTGTTGATCTCGCCGTTGTGCCCGATCATGCGGAAGGGCTGGGCGAGCTTCCAGTTCGGCAGCGTGTTCGTGGCGAAGCGCTGATGGAAGAGGGCGACGCTGCTGACCGTGCGTTCGTCGCCGAGGTCGGGGAAGAACCGCTCCACCTGCGGTGCGACCATGAGCCCCTTATACACGATCGTGCGTGCGGACATGGACGCGATGTAGGCGTCTATGTCGTGCTCGCGGTACGCCGCTTCGGCTCGCTTCCGTCCCAGGTAAAGAGCCCGATCGAACTCCACAGCGCTCTGACCGTCTTTACGCGCCAGCAAGAGTTGTTCGATGCCCGGCAGCGTCTCTTTCGCCAGTCCGCCTAGCATCGACGGATCGATGGGCACGGGCCTCCATCCGAGCACGTTGACCCCGCTGCGGGCCGCAGCCGACTCGAGGAGGTCGCGCGTCTGGGCGCGGTGCTCCTGGTTCTCCGGGAGGAAGACCATCGCGACGGCGAGTCGATCCAGCTGATCGCGGGGAAGGCCGAGTCGCGCGGCGTCATCTGCCAGGAGTTCCCGTGGGACCTGAATCGTCACGCCGGCTCCGTCGCCGGAGGCGGCGTCTGCCGACACCGCGCCGCGATGCGTGAGTCGCACGAGGGCCTGAACCGCCAACTGGACGACCCGATGGCTCCGGGTCCCGTCGATGGCGGCAATGAAGCCCGTTCCACAACCGTCGTGTTCGTTCGCGGGGTTGTAGAGGGTCAGCTGTTGGGCCTGGGGCCCGGTCTTGGCTCTTGGCATCTATTCACGCTCGAAATCCGGCCCTACGACAGGGATCGGTGGGGAGCCGAGACCGACATTCAGCTCAAACGGGAACGCCTCAGGCGTCCTCGCCCTTCCGGTTCCCTCCGTGGAGGGCCGCGACGAATAAGAAAACACGGCACACGGTTTGATTGCCCGGACGCCCGGAATCACTTGGCATCACGCGGCTGTTCCTCGTGCTAAGAGGAGGCGGGGAACCGCTTGAAGCAGTGCGACGATCATACCCTCTTCCAGGACCTCCGGCAAGTGAGAAAGGCCGGCGAGAGGCCACGGGCCGGCTACCAATCCCCGGTTTCCCCGAGGGCGGCCGGATGCCTATCTTCACGCCCGAGATCGACCCACCCACAGCGATTCCGAGTAAAGCACATGACTGACCGCGCCAACACGCTCCTCGACGCCCGCCGCGAGCGGCTCGAGCGCCTCCTGGGTCGACCTCTCGCCGCCCCCGCGCTCGAAGGCGGCGCGCCGCTCACCAAAGAGTCCCGGCGCTACCTCTTCGGCGAGGCAGAGGACCTCTATTGGAATGAGCTCGAGTGGGAGCACATCACGGACGAGGAAGCGCTCGAAGAGGGTCCCATCACCCAGATGACGTTCCCGGGCTTTCTGGCGTTCATCCGTGGCCTCCTCCTCCACGAGGTGATGCCCGACTCGATCGCTCCGGCCAACCCGAGGCCCGAGGTCGTCGTGGACCTCATGACCTTCCTCGCGCGTCGGGTCGTGGAGTTGGAAGAGGACCTGGCGACGCCGGCCGACGGCGAATCCGCGAAGCTGCGCGCGGAGCTCGAGATGACCAGCCAGCTGCTCGATCTGGTCCTTTATGAGTTCCACGGGGTTGCGTCGGACGACGTAGAGCGCCTCGAGGCGGGCGGACAGGCGTCGGCCTGATTCGGCGCCGAGGAACGCGACCCTGACTCCCTGGCGGCGTAGGCGTCCCGGCCACCCGTACCTCGCGGGCGCCCCGATGCTCGTCGCGCACCGGGGGGGCGCGCGCCTGGCCCCGGAGAACACGATGGTCGCGTTTCGGATGGCCAGGGACGCGTGGTGGTCGGACATGTTGGAGCTGGACGTCCGCCTCACCAAAGACGGGGAGGTCGTCGTCATTCATGACGAGTCGGTCGACCGGACCACGGATGGCAGCGGGCCCGTACGCACGTTCACGCTAGGGGACATCCAGGCTCTCGACGCGGGCTATCACTTCGTGGACCTGGCGGGGGCCCACTCCTTTCGCGCCAGGGGGGTCGCCATCCCCACCCTCGACGAAGTCCTGACCGCCTTTCCGGACATGCGCATCAACATCGAAGCGAAAGAACCAGCGGTCGCCGGTCCCACGGTTGCTCTGATCGCCCGGCACGCCGCCGAGCACCGAGTGCTGGTGGCGGCCGAGTTCGAGTCGTCACGGAAGGATGCGCGTGGGTACCCCGGGCCTTGGGGGGCCAGCTACTTTCAGATTCTCTGCTTCTGGTTGCTGCACTGGCTGCCGGGCGGCAGCCCCTATACGCCGCGCGCCGACATCTTTCAAGTCCCGGAATGCAGCGGTAGGCTCAGAGTGGTGACGAGGCGGTTCGTGCGAGCGGCGCACCGGGTAGCCATTCCGGTGCACGTTTGGACGGTGAATCGGGAGGAAGACATGCACCGACTCCTCGATCTGGGGGTCGACGGGATCCAGACGGACCGCCCGGATCTGCTCGCATCGGTGCTCACGGAACGAACCGGTAGGCCAGTTCCTCCGGGTACGAGTGGGGGTGGTAGCCAATGACGCACCCGCAAGGCGCTCTAAGCGCCCGGTTTCGGGATAGCCTATCGCGATTCGGCACCGGGAAACGCGTCCTCGTCGCCGTGTCCGGCGGCCTGGACTCGACCGTGCTGCTGCACCTGTCTCGGTTCGCCGCCCGGGACTCTGGTAACGAGTGGATCGCCGCGCACTTCGACCACCGCATGCGCGTATCGAGCGCGGCCGATGCTCGCTGGGTTTCCGGCCTCTGCCGCGCCTGGGACGTTCCGCTCGTCGTCGGACGGGCCGACACCAGCTTGACGTCCGAAGAGGAGGCGCGGGCCTCACGGTACGACTTCTTGGCGTCACAGGTCAGACGCAACGCCGCAGACCTTCTCGTCACGGGCCACCACGGCGACGACCAGGCTGAAACCGTGCTCTTCCGCCTTCTACGGGGCACGGGCTCCAAGGGCCTCGGCGGTATCCCCGCGTTCCGTCCTCCTGGAATCGGCAGGCCCCTCCTCGACTTCTGGCGAGCCGAACTGCTGGAGTACGCCCAGGCGGTGCGTCTTACGTGGCGGGATGATCCTACTAATAGGAACTCCGCCTATGCGCGCAACGCGCTCCGGAACGGCATCCTGCCCGACATCGAACGCTTGGTGGCACCGGGGGCCAGGCGGGCCCTGGTTCGCCTCGCCGATGCAGCCAATGAAGAGGAGGCTGCCTGGGAGAGCATGATGCCGGGGCTGTTGCGACCTCTGGACGTCCGAGAGGTCGAAAGCGGCGTGTCTGTCGCACGAGCGGCGCTGATCGCGTTGCACCCCGCAGTTCGCGCGCGCGTGATCCGTGCCCTCTCGGCGAGGGTGGGCGTGTCGTTGGACCGCACGGGGACACGGCTCGCGGTAGAGTTCACCGATTCCGGCTCCAGCGGTCGCGCCATCCAACTCGGGGCCGCCCTGTTGGTTGGCCTGGAGCTCGACCGCTGCGTCCTCGGCCGAACGATGCCCATCGCCGAAGAGCGCGCGCTCGCGATCCAGGATCCTGGCCCCGGTAGCGGCACCGTAGTGCTCGCAGGCAGCCCGATTCCCGTCGCTTGGGGAGGAGCGGACTGGGAGAGGAGGCAGGCCTCTGAGGCCTTCGAATTGGCCGCGTTGCGCTTTCCGCTGACGGTGCGGTCGCGTCGCCCCGGCGACCGCATCCGTCTCCCCGGAGGGACCAAGAAGGTGAAGAAGTTCATGCTCGAGCGCCGTATTCCACCTTCAGAGCGGCGGTGCGTGCCGCTCGTCGTCGACGCGGAGGGACGGGTGCTGTGGATCCCAGGCCTGGCAAGGGCGGAGTCGGTCGGCCTTGGGGAAGCCCAGAATCGGCTCCGGATCGGCATCGGATGACGCCGCAGCCGAAGCCTGGGAAGGTCGTCTACAGCGCGGAGCAGATCTCTACACGTGTCCAAGAACTGGCCGCTGATATTTCTTCCGCCTACTCGGAGGACGACCGTCTCCTCATCCTCGGCCTACTCAAGGGCTCCTTCATCTTCATGGCTGACCTCGTTCGCGAGATCACCCTGCCGCACCACGTCGATTTTCTGGTGGCGTCGAGCTATGGTGCCGGGAAACAGTCCAGTGGGGATGTGCGTCTACTCCACGACCCTGAGTCTCCCCTGGCCGGCCGAGCCGTGATTGTTGTGGAAGACATCGTTGACAGTGGAACGACCTTGGAAGGGGTGCTCCCCCGGCTCCGGGCGCGTGAGCCGGCCAGCCTGGACGTCTGCACGCTGCTCCACAAGCGCCTCACGCCGCTCGACCCGGAACCCCGGTGGGTAGGCTTCGATGCACCCAATGACTTCCTGGTGGGGTATGGACTCGACCACGCGGAAGACTTTCGCCATTTGCCCTATATCGCGAGCCTTTAGAACCGCCGACCTGCACGGCTCGCCAGAGTAGCTAGATGTCACAAACTGACCCGACTAGACCCGACGAGCAGAACAATCGATTGGGGCGCATCTCCAAGAACGCGGCGTTCTTGATGATGATGGCCCTAATGCTGCTCTTCGCGATCCAGATCGTCGGAGGGCAGGACGACCCGGTCACGCTCCTGACCTATTCGGATTTCACCCGGCACGTCAGCGACGACCGCGTCGACGAGGTGACGTTCCGGGACCGCGCCGTCGAGGGCACGTTCAGGCAGCCAGTCCGGGTCGAGGACCGGGAATTCGTGCGCTTCCGCACCATGCTTCCCAGTGACCCGAGCGAAGGATTGCTCGAAGAGCTTCAGAGTCGGGGTGTCATCGTAGACGCCGAGCTGCCGCAGCGAGGCATCGGCACCCTTCTCTTGCAGGCGCTCCCCTGGCTCCTCTTCATCGCTTTCTGGATCTGGATCTTCCGCACCATGCAAGGTGGGGGGAACCGCGCGTTCCAGTTCGGCAGGTCCAAAGCGAAGCTGATCTCCCCGGACACGCCGAAGGTGACCTTCGCCGACGTCGCGGGGGCGGACGAGGCCAAGGAAGAGCTGCAGGAGATCATCGAGTTCCTGAAGGACCCGGCGAAGTTCTCGCGGCTCGGAGGGCGGCTACCCAAGGGGGTTCTGCTGGTAGGCCCGCCGGGAACGGGTAAGACGCTTCTCGCGCGTGCATGCGCAGGCGAAGCGGGGCGGCCCTTCTTCCAGATGTCCGGGTCGGATTTCGTGGAGATGTTCGTCGGCGTGGGCGCGTCGCGGGTCAGGGATCTCTTCGAGCAGGGCAAGGCGCACGCGCCGTGCATCATCTTCGTCGACGAGATCGACGCGGTGGGCAGGCATCGGGGCGCCGGTCTTGGCGGCGGACACGATGAGCGTGAGCAGACGCTCAACGCGCTCCTCGTCGAGATGGACGGCTTCGAATCCAACGAAGGCGTGATCCTCCTGGCGGCCACGAACCGCCCGGACGTGCTCGACCCCGCGCTCCTGCGGCCCGGACGCTTCGACCGCCAGGTGGTGGTCGACCTTCCGGACGTGAAAGGACGCGAAGGGATCCTGCGGGTGCACGCGAAGAAGCTTCCGCTCGCCGACGATGTCGAGCTGTCGCTGATCGCGCGCGGCACGCCGGGGATGAGCGGCGCCGATCTGGAGAACATCTGCAACGAGGCGGCGTTGTTGGCTGCTCGCCGCGATGGCGACAAGGTCTCTATGGTCGATTTCGAGCAGGCCAAAGACAAGGTGATGCTCGGGACCGAGCGAAAGAGCCTCGTCCTCACTGAGAACGAGCGGAAGCTCACGGCCTATCACGAAGCTGGCCACGCCGTGTTGGGCACCAGGATCCCGGGGCTCGATCCCATACACAAGGTCACGATCGTGCCGCGCGGGCGAGCCATGGGCATCACGGCGAGCCTGCCGGAAGTGGATCGTCACTCCTACACGAAGGAGTGGATGGAGGGTCAGCTGGCCATGCTGTTCGGCGGTCGCGTGGCTGAGGAGATGATTTTCGGCCCGCAGGACATCACGACGGGTGCGGGCAACGACATCCAGCGGGCGACATCCATGGCGCGCCGGATGGTCACTTCGTTCGGAATGAGCGACGTCGTCGGCCTCGTCGCTGTAGCCGATGACGAGCAAGAAGTCTTCCTGGGGCGCGAGATCATGCAGCGGCGCTCCGTCTCGGAGCACACGCAACGCATCGTCGACGAGGAAGTGAAGAGGATCATCGACGAGGCGCACCGGCGGGCACACGACGTGCTCGCCGAGCACAAGGATCTGCTCGAGGCCATCGCAGCGGCGCTTCTGGAGCGCGAGACGCTCGACCGCACTGACGTCGAGACGTTGGCGCGTGGTGAGCCGTTGCCGCCGCTTCCGCTACTCGACGAAGAGCCTCCCAAACTTTCGCAGGACCCGCCCGCCGCCCCCGATAAAGCTTCCTCGCGCGGGTTCGGGTTCGCCGGTGGGGAAGGTCCGCTTCCCGGGCCGGCGCCGGGCGTGGTCGAGGCTTCAGGCGACGACGAGCTGATCTGATGGTCGTGCGCCGGTCTGCTCAGCCCCGGAGCCGGCCTTGAACAGGATCTGGGAGCAGCTTCGATTCCTCCGTCCAGGATGGACGGATCTGATCGAGATCCTCATCGTCGCGTTTCTGCTCTACCGCGTCCTCTTGGTCATTCAGCGGACCCGGGCGATGCAGATCGTGTTGGGCGTGGTGTTGCTCGCCTTCACGTACGGCCTGGCGCGACTCTTGGACCTGATTCTCGTCAGGACGCTGCTCGAGGCGGCGTTCCAGTACGGCGCGATCGCCATCCTGGTCGTCTTCCAGCCCGAGCTCCGGGCGGCGCTGGCCCGGTTGGGCCAAAGCAGGATGATGCGCCCGTTCCAACAGCTACAAGGAAGCAAGGTCACAGACGAGATCGTGGAGGCCACGGAGCGGCTGGCTCGTGCCCGCCACGGCGCCATCATCGCCATCGAGCAGGAAGTGGGGTTGGGCGAGTACGCGGAAACGGGCAGCATCGTGGAAGCGCCCGTGTCCGCCGAGATGTTGGTCACGATCTTCACACCGTACTCCCCCCTACACGACGGCGCGGTCCTGATCTCGGGTGACCGCATCCACAGTGCGGGGGCGATCCTGCCGCTCACCCAATCGCCGGTGAAGGACCGTTCGTTGGGCACGAGGCACCGGGCCGCATTAGGTCTCAGCGAGGAGACGGACGCGATCGTCCTCGTGGTGAGCGAAGAGACGTCACAGGTAGCAGTGGCCATCGCTGGGTCGCTCGAGCGCGGCGTGAACTCCGAGCGGTTACGCGCCATTGTGTCCGGGACGCACCCTGCCAAGGAGGTCGCGGTTCCCTCCGGCCCGGCCGACGTTACCAGTCCGGCACTGACGACTCCGTAGGGCCGGCCGAGACACTGGACGAGACACTGGACTAGAGCTTCGTAAAGTCCCGCGAAATCACGCGTTGACACCCTCGGCGCACGCCTCATAGATTGCGCGGTCCTCATGCCTGGAGGTACGCCTCCGGCGGGGACGACGGTCTCTCGACAGGAGTGAAGTTCGCTTGGGTTCACAATATCGGCTGCTGACCCTGTTCTCTGACGGCGGATTGATGATGTATCCGCTCGTCCTATGCTCGATGATCGCGTTGGGCGTGATGATCGCTAAAGCGTGGACGCTCTGGCTCGCCCACAAGGGTACGGTGCGGGTCCTCAGCGGGGTCGAAGAAGCGGCGCTAAGCGGCGATATCGACGGGGCCATCGACATCGCGCACAACACTGCGGGTCCGGCTGCCGCGATCCTGCTCGCTGGGCTCAGGCGCATCAAGACGAAGAGGCTCGGCGCCGGTGAACTCGAAGCGGCTGTGGCTACGACCGGCACCATCGAGCTGGGCTTCTTGGAGCGCGGACTCGTCATCTTAGCGACGATCGCCAACGTGGCCCCGCTAATGGGCTTCCTCGGCACCGTGGCTGGCATGATCCTGGCGTTCGCGGCGATCGAGGAGGCCGGCGACGTCGATCCTTCACTCGTCGCGGGCGGCATCAAGGTGGCGCTCCTCACGACGGCCGCCGGCCTCGTGGTCGCGGTGCCGGTGAACATCGCCTACAACGTGTTCGTCACCCGGATCGACAAGCTGATTATCGACATGGAGCAGGGAGCGCAGAAGATCTTCAACCTCGCCTGGGACCTCGAGAAGGACGGCAAGGTCGAGATCATGCAGAAGAACCAACCGTGGCCATCAGATGTGGCCGCCCCGGCGGCCGCGAAGCCGCCCGCCGGGGGCGCAGGAGCCCCGCCCACCACAGGGTGAGCGCGGAACCAACGACCGGATCGCCCAGTAACTGTTAAATAGCGAGGCAGGAGCAACATGGCCGTTCTCAACAACAAGAAGCAGAAGGTCAGCGACGAGGTCCCGACTTCGTCCATGGCGGACATCGCCTTCTTACTTCTGATCTTCTTCCTCGTGACGACCACGTTCCCGAAGGACAAGGGACTCGCGATCGTGCTGCCCGAGCAGGGTGAGACGCAGGAGATCAGCCAGCGCAACATCATCCACCTCATCATCCAGCCGAACGGCATCGTCGACGTCAAGCGCGGCGAGAGCCAGCAGGTTCAGCAGGTGAGGGCGGAGCAGATCGAAGGTCTTTGGAGGCAGGCGATCACGGACAACCCCAATCTCATCGCCGCTGTGAAGACCCATCCGGACGCGGCCTACGAGTACATGGTCGACGTTCTGGACGCGCTCCATTCTGCGAATGCAGAGCGCATCTCACTCCAGGTATTGGAGCAGTAGACGATGTCGATGAAAGGCGGTGGGTTCGATAGGAAGTCCAAGGCTTCATCCGAGGTGCCCGCATCATCGCTCGCGGACATCGCGTTCCTCCTTCTCATCTTCTTCATGGTGACGACGGTCTTTCAGTCCGACCAGAACCGTCCCATCGAGTGGCCCGAGGCCGAGGCCGCCATGAAGATCGATGAAAAACAGAAGAACATTCTCAATATTTGGATGGAGAGAAGCGGTACGGTCTACATGAACGACCAGCCGTTTGGGATGACCGATGTGTCCGCGTTCGTCGGTCCGCTGTATGCGGCGTCCGAGCGCGCGCTCGTCATCTCGATCAGGTCCGACAGACAGACTCCGTACCGGTTCGTGGATCAGCTCCAGCAGGAGTTGGTGGCCGCCGGTGTGCTGCGTGTCGTATTCGCGACGCAGTTGGAGCAGAGCATGCAGAGGGAGAGACGATGAGCGCTGCAGAAGCGGTACCCGCAACCTCAATCCTCACGGAGAACGCGAACGACCGGCTCAAGCGGACGTTCGACTCCTGGTTTTGGGGATCGATGATCATCGCGACCGTGGTGCATTTCGGCGCCTTCGCGTTCGCCCCGGAAATGACGGCTGAGGACTTCTCGTTCACGTCCGAGGAACTCGAGGCGATCGTCATGCCGCCCGAGATCGAAATCCCGCCGCCGCCGCAGGCCATCGCCCGCCCGGCGACGCCTGTGATGGCAACCGCGGACATCGACGAAGACATCACGATCGCGCCGACGACGTTCGACGATAACCCGGTCGACGACCTTCCTCCGCCTCCGGAGGAGATCGCGACGGACATCTCGGCCGCGCCGACGTTCACTCCCTTCACGGTCGCTCCGTCTCTCCAGAACCTCGCCGAGGTGCAGCGGGCCCTGACCCGCGAGTACCCGACGGTGCTGAGAGACTCGGGAATCGGCGGAAGGGTGACGGTCTGGTTCTTCATCGACGAAGAGGGACGTGTGCAGCAGACGCGCGTCAACGAGAGTTCCGGGTATGAAGCTCTCGACCAGGCTGCGCTCAACGTGGCCGAAGTCTACCGCTTCTCGCCCGCGCTCAACCGTGAGAACCGGGTGCAGGTTTGGGTCTCACTACCAATTACGTTCCAGGTACGCTGAGCCCGGTATCTGTCACGGATCCTTGAGGACCCCGCCGGCGCTCCGGCGGGGTCCTTTCCTTTTGTGGAGATGTCCCGCGTGACCGCAGTTCGATGATGACGACGCAAGCCTCAGCCGGAGCGTATGCTGCCCGGCTGGAGGAGACGCTTCCGATGGTCAGGGACCGGATGAAGCGGGCGGCCAGCGCTGCCGGCCGATCCGAAGACTCCGTGCGCCTGGTTGCCGTCACGAAGGGTCATCCCGTGGAAGCCATCGACGCCGCGCTCGGCGCGGGCCTGCATGACCTCGGTGAAAACCGCGTGCACGAGCTCGATGAGAAGGCCACGGGCCACAGCGGGCCTGATGTGACATGGCACATGATCGGGCACATCCAGGGACGCAAAGCCCGTCGCGTCGCGGAGTTGGCCGATCTGATCCACTCGATCGACTCCACGAAGCTGGCCGAGCGGCTGTCCCGCATTGCGGTGGAAGACGGCATCGAGGTCGCGGGGCTAGCCCAGGTGAACACATCGGGCGAGGGTTCCAAGAGCGGCTTCGACCCTGTGGAGGCAGTGGAGCAGATTCATCGAATTGCGGAGCTGCCGGGATTGCGGATTCAGGGCCTCATGACCATGGCTCCTTACGTGGACAACGACGCCGTTATCGTGGATGCGTTCGCCGGGTTGCGGGACACGCTCGACAGGCTTCACGCCATCACGGAGGTCGTCGGTCCCGAGCTGTCGATGGGGATGACGAACGACATGGACATTGCAATCCGCGAAGGGAGCACCATCGTTCGGATCGGAACTGCACTTTTCGGAGAGCGAGTGGGGGCCTGAGATGATCGACCTGACGCCGCTGGATGTTCGGACCAAGCGTGGTGACTTCAAGAAGCTCATGCGCGGCTACGATCCCCAGGAGGTCGATGTGTTCCTGGAGATGGTCGCAGAGCGCCTGGAGATGTTGACCCGGGAGAACATCGGGCTCCGCGAGCGGTCCGAGCTGCTCCAGCAGCAGGTGAATTCTCAGACTGGGCGTGAGCAGGCCGTCCAGGATGCGCTCGTGACGGCGCAGGAGCTGCGCGCCGACATTCGTGGACAGGCGCAGCGCGAAGCGGAGAACCTGCTCAAGGAGGCGGAAACGGAAGGCCGTAGGTTGATCGCCGAGGCAGAGGCCGAGGCCCGCACCAAGCTGCGGACCTCCGAGCGCCGACTGGACCAGATCGCCGACGCCCTGCAGGAGATGGAGCGCCGCCGCAATCGCTTCCTCACCCACTTCCGCCAGCTACTTGAGCGGGAGCTCGACGTCGTCCAGGTGGAGGAGGACCGCAAGCCGCTCGAGGAGCAGACGATCGATCTCGACCTCGGCACCAAGTGGGGAGGGGAGGCAGCTGCTTCCGCCCAGGTCGACCCCGAGGCAACCACCTTGGAAATCCCTGCAGTGGACGGCGTTCCGCCGCCGGACGCACCAATCGATCAGCTGGCTGAGGCGTACCGGCAGCACGCCGAGCCCAACACGGCTCCCCCGGCCATGCCGTCGGCTCTGGGCGAAGCCATGCAAGCGGCCCCGCCCGCGCCCAAGGGGCAGAAGCACGACAACCTGATGCTCTATCTGGACACGGACGACGAGGTCTGACCGTCCCCCGAGCCATCTGCGAGCGTGACCCGCGAGTCGGCTCCCGACCCTGATATGAGCTACCCTCAGCTTCCCGACGGCCTCCTCGCTATTGAGGAGCAGATGCTCGCCACTTGGCGTGACGAGGATCTGTTCCGACGGACCCTAGCCGAGAACGCGGGGGGCGAACCGTTCGTGTTCTTCGAGGGGCCGCCGACGGCCAATGGGCGCCCGGGTCTTCACCACGTCATCAGCCGTGCGATCAAGGACCTCGTGTGTCGTCACCGAGCGATGCAGGGTCGCGCCGTTACGCGCATCGCGGGCTGGGACACCCACGGCCTTCCGGTTGAGATCGAGGCAGAAAAGAAACTCGGCATAAGCGGAAAGCCCGAGATCGAGGCGTTGGGCATCGCGGAGTTCAATCAGGCGTGCCGCGACTCGGTGTTCACGTTCAAGGAGGAGTTCGAGCAGCTCAGCGAGCGGATAGGCTACTGGCTCGAGTACTGGCGGCCCTATGTGACACTCGATCCCAAATACATCGAGTCGGTGTGGTGGCTCCTCAAGACGTTCGCCGACCGGGGCCTCTTGTACCGGGGTCATAAAAGCGTGCCCTACTGCCCTCGTTGCGGCACGGCGCTTTCGTCTCACGAAGTGGCGCTTGGGTACGAGGATGTCGAGGATCCATCGCTTGTGTTCGTGGCCGAGGTGCTCACCGCGTCGGGCGATCCGGACCCGCAGGGCCGTGCGCTTCTCGCGTGGACCACCACGCCCTGGACTGTGCCGTCGAACACCGGCCTCGCAGTGAATCCAGTCCTGGAGTATGCCGAGGTCCGGGGCGACGACCGCCGCTACATCGTCGCGCAGGGAAGGGTGGAGGCGCTATTCGGGGAGGAGGCCCGTGTCGTCGCGACGTACACGGGGGCCGACCTGGTGGGCTGGCGCTATCGGCGCCCCCTGGAGGTGGTCCCGCTACCGGATGACCTCGGCAACGGCTGGACGGTCGTGGCCGAGGACTTCGTCAGCGCGTCGGACGGTACTGGGGTGGTGCATATGGCACCGGCTTTCGGGGCTGACGATTACGCGGCTGGACAGCGGCACGGTCTGCCCATGCTCAACCCGCTCGACGCATCGGGTCACTTCGAGCAGGAAATCGACCTCGTTGGCGGCATGTTCGTGAAGGACGCCGACTCCCTCCTCGTCGACGCCCTCCGGGAAAGACAGCTGCTCTTCGATATCAGCACCGTGGTCCACAGCTATCCGCACTGCTGGCGGTGCCACTCTCCTCTATTGTATGTGGCGCGCGACACCTGGTTTGCCGCGACGTCGTCGCTCAAGGATGAGCTCCTGGCGGCCAACGATCAGATCAAGTGGCATCCCCCCGAAGTGGGCGAGGGGCGCTTCGGAGAGTGGCTTCGCGGAAACGTGGACTGGGCGCTCTCGCGCGACCGCTATTGGGGAACGCCGCTCCCCGCGTGGGTCTGCGAAAACGATCCGGACCATGTCAGGTGGATCGGGTCACTGGAGGAGCTCGGCCAAGCAGCCGGCGGTCTTCCGGCCGACTTCGACCCGCACCGGCCCTTTATCGACGCGGTGCACTTCGATTGCGGCGAGTGCGAGGGGTCGATGCGCCGTACGCCCGAGGTCCTGGACGCGTGGTTCGACTCCGGCGCCATGCCCTACGCACAGTGGCACTATCCGTTCGAGAACGAATCGGAGTTCGAGGCGCATTTCCCAGCCGACTTCATTTGCGAGGGGGTAGACCAGACGCGGGGTTGGTTCTACTCGCTTCTGGCCATCTCCACGCTTCTGGGGAACAAGGCGCCGCCGTACCGAAACGTCTTGGTGAACGACATGATCCTCGACGCAGAGGGTCAGAAAATGTCGAAGTCCAAGGGTAACATCGCCGACCCGTGGGAAGCGATTGGCGACTACGGTGCCGATGCCGTGCGCTGGTATCTGATCACGTCGTCCAATCCGTGGCTACCCAAGCGGTACGATCCCGAAGGCGTTCGCGAAGCAGCGCGCCGCTTCTTCGACACGCTCTTCAACACCTATCGATTCTTCGCGTTGTACGCGGAGGCCGAGGCGTGGTCGCCCTCCGACGACGATCCGGCCCCGGAGGAACGCCCATTGATGGACCGGTGGCTGCTTTCGCGTTTGCATGGGCTCGTCGCGGGGGTGTCTTCCGACCTCGACGAGTATCAGCTCACGCGGGCCTACCGAGTGTTGGGCGACTTCGTCGTCGAGGATCTCTCCAACTGGTATGTCCGCCGGAGTAGGTCGCGTTTTTGGGGCAATGTCGACGCGACCGACACGCGCGCTGCCTTCCGCACGCTCTGGGAGGTGCTGAGGGACGTATCGCTGCTCGCCGCGCCGTGCATGCCCTTCTCCGCGGACTGGATGCACCGAGCCCTGACTGACGAGAGCGTCCACCTCCAGCGCTGGCCCGAGCCGCGTGGGGCGAGAGACGAATCGCTCGAGTCCGATATGGATGCTGCCCGAGTCTTGGTGTCCTTGGGTCGCGCCGCTCGTGAGGAAGCCAAGATCCGCGTGAGGCAGCCACTGCGCGCGGTCCAAGCCGTGCTGCCGGGCGGGAAGGCGTTGAGCCCCGAGGTGCTGGAGGTGGTGCGGGAGGAGCTGAACGTGAAGGAGGTCGGCTTCATTTCGTCGACGGAGGGAATCGTGACGCTTGCGGCGCGCCCCAACTACCGCGCGCTCGGCTCCCGCTTCGGCAAAGAAACGAACGACGCAGCCGGTGCGATTCGGGCGCTCAGCCAGGACGAGCTGGCGAAGTATTTGGGTGGCGAGCGCATCGAGTTCGAGGTGTCCGGGACGGCCCACGCACTGGAAGAGGGCGACGTCGAAGTCCTGCAGGAAGCCAGCACCGGCCTGCTGGTGAAGGCGGAGGGGGCCTACGCCATCGCTCTCGACCCAACGCTCGACGAAGCTCTTCTGGCCGAAGGCGTGGCGCGCGAGCTGGTGAATCGCATCCAGCGCTTGCGCAAGGATGCGGGGCTGGACATTTCGGACCGCATCGAGCTGGCGATCGGTGGACCGCAGGAGATCGTGAGCGCGGCGACCCGACACGAGGACTTCATTGGGGGCGAGACGCTGGCGCTGGGAATCTCGGTGGGTGACGGCGCGGCGGGGGCTGGCTATCCGCATGTGCGCGAAATCGACATCGACGGGACGCCCGCCACCATCGGCCTTCGTCGCTCGGATCGCTAGCGCCGTGGACGCGCCCGGGGAGAAGACGCATTCCCTGACGGTGGACGAGGGCGCGACGGGCCGCTTGGACCGGTTCATTGCCACCAGTCTCGACCTCTCTCGCACCCGGGTGCAGGGTCTATTGGCGGAGGGCCGCGTCACAGTAGATGGCCGGGTAGCGAAGAAGTCCGACCCGGCGTCGCCGGGCACGAAGATCCAAGTCGTCGTGCCGCCTGCCCAACCGGTGGACATGCTCCCCGAGGAGATACCGCTCGACGTCGTGTTCGAGGACGCTCACCTGGCCGTTGTGAACAAGGCAGCAGGAATGGTGGTGCATCCGGCGCCCGGTCACCGCACGGGTACCCTGGTGAATGCGCTGCTCTGGCGGATGCCGGACATCGAAGGGGTCGGCGGACGACTCCGGCCGGGGATCGTCCACCGACTCGACCGGGACACATCGGGGCTTCTCGTGGTGGCCAAGACCGACCTGGCACACCGCACACTGTCCGACGCGCTTCGCCGGCGCCGGGTGAAGCGGCTCTACCTCGCCCTCGCCTGGGGACACCTCAAGGAGTCTCCGCTCACGATTGAGGCGCCGATCGGGCGGGATCGAAAGAACCGTAAGAAGATGGCCGTCGTCCAAGAGGGGCGATCCGCTATGACGCGTGTCCGGGTGCGCGAGCGTTTGCTGCGGGCCGATCTGCTCGACGTGGCTCTCAAGACGGGACGTACCCACCAGATTCGCGTGCACCTAGCGTACGCGGGGCACCCGGTGGTGGGGGATTCGGTTTACGGGGACGGTTGGGAGCGCGGGATGGGCGGGCCTACCAGGCACTGGGCCATTCAATTGGCCCGGAGCACCCCACGGCAGTTTCTGCACGCACAACAACTCTCTTTCGACCATCCCATCTCGGGAGAGCGCCTGAGCTTCACGGCCCCGCTTCCGCCCGATCTCGCGGAGGTGGCAGCATGGGCCCGGGGTACCACCGGCTCCCAGAACCCCGCGTGACACGGGCCTTTTTTTCAGGGACGTTCCGGCCGATACTTATCGTCCGACGTGCGCTTCGGCGCTCTAACGTCCTCTGCGGGAGCCCGCGACAGCGGCTATGTCGGATCTCGATCCCAAGCTGACATTCGATTCCTTCGTGGTGGGCCCGGCGAACCGTCTGGCCTCCGCAGCCGCGCGTCGTGCTGCCGACTCGCCGGGCACGAGCTACAACCCCCTGTTCCTCTACTCCGCACCGGGTCTGGGGAAGACGCACATCCTCACGGCCATCGCGCACCAGTCGGCGAAGGGTGAAGCCAAGAAGGTCGAGTACATGGCGCTGGAGGAGTATCTCGAGCGCTTGGAGGGTTCGCTCCAAGCCGGGCAGGGCGACGGTGTCTACGGTGAACTGGACATCTTGTTGCTGGACGACGTCCAGTTCCTGACAGGGCAGCCCGAGGCTCAGGAGATGCTGCTCAAGACCCTCGATCAGCTCAGCACCGCCGGGGGCCAGATCGTGCTCGCCAGCGACAGACCCCCTGCTGACATCGACGGACTCGACGCCCGGCTGCTTTCACGGTTCTCCGGGGGCTTGATCGTAGATCTGGGACCGCCTGAGTACGAGACTCGCGTCGCCATCATCCTCAGGAAGTCCGAAGAACGCGGACAGACCCTCGAGGATGGCGTCGCGGAAGCGGTGGCGAAAGCGCCGTTCAAGAACGTCCGAGAGCTCGGCGGGGTCCTCAACAAGATCTTCGCGACGCAGGAGCTCGAAGGTCGCCAGGTCTCTTCGTCCGAGGTGACCAAACTCCTTCAGCAACAGGATCAGGTCGCAGCCCTGGGGGGCGGTTCCGACGAATTCGGGTCCTTCCTCACCGAGCTGGCCAGCTCCGTTGCGGTGGTGGTGGAGAGCAAGGAAGAGCCGTGGCGAAAAGCGATACGTGAAGCCATCGAATCCGCTGACCGGCAGGGCTTCCTGGTGCACCGCCTGGAGTCCCAGTTCGGTGAGACCGAGCCGAAGGGCTGGGAGAAGCTCGTCGCGACGTTCAAGGCCGATCTGCAGCGGCTGCGCGAGATCGACAACGAGTTGGAGCGCCTGGGCAACCCGTGGCCGGAGGCTGCCCAGGGGGTGCTCATGGACCCCGACCGGCTGGAAGAGGGCGAGGCGTTGCTCGCGTCCGTTCGGGAGCGCCAAAGGCCCTTCCCGAGGCTCGGTGACGGTCCGCTCCTGCATGACCTTTCGGGCTTCGAGGCCATCGCGTTGAAGGCGGCCGCCCAGTTCGTGGGTGAGGAGAAGCCCGAGTACAACCCGCTCTTCATGTGGTCGGGGAACGAAAGGGTGGCTCTGACGTTGCTGGCCGCGGTCGGACGCACGTACAAAGAGTCTTTCCCGGATCAGCGGATGGCCGTTGCCTCTGTGGCGCACTTCGCGGAGGACTTCATCCGTGCGCTCGCCGAGGGGGTCGCCGGGGCGTGGCGCGAGCGCTGGTGGACGGTTGACCTCCTGCTCGTACACGGCATCCAGGAGTTGTCGGAAACCGAACGCGCGCAGGACGAGTTCTTCCATCTGTACGAGGCTCTGAAGCGTCGGGGAGCGCGTATGATGCTCGTGGCCAACCGCGCGCCATCGAGCGTCGAGTCCATCGATGAACGGCTACGCTCCCGCTTCGAAGGGGGTCTCGTGCTGGAGCTGACCAGCGGCCAGGCGGTGGACCTGGAGCTTGTCGAGCACGCGGCCGCGGCGGCGGAAGAAGGCATCTTCGTGCCGGACTTGGAGGCAGAAACGAAAAAGGGACCGGATACGGGCACGATGGAGCCCGTTCCGGCCGCGCTACCCGAGCCGCCGAGCAAGGGGGGGGCGTGGTTCCCCGGCCCGGAGAACGTGGTCATCCATTGGCCTCGGATCGAAGAGCTCCTCATTGAAGAACTGGACTAGGAGCTAGCGACCCATGGCGATCGAAGGCGCACTCCAAGACGTCAGCCTGGCCGATATCTGTCAGTTGCTGGGCATGGGGAAGAAGACCGGGTGCCTGAGCATCACGGACCGGTCCAACTTCGGGTACATCTATTTCGAGCAGGGACGCATCATCTACGCGTCCGTCCTCAATCGGCGGGACCGCCTGGGCGAGCTTCTCGTGCGCAACCACGTCATCACGCGCAAAGCGCTCTCCGAAGCCGTCGAGACCCAGAGCACGGCCAAGGGGAGGCGGCTGGGTGAGATCTTGGTCGATGTGGGCGCCGTAAGCCTGGAGGACCTGCAGCGGTACATCCAGGCTCAGATCGAGGAGGCGGTCTACCACCTCTTCACGTGGAATCAGGGGTCCTTCCACTTCGACACCGACCAGATGCCCGACGAGGAGGGCCTCTACCTGGTGAGTATTCCCGCCGAGGCGCTCCTCATGGAAGGCGCACGGCGCGTCGACGAGTGGAGTCTGGTGGAGAAGAAGATCCCTTCGTTCGACGTGGTCTTCCAGCTCGATAAGAATCCCGACCAGTCGTCGGAGGACGTCGAGTTGACCAAGGACCAGAAGAAGGTCCTTCCGTATATCGATGGCGTCCGCACGGTCACCGACATCATGGACGAAGCGGGCCTCGTCGAGTTCGAGACGGGCAAGGCGCTGTACGGACTCATCCAGGCCGGTTTCGTGTCCCGTGCCGGGGAGCGCAGCACTGAGGAGGAGACCGGCGGCGACGAGGCGCTCTCGCAGCATCTCAACGTCGGTACCGCCTTCTATCGGTCGGGTATGCTGGAGGATGCCGAGCGGGAGTTCGAGCAGGCGATCGCGATCGATCCGAAGCAGGCGCGGGCGAACTTCATGATGGGCTTGATCGCGTTCCGGCGGGGTAAGCTCGAGGAATCGCTCAAACACTTCGGTGCGATGCCACCGGGGGCGGGCGACTACTCGATTCATCGGAACACGGCCCTGGCCCTCGAGTTGATGGGCCAGTATAAGGATGCTCTGCGCGAGCTCGACTCAGCGCTCATCGCACGCCCGGAAGACCATGAAGTTCACCTGGCGCGCGCTGCGGTCCATCTCAAGGCCCGTGACGTGGCGAAAACACTCGCGGCGCTTCGCCAGTACCGAACGTCACCCCGCGTGAAGAAACCCTCCGCCCGCTACTACGCGTACACGGTCCTGGCCTCCGCAGTGAGTGGTGACCTCGACTACGCGGTCGCGGTCGGTCGGGAAGGGATGGGTCACTACCCAGACTCGGGCCCGATCCTCGTCAACACGGGCGCGGTGCTGGAGCGTCGGGGTGAAGTGGAGGCGGCGCAGGCCCTCTATAAGCGGGCGACCGGACTCAATCCGCCCGCGCCCCAGGCCCACAAGAACCTCGGAGATCAGGCCTACGCACACGGCGACATGCAGGGCGCGCAGGCCCAATACGAGAAGGCCGTGAAGCTGTCACCGCGCCTCGGGGACGACGTCTATCTGCGGCTCGGTACGCTCGCGTACAAAGGCAACGACCGGGACATGGCCCGCCTCTTGTGGCGCAGGGCAGCGGACATCAACCCGCACAACGAGGCCGTGAAGGCGAATCTGGAGATGTTCGCCGGCGAGTGATTCGTTCCGCGGCTTCGCTGCTCGTGGTGGTCCTTGCCTTGGCTCAGGGCCCGCCGCCGCTCTTCGCCCAGATGCCCGACTCGCTCGCCGGCGAGGAGTACCTGACGCGCGCGGGGAGTCGGGCCACCATCCATTTTGTGCGCGAGGACTCACTATTGGCCTTGCGCGTCCTCGATCTGATCGACGGGCAAGCGCCCCTGCCCGGGCTTCCGGACTCTTTTCCGTCCCGTGTGACCGCGGTGATCGCGCACGGTCCACAGGCCTTCGACGAGCTCACCGGCGGCGTCGTGCCCGAGTGGCGGGCTGGTGTCGCGATTCCTTCGGCTAACATGTTCATCGTCCCGAGCGACGAGGGCCGCAGCCTGGTCGACCGCGAGGGCAGGCGCACCCTTCGCCACGAATGGGCGCACCTCGGTCTGCATGCCTACCTGGGCGATCTGCGCGCGCCTCGTTGGTTCGACGAAGGGTACGCGCAGTGGGTGTCCGGTGGCTTCGAGGCGGGCGAGGCCTGGAGGTTGCGCGTCCTGTTGGCGCTGGGGCGCGCTCCCCCCATGGACTCCCTCACGTTGCGTTGGCCGAGCGGCCGAGAAGAGGCGAGGACCGCGTACCTGCTCGCAGCGAGTGCCGTGACCTATTTGCTGGAGCCGGGGGGAGAGCGAGGGCTCGAGCTGTTCCTGGATCGCTGGCGTGAGCAACGCTCCTTCGACGAGGCGCTGCGGACCACTTTCGGGGTGACGCCTGGCCGACTCGAGACAGACTGGGCGCGCCACGTGCGTGCGCGCTACGGATGGCTGTTCGTGCTCAGCCATTCAGCACTCTTCTGGGCACTTCTGGCACTCGTCTTGCTCTTCATGGTGCGCGTGCGAAAGGGACGGAATCGGGAGAAGCTGGCTCGCATGCGGGCGTCGGAGTTGCCCGACCAGCCCGCGTATTGGGTCGTGGACCAGACGGAGTCCGGACCCCGCCTGCCACCCCCGGGGATATCAGAAAAGCCATGAGTGACTCCACCCCCCCGCGAATCCTCGTCGTCGACGACGACGTGGACGGACTCGAAGTCCTTCGCACTCGACTCGTCCATGCCGGCTACGAGGTTGAAACCGCAGAGAGCGCCGAGAAGGCGCTGTCACGCGTGAAAGCGTTCGACCCGGGGCTTATCGTCACAGACGTGCGCATGTCCGGGATGACGGGGCTCGAGCTTCTGGAGAAGGTGCGTGCCTCCATGGACTCCGTTGAGGTTGTGGTCATGACTGCCCACGACGACATGCAGACCGCTGTCGCCGCCATGAAAGGCGGCGCCTTCGATTTTCTCGTGAAGCCCGTCGATCCCAAGGCCGTGCAGGGCCTGGCGGAGCGCTGCTTCCGGGAGCGAGCGCTGACGGTGGAAGGCGGAGAGCCGGATGTTGTCGCCGCGCTACCGCGAGGACGTTTGGTCGGCCGGGATCCTCGCATGATCGACATCTACAAGACGATCGGTGCGTTGGCCGGCAACCGGGCCACCGTGCTCGTTCGGGGTGAGACCGGCACGGGAAAGGAAGTCATCGCCCGCGCGATCCACGAGCACTCCGAACACGTCGACGAGCCGTTCATCGCGGTGAACTGCAGCGCGCTGACGGATACGCTCCTCGAGTCGGAGCTCTTCGGTCACGTGAAGGGTGCGTTCACCGGAGCGACGGGCTCGAGAAAGGGCTACTTCGAGTTGGCAGGGAAGGGGACCATCTTCCTCGATGAGATCGGCGATACGAGCCCGGAGTTCCAGACCAAGCTTCTGAGGGTGCTCCAAGAGCGGCGCTTCTACCCCGTTGGAGGGGAGGAGCCGAGGAAGACCGCAGCGCGCGTGATCGCCGCGACGCATCAGCCCGTCGAGCAGCTGATCGAGGAAGGACGGTTTCGCGAGGACCTCTACTTCCGCCTCAAGGTCGTTGAGATCACCGTACCTCCACTCCGCGAGCGGCGTCGTGACATCGAGCTGGTTGCAACGGCCCTGCTCGGCAGGGTTCGCGACGAGACGAGCCGCGATATTCGGCGAATCTCCGACGACGCGATGGCCAGGCTCATGACGTACGATTGGCCCGGCAACGTTCGTGAACTCGAAAACACACTAATGAGGGCGGCCATCGTGGCGCGTGGGACGGTCATCGGCGTCGACCACCTCATTCTGGAGGACGGCGCGAACCCTGGGGGCACGGACCTCACGCTGAAGGGGGCGATCCTGCGGCACGTCCACTTGGTTCTCGACCGAGCCGGTGGTGACCGCGCGTCCGCAGCAGAACTCCTCGGCATCACGAAGAAGGAATTGGACCGACAGCTCGCGTTGACCGAGGCTTCTCCCTCCACTTAGTTGTGTCGATCATGGCCAAAAGAAAGAAGGCGGAGCCGGCGGCTCTGAAGTTCACGAAGGAGAACGGGTACCTGGCAGCGGCGGGCGTTGTCTGCCTGGCGCTCGGGTACTGGCTCCTAGCTCAGGGCTCGATCACGGCTGCCCCACTCCTGCTGGTGCTCGCCTACGTGGTTCTGCTGCCGATGGCCATCATCCGCTAGACCCCAGTATTCATGCCGATTTTCCGGCATTGGACGTCGGGCGCTTAGCTCAGCCTGGTTAGAGCACCTGCCTTACAAGCAGGGGGTCGCTGGTTCGAGTCCAGCAGCGCCCATTTATTGGTAGGGGCCGCCCTATTGCACGGTCTTCCCATCAACGCATACATTCATCTACGTGTCTTCCCCTACGTAGTTGTAGTGGAAGGCTCAGGAGCTGGTAGCCGTAGTTCACTTGCTCGAGGGAGAGGATGACCATGGAGCACCAAGGTTCGAAGTCCACGCTTGTGGCCGCGACACTCGCATTGGTTGCGGTGTTCGCGTTCCAGGGTGCTGCGAACGCACAGGTCGCGTTCAGTTCTTCGGCTGGTGCCGACGACCTGACGTATACCGCCGACGTAGCGCCCATCATTCAGCAGAATTGCCAGGTCTGCCACCGGCCGGGAGGCATCGGCCCGATGGATCTGGTGACCTACGACGATGCGCGTCGATATGCACGCCGCATCCGTGAGCAGGTCGCGAACCGCCTGATGCCGCCTTACTACTACGACAACGACATCGGCATCCAGGACCTCCAGCACGACTGGCGCCTCTCGGATGAGGACATCGCCACGGTAGTCGCATGGGTGGACCAGGGCTCGGTCGAAGGTGATCCGGCCGACATGCCTGTGGCGGTGCTCGCGGACACAGAGGATTGGTCGCTTGCTGCGGCGCTCGGCCAGCCGGACATCATTGCCCCGTCGACGCCGATCGACGTACCGGCAGCGGGCAACGACATGTGGCATCGCCCCATCGTTCCGACAGGAATCACCGAAGAGCGCTGCATCAAGGCGCTTCAGGTGAAGCCGGCCGGTAACGCGAAGGGTGTTGTGCACCACGCGAACTCGACGTTCCAACTCGAGACCGACGACGGTGGCTTCGAGTCCTCCGGCGACCGTGCGACCGAGTACGCCATGGGCAAGCTCGGCGAGTTGATTCCTGACGGCGTGTGCCGCGTAATCCCGGCCAACGCCTATGTCGCGTGGGACATCCACCTCTATCCCGGTGGACTCGGTGCCGCGGCCCCGAACGACGTTCTCGAGGACAACGTGGTCGAGTTGGGCATCTGGCTGCATCCGGCCGACTACGAGTACGAGTACAAGCAGGACCTGGCGCTCTACGGCATCCGCGAGGGCGAGTTGGTCATGAAGCCCCATGGCACGGCCATGACTCAGGGCTTCCGGACGTTCGACCATCCGGTGCGTATCGATAGCTTCCAGCCTCACGGGCACCTGCGCATGCGCTCGGCGTCCCTCGAGATCCTCTACCCGGAGACGGGTCGGGTCGAGATCGTCAGCATGGTCTCGAACTGGAGCGCCACGTGGCACCAGAGCCACATCTACGGCGAGAACTCGGCACCCTTGGTGCCGGCCGGGGCGGTTCTGATCATGAAGCAGTGGTATGACAACACGGAGAACAACCCGAACGTTGTCGACGCAGATCAGTGGGTCGACGGTGGCAGCCGCACCGCGGATGAGATGTCTCACGCGTGGATCGCGGTGACGCACCTCGACGAGGAAGGGTATCAAGAGCTTCTCGAGCAGCGCGAGGCGAACGAGGAGCGTAGGATTACCGACGATTAGGGATCTGTAGCACCCTTCTCGTAGTATGATTTGGTAGCCTTGGGGATCGAAGGACGCTTCGGAAAACGCCGTGGCTCCTTCGGTCCCCATCGCTCTTTAAGGTCGTCTGCCCGCCTATGAACCAGGGTTTGGACAAGGAGTCATGATGAAGGTTCGGTTGACCGTAGGTGGAGTTGCCCTCGGGGTCCTTCTGAGCAGCACGCTCGCCGCCCCAGCCCCCTTGAGCGCGCAGGGTCCGGATGGTCGTTGGCCTCTTCAGCCCACGAGTGGGGTGGGGCGCATCGTGGCGCCGTTCCTCGACGGGTGGTATGAGAACGACGATGGGTCTTACACCTACTCGATGGGATACAACAACTTCAACTCTGACGTGATCTATCTCCCTGTGGGAGAGACCAACCTCATCGAGCCAGCAGAGTACAGCGGCATGCAGCCGACGGTGTTCTATCCCGGCAAGGCGCGCGGCGTCTTCACGGTTACCGTGCCCGCGGCTCAGGCTGATGGGGACGTCTGGTGGTCGCTGACCAATCCCAATGGCGAGGTCACGAAGGTTCCGGCACGGAACTCCTGGAACGCGTACCAGCTGGATCGGCTTCCGCGGCCTCACGGGTCGCTGCCGCCGGCGGTGTGGTTCGACGACGGCAATGACGAGATCGGCAGTGGCCCCGAGGGGGTCGTGTCACAGCGTACGCTTTCGACCGCCGTTGGATCGCCGCTGGTCGTAGAGGTGGAGGTCGAGGATATCTCCATCAACGATCTTTCCGACGCACGCTTTCGGAATGGTACCGAGCTTCGCGTGAACTGGGCCCTTTTGCAGGCTCCAGTAGGTGCAGAGGTCGAGTTCACGAGACATGAGTCAACGATGGTCCCCGAGCCGCCGGCAGGGCGGGGCGGTGATGGTGCCGATCCCGACGGGCCCCCGCGGCGTGGCCCTGGACCCGAGGTCGTCCCGGTGAAGGACGCAGGCACTGCTCGGGTTATCGCCTCCTTTTCCATGCCGGGCGAGTACGTGCTGATCGGTCAGGTGGACAACTTCCGTCGTCCGGACAGTAACTCGGGCGATCAGTGCTGCTGGACCAACGCTTATGTGCGGGTGAACGTGACGCAGTAGATCGCTGCATCATTCAGGACGTGCGTGCGGGGACCGGGGATTCTTCTCCGGTCCCCGTTTTCGGTTCAGGCCTGTACTTGTCGCAGCGGCCGCCTCAGCAGAGAATCCAAGTGAGTCGTTTCGTACAGTCATCGAACGTTGAGAGGTGAAGCAGATGAGATCCTTCGCAACAGCGCTCCTGAGCGCCTTCGCCCTGGTCGCCGGATCGGCGACGATAGCAGCCGCGCAGGGGACCTTCACCGTCCACCCGAGCACTCAGGATCCGTCGGTGAAGGTGACGCTCGATCAGCTGGCGGTTTGGGAGAAGGATCTCTCCAACTGGGGCCGTTGGGGGCCGAACGACCAGCTCGGCACGCTCAATCTCATCACGCCCGAGAAGACGGTGCAGGCGACGCGGCTCGTCACGGACGGCGTCACCGTCTCCTTAGCGCACTTCGTGACGGAAGAAGAGGCCATGGACAGCCAGACGTTCGGCCCGACCGAGCACTGGATGACGTCGATCAATCCGGCCACGGGACTGCCCAACTTCGCGCTGGATGCAATCAGCTTCTCGCTCCACGACGGGCAGCTCTCACATCTCGACGCCCTTTGTCACTACCGGACGGAGATCGACGGCGAATTCGTGATCTTCAATGGCTATCCGCAGAACCTGGATGCCGACGGATGTAAGGATCTGGCCATCGATCGCATGGGGCCCGGCTACGTGACGCGAGGCGTTCTGGTCGACATCCCGCTCATGCGCGGAGTGGACTATCTCGAGCCGAGCACGCCGATCTATGTGTCGGACCTCGAGGCCTGGGAAGAATTCGCTGGCGTCAGGGTCAGTCCGGGCGACGTGCTTCTCGTGAGGGGCGGACGCTGGGCGAAGCGTGCCCAAGAAGGCCCATGGGCGTACGGGCAGGGGGGGGCGGGACTGCATGCATCGGTACTGCCGTGGCTGCACGAGCGCGGCGTAGCGCTGCTCGTCGGCGACGCCGTGAATGACGTGCAGCCCTCGGGCGTAGAGGGGATCAACCGCCCGATCCACCAGCTGACTCAGGTCAACCTCGGACTCCCTCTGGTGGACAACGGCTACCTCGAGGACGTCGCCCGTGAGGCCGCACAGCGGCGTCGCTGGGCGTTCATGGTGTCCTGGCAGATCCCGGCGGTCATCGGGGGAACCGCGGCGCCGTTCAACGCCATCGCGACCTTCTAGCCGACGTGGGCCGTCTCTGCCTTTGGGGGCGGAGACGGCTTCGGCGTCCTTCCCACCCTTGCACCCTTCCGACTTGCCTGCCTTTCTCCTTCTCGCCCTACTCGTCGTAGGTCTGACCGCCCCGGCTGACGCTCAACAACCGGCCAGTTCGAGCGCCGCGTACGATCACGCCGTGGCTCCGACCGCGCGCGCGCAACGCCGCGGCGGGGCGATCGAGCTCGATGGCCGACTCGTCGAGAGCGACTGGAATCGCGCCGCGCCCGTTCAGGGCCTAATCCAGACGGTCCCCCTGGAGGGCAGGCCCGTTTCAGAGCGCACTGAGGTGCGCATTCTGTTCGACAGCGATGCCATTTACATCGGCGCGCGCCTCGAGGACCGGAGTCCGGTTACGACGCGTCTCGCCCGCCGCGACTCGGGCCTGGGCGATTCGGACCGTTTCGTGGTGCTGCTGGACAGCTACCACGATCACGAGACGGCCTACCGGTTTTGGACGAATCCGTCCGGAGTGAAGGGCGACGCAATCGTTACCGGCAACAGCACCGGAGGCGGTGACTCCTCCTGGGACCCGATCTGGGATCTCGCGGTCGAGGTGGACGCCACGGGTTGGGTCGTGGAGATGCGGATCCCCTTCAGTCAACTCCGTTTCGGTGGTGACGTTCAGCAAGTGTGGGGCGTGCAGGTGGAGCGCAATATCAACCGTAACCAGGAGGTCGCGACCTTTCCGTTCACGCCAGCCTTGGAGCGGGCCGGCGTATCCCGCTTCGCGCACCTCGAGGGCCTCGAGGAGATCGATGCCGGGCGACCGCTCGAGCTGCTCCCTTACGTGGTGGGCAGGGGTGAGTACACGCGGGTGGAAAGCCCCGCGGGGGTGGGCTTCACGAATCCGTATCGCAGCGGGTCTGACTACTTCGGGGGCGTGGGTCTCGATCTCAAGTATCGCCTCACGTCGAACGTGACCCTCGACGGGACGGTAAACCCGGACTTCGGGCAGGTGGAACTCGATCCGTCCGTGATCAACCTGACCGCTTTCGAGACACGCTACAGCGAGCGCCGTCCGTTCTTCGTGGAAGGCGCCGACATCTTCAGCTTCGGTGAGGCGGGTCCATCGGGGAGCGTGGGACGCGCGCCTGAGCTCTTCTACAGTCGCCGCATTGGTGGTCCGCCCACCGGCTCGGCGCCCTCAAATGCTGTCTTCTCGGACGTGCCAGGCCAGACGACGATCCTCGGGGCCGCCAAGGTCACGGGCCGGGTCGGAGATGGTTGGACCCTCGGCATCATGGAGGCCGCAACTGCCTCGGAATCGGCGGCGTATCTGGACGGCACCGGCGTCCCGGGCGAGGCCACTGTCGAGCCCTTCACGAATCACTTCGTAGGTCGGGTACGGCGGCAGATTCGGGGCGGGGCCACCCGCTTCGGGATGATCGGCACGGCAGTCAATCGCGACATCACCACCGCCGAGCTCACCGACAGGATGCACTCCTCGGCGTACTCCGGAGGATTTGACTTCGCGCACGAGTCGACCGATCGGGTGTGGCTGTTTACGGGGGTGGTCGCGGGAAGCCGCGTTAGCGGCGATGCCAACGCCCTGCTGCGCACCCAGCGCTCGTCTGCGCGCTACTACCAGCGTCCCGATGCAGACCACGTGGAGCTGGATCCCACGGCGACGTCCTTGGACGGCTTCTACGTGATGGGCTACGTCGGAAAGCAGGCGGGCTCTTTCACGATGAGGAACGGCTTCGCATACATCAGCCCCGGCTACGAGTCGAACGACCTCGGGTTCCACTCAGACGCGGACCGCATCCTTTTCGACACGCACTACCAGTACAATCAGCCGAATCCGGGCCGATTCTTGCGGTCGTGGAGCTTCAATGCGAGCCCGGACGCCAAGTGGAATACCGCCGGCAACCGCATCTTCGCGAACGTCAACAGCCAGGTGTCCCTGGAACTGCTCAACTACTGGCGCGCGTCACTCCGCGTGCAGTTCGACCCCTGGACCGATGACGATAGGCTTACCCGGGGCGGACCCATGGCGCGCCAGCCAGGCGCGCGGGATGCCCGCCTGAGCCTGAACTCCGATGGGCGCAGGACGGTCGTGGGCAACGCCTCCTACCGCTGGAACAGGGACGATGCAGGCGGGTGGAGCCGGTCCGTGTCCGTCGGGCTCAATGCGCGTCTGCGTGAGACGTTTCGATTGAGCATGAGCCCGTCCTACTCGTGGTCGCGGTCGACGGCCCAGTACGTCCGGCGCGTCGACGACCCGCTCGCGACCAACACATTCGGCGCGCGGTATGTCTTCGCCGACCTCGAGCGCAGCACCGTCTCGCTCGACACGCGCCTGGACGTGACGTTTACGCCTACGCTGTCCCTTCAACTGTACCTGGAGCCGTTCATCTCGGTCGGGGACTACGGGGCGCTCAAGGAATTTCGCGCGCCCGATACGTTCGACTTCCTGGAGTACGGTACCGATGTCGGCACGGTTACCCAGGCGCCGGATGGAACCGTCGATATCGACCCGGACGGAGGTGGCGCGGCGCCGAGCTTCACAGTTGGCGATCGCGATTTCAGTTACCGCAGCCTGCTCGGGAACGCCGTGCTCCGATGGGAATGGAGGCCCGGCTCGACTCTGTTCCTGGTCTGGCAGCAGAGCCGCATTAACCGGGTCACGGGACACGGCCAGAACGGGGAAGACCCATGGGTGGGGAGCTTCGACCTGGGACGCGACGTAGGCGACATGTTCGGCGCACCGGCCAACAATGTGCTGATGCTCAAGGTGAACTACTGGCTCAACCCTTAGGAGCCACTGCCGGTGTTGACGCTCAAATGAGGTCGTCGATCGCCCGCACCCGATGGCTCTCGCTGTCGGTCACGTAGACGACGCCCTGGTGAACACACACGCCGTGCGGACGGGCTAGACGACACGTCAGCGGATCCCCGTCCGGTCCGTCGCCGCGCTCGCCCGTGCCGAGCACCGTCTCGACCAGGCCACTCTCCAGACTCATTCGCCGGATGGCGTGGTTCTCGGTATCGACGATATACAGGCTGCGATCAGCCCTCGAGAACGCGATTCCCTTGGGGCCGTTGAACGTCGCGAGCTCGGCCGGGCCGCCGTCCCCGGTGAAGCCGGTCTCGCCGGTGCCGGCGATCCGCCGTAGCCTGCCGGCCCCGAGGTCGAGCTGGAAGACCGCGTTGCCTTCCCGAAGGACCAGGTAGGCGTTGCCCTCGTCATCGGTATCGATGGAGCGTGGCCCGCGGAGGGGTGTGCCCGCCAGTGGTGCCTCATCCGGCGTGGGCGCCCGCTCGCCCGTCCCGCCCAGCGTCGTAATGGACCCGTCGGACATCGAGATTCGGCGGAGCCTCTGATTCCCGATGTCGCAGACGAGCAGATCGCCCGCTGCGTCGAAGGCGATGCTGTGGGGCTGGCGAAGCTGAGCTGACGTGGCCGGCCCAGCGTCGCCCGAGAAGCCTGCTTCGCCAGTCCCGGCGACGGTGCTCGTGACGCCTGTGGCGCCATCCACTCGCCGCACCACGTGCGCGTCCCGTTCGACTAGGAACAGGTGGCCGTTCCTATCGAATCGGATCTCATGCGGTGCAGAGAACGACGCTTCGAGCGCCGGACCCCCGTCGCCCGCGTAAGCCTTCTGGCCGTTCCCGGCGATCGTCGTCAGCCGGCCGGACTCGAGGTCCAGCCTGCGCGTGCGACCCGTGTCGACCTCACAGAAGTACAAGGCACCGTCCGGTCCGGTCACGACGCCGTAGGGGTTGTTCACCGGCGTTCGGGTGCCTGGTAGGCCGGCTAGGCCCTCAGGTTCGTATCCTGCCACTCCGGTGCCGGCGACCGTACGGACCAGCCCGGCACGGGCCGCGCGCTTCGGCAGGGCACCTAGGGCGGCACCGGCTACGGCGCTGCGCACGAAGTCACGGCGGGTGAGGGAGGCCATTCAGGGAACGTGAGCCGAGCGTGCGTGCCGCGCCAGGGAAGCGTAGCGCCTTTCGCCAGCGGCTCCTCACAGCGATAGTGGCGTCATGAAGAGGATCACAGCGATTGCAGTCGTTCTCGTGGTGGGCGGCACCCAAGCGGTGCTGGGGCAGGAGCTCCGGCTCGAGCTTCCTGACCGCACGCCTGCAGCCGTCATGAGCTACCGCGGCGCGGGTTGGCTGGAGCGGCCCGAGCGCGTCGCAGAAGAGATGCCTGAGGAAATGTTGGCTGTGCTTGGCCTCGAAGACGGAGACGTCGTCGCGGACATCGGCGCTGGCTCGGGCTTCTACACGCGTAGGATGTCGCGGCTCGTGTCGCCTTCCGGCACGGTCTACGCGGTGGACATCCAGCCCGAGATGATCGACATCCTGAGCGACAACATCGAACAGGAGGGGCTCGCCAACGTCACCCCGGTGCTCAGCACCGCGGAGGACCCGGGACTACCCGAAGGGGCGATTGATTGGATGCTCCTCGTCGACGTCTATCACGAGTTTGCCGATCCGGGGGTGATGCTGGATCGCATGAGCGGTGCGCTCAAGGCTGACGGCAGGGTCGCCCTTCTCGAGTACCGGGTGGAGGACGGGACGGGGGATCACATCCTGGCGGCGCATAGGATGTCGGTACGCCAGGTGATGATCGAATGGACACAGGCCGGTTTCCGCCTTGCCGAGCTTCACGAGTTCTTGCCCGGCCAGCACCTGTTCGTGTTCGAGAAAGCGTCCCTTGGTGCCGCCGGCGGGCAGCCCATTGAACATGTAGATCTGCTCGACGCGATGTCCGACGGGCGGGTGAGTGTGGAGGTGCGCGGAAATGATGCCGAGTCGATTCGCCTCGCGATACAACGTACGCGCGCAGAAGCGATGGTCGTCACGTTCCCCGTCGGGACGTACTTCAACGCCCCGACCGGCAGCAGCGACATGGTGGCGCTACGCGACGGCATGGTCCTGCTGACCAACGACGCGTCGCATGACTGGAGGGTCCCGGCTCGACTCGCGCACCCGACTGCCACAGTACCTGGCGCGGGTGACGCCCTGGAAGTCCAGTCTGCCGATGACCACCGCCGCGAGCGAAACGTCTTGTGGGTTTTCCAGGGCCTCGACTTTCCCCCGCAGATCGCCCCGCTCCTCGAGCAGATAGCGCTGTGGATCGCCAGCGTGGACGCCGGCTACGACGACCTCGCCCCGCACCTTCGCGGAGCGCCTCTGCCCCCGGCTAACGGGATTGCGCTGGCGCTGGCCTATGTGGAGAACGCCGGCATCGACGTGCTCGACACACGAATCTGGAGCGAGCGAGAGCGCTACCTACCGGCCATCTCCGACCCGTCGCTCCGAGCCTTGTTCGACGACTGGGCTCGCCAGTAGCCGTTAGAGGCATGCCAGCGACCTCTCTCTCGAGATACCTGTACGGCGGCCTGGCTGCCCTCGCTGCGCTCGTCGTGGTCCAGCCGTCCCATGTGGCTGCCCAATCGCCGTTGGACGGGTACACGGATGTGGCGGAGAGCATGCTCGTCGATCCGCCGGATGGCGACTGGCTGATGTGGCGCCGGACGTACAACCACTGGGGTTACAGTCCGCTGGCCCAGATCGACAGAGGCAACGTAGGCAGCCTTCGGCTGGCGTGGGCGTGGACGATGGAGCGCGGCCTGCAGGAAACGACACCCTTGGTGCACGACGGCGTGATGTTTTTGCCCCAGGCGTGCGACTTCGTCGAGGCTGTCGACGCGCGCGATGGCACGCTCCTCTGGGACTACCGACGCGAGCGCGTCGAACACGCGGCGACACTCGCGTGTGCGAACCGAAACGCCACGCTCTACCGGGACCGCCTCTACATCGCGACGCATGATGCGTACCTGGTCGCACTCGATGCCCGCACGGGCGAAGTGGTGTGGGAGCACCAGGTCGGGAACTGGGAGGTCGGGCAGCACTACTCCGGCGGTCCCCAGATCATCAAGGGCAGGGTCGTCGCGGGCATGTCCGGCTGCTACTACATCAACACCCGCTGCTGGATCTCGGCGCACGACGCGGACACCGGCGAAGAGGTCTGGCGCACGTACACGATCGCTTACGAGGGCGAGTCGGGCGGCGACTCCTGGGGCGACCTGCCGAACGAGCAACGCCGGGGAGGGTCGTCCTGGATGGCTCCGAGTTACGATCCGGAGCTCAACCTCATCTTCGCCGGGGTCGCAGTGCCTGTGCCTTGGGTCCCCGCGCCACGGGGAAGCGATCCGGACGACGACGTCCTCTACACGAATTCGACCATCGCGCTCAATGCGGATACGGGTGAGTTGGTGTGGTACTTCCAGCATCTGCCCGGCGACGAGTGGGATCAGGATCATCCCTTCGAGCGCATCGTGGTCGAGACGGAAGTCACGCCTAACCCGAACGCCGTGGATTGGATGAACCCCGACATCGAGTCGGGCGAGCGGCGTAAGGTGATCACGGGGGTGCCGGGGAAGCCCGGTATCGTGTGGACACTCGACGCGGCTACGGGCGACTTCCTGTGGGCGAAGAATACGATCTACCAGACGACGATCATCGGCGTGGACATCGAGAACCGGCGGGGCATCGCCAACCCGGAGATCAAGAACCTGCAGGTCGATCAGGAGGTCATCGTCTGCGGGAGTATCCAGGGCGGCATCAACTGGCAGGCCGTCGCCTACAGCCCCCAGACGAACGCCATCTACGCGCCGACGAACAACGCCTGCATGACCTACACACCGAATGCCGTCGAGCCCACATTAGGCGGGTACCATTCATCGGCCGAATCGAGGCGGATCCCGGTGCCGGGTGGCGGACCCGACGTCGGTCAGCTCACCGCGATCGACGTGGCGACCGGCCGGACACTTTGGCAGCTGAGCCAGCGTGCAGGCATGGGCGGATCGGTGCTTACGACCGGGGGCGGGTTGGTCTTCGTGACGGACGACGCCCGCCGCTTCCGGGCGTTCGATGCCGGGACTGGTGAAGTGCTCTGGGAACAGATCCTCAACGCATCAGCCGGCGGCTTCCCGGTCAGCTACGAGGTCGATGGCGTGCAGTACGTAGCCATCGCAGCCGGGGGCGGCGTCAACTATCGCAACCTTACGCCGGAGATCAGACAGCGCTCCGGCGGAAACACGCTTTACGTTTTCCGGCTGCCCTGACGGCGGCTCGGCTCAGTCCTGTAGCGCGAAGGTGTAGTACACGTTGCCCGCGGCGATCCCGATGTACTGCACACCGTCCACCATGTAGCTCATGGGTCCAGAGTGTACCATCGCGCCGAGGTTGATGTACCACAGCTCCTCACCGGTGAGCGCGTTCACTGCAAAGAAGTATCCGTCCACCGTGCCGCTGAAGACGATGTCACCGGCCGTCGACATGACACCCGCGGTCGACCGCGGCTGGACCGGGTACTCCCAGACGGTTTCACCGGACTGGGGTGAGATCGCCCTCAGGGCGCTGTGGTAGGTGTCCTGGGCGTTGGGAGTCTGGCCCCCGCCGCCCGTGAACCGCTCACCAGGGATGTACTCGTCGTCACGCTTGAAGAAGGTCGTTTCGCCGTCGTACGCCATGACGTAGGTGAGGTCCGCCTTCGGGCTGTAGCTCGGTGACCACCAGTTCGATCCGCCCCCAATGGAAGGGGAGACCGTCACGCCTTCGACGGTGGGAGATGTGTTCGGGACACGTACCGGCCTCCCGTCTTCGTCGATGCGCTCCGCCCACGTCTGACGCGCATAGGGCTGCCCCAGAAGGAAACGACCCGTCTCACGGTCGATGACGTAGAACCACGCGTTGCGGTTCGGCCAGAGCATGAGCTTGCGTTCTTCGCCGGCGAAGTCCGTGTTGGCGAGCAGCGGAATCTGTGTGGCGTCCCAGTCGTGGACGTCGTGCGGCGTGAATTGGAAGTGCCACGCGAGCTCGCCCGTGTCGGCGTCGAGCGCGACCACCGCACTCGAGTACAGGTTGTCACCCAGCCGCACATCGCCGTTCCAGTCCGGGCCCGGATTTCCTGTGCCCCAGTAGACGAGATTGAGCTCGGGGTCGTAGGAGCCGGTCATCCACGTCCCAGCCCCTCCCGTCATCCAGGAGTCGCCCGCCCACGTCGCGTTGTCGGGATGCTCTGGCCCGGGGATCGTCCAGAAGCGCCAGACCCGCTCGCCGGTTTCGACGTCATAGGCATCGACGAAGCCGCGAATGCCGAACTCGCCGCCCGCGATGCCCGTGATGACCTTGTCGCCGACCACGAGCGGCGCGGCGGTCTTGCTGTACCCGTCCGCCGCACGAGCTACCTCGGTGTCCCACAGCAGTGTACCGGTGCGGGCGTCGATGGCTACCAGATGAGCGTCCAGCGTGCTCATGAAGAGCCGGTCGCCCAGGATCGCAACGCCTCGGTTATTCCGTCCGCAGCAGTAGTTCAGGACTTCCGGCAGCGGATAGTTGAACCGCCAGTACTCCTCGCCGGTGCGCGCGTCGAGCGCGATCACATTGCTGGGGGCCTCGGTTACGAACATGACGCCGTCCACGACGAGCGGGGTCGTTTCGGCCCTGTCGAGGGCACGGAGCTGGAAAGCCCACTGCATCTCGAGCTGGTCGGCATTGCTCGCGTTGACTTGGTCAAGCGCGGTGTATCGCTGGCTGTAGTAGTTGCCGGAGTAGTGGAGCCAGTTGTGCGGCTCGGCATCGGAGTTGATGAGGCTTTGGTTGGTGACCGGCGTGAAGGAGGGGGCGGCCTGATTGTCCCGGGTTTGGGGGTTGAGCGAGCCGGGAACGACGACCTGCGCCCAAGCGGGCGTGGCCGACAGCAGCAACGCATAAATCGCAAACCGCTTCATCCTTCTCGCTCCTTGTATCCGATGGTCTACGGCTGAGTCCGGGTCAGTCCATAGAGGTATGCGACCAGATCCTCGAGATCGCCTCTCGTAAGCGTGCTGCGATAGGAAGGCATCGACGAGGTCTCGATTCGCACCCGCTCGCTCAGGTCACGCTTCTCGAACGACCACATGCGGCCATCCGCGTCGAGGATCCTGACGGAGTAGGTGCCCTCTCCCATGCGCCGTCCTTCGACGCGTGTGCCGTCACGGTGGGTGACGCGCATTCCCCACCAGTCCGGTTGCACGCGCTCATCCGGGTCGATGAGATCCGACACGAGGTCCTCGGGCGAGCGGCGGCTGCCGATGGTCGAGAGATCCGGTCCATCGAGTCCACCCACTCCGTCGATCATGTGGCAGCTCGAGCAGTTCGCGCTCGCGTACACCTGTGCGCCCGCCGCTGCGTTCCCGGGTACGTCCACGCGGACGCCTCCCGTCAGCG
>JAOTVA010000002.1 GCA_029863645.1 Gemmatimonadota bacterium
CAGCGAACGTAGATAGGCGACGATCTGCCAGACCGTCTGATCGCTCTGGTTGGCCGCGATGCCTCTCATCTCGGTGTTCGGGATACCATCGCGGACCACGACGAAGAGGCCGCCGTCCGTGCTGGCCCGTTGGAATCCGTTCGTGAGGTTCGGCCCTCGCTCACCCCCGGTTCCACCGATGCCGTGACACCTCGAACAGTGTCGATCAAAACGCAGCTCGCCGGTCGCGACGTCGCGACCGGTGGTGTAGATGTTGGTGCCTTCTTGGGCGGACAGACCGACCGCGAGTCCCGCCATCGACGCGACGACGAGTAGGGTTCCCCGAAACATGTCGCACCCTCCTGCCAACGAAGCTCCCCGTGATGAGGCCTATTATGCGGTGTAGAGCGGCGAGGCGCACGTAGAGGTTCCCGCCAGGGGCTGCAGGCCGGGCTCGACTAGGCCCCCACGGCGTTGCTGAAAGGGTCCCATGCGATTACATCGCAGACGCTGCAGGAACCTCTTTTCGGAGATCTTCGATGAACCGACGGACGCGGCTGTGTCTCACGGTTGCCGGTGCGGCCATGGCGCTGGCCTGGGCGAGTCCTCTGTACGCCCAGTCGAGGGCGCGCGCGACGGGCGTCCCGACGATTCCACACGAGGCCGTCGAGGGCTTCATCAAGCTCCCGGACGGGCTGTACTTCGGTGAGGGAATCGGCGTAGCTACCAACTCCCAGGGCCACGTCTTCGTCTACCATCGGAGTGGTGATACGCGCCTCTTCGAATTCGACGCTAACGGGAACTTTGTGCGCGAGATCGGCGCCGGCCTCTACGGCATGGAGATGGCCCACAAGGTGCGCGTCGACCGTGACGACAATATCTGGGTCGTCGACGAGGGATCGAACATGGTCATCAAGTTCAATGCCGAGGGCAGGGTCGATATGGTGCTCGGCCGACGTCCACCGGCATCCGTCGGCGCCGTGCCGACCGACAACTCCGGGCCGGACGAGCGCTACCTGTTCGCGCGTCCGACGGACGTCACGTGGGACCCAGACGGCAACATCTACGTCACCGACGGCTACTACAACCACCGCATGGTGAAGTATTCGCCGGACGGCCGGTATCTGGGCCAGGTGGGCGGTGGTCAAAGGGGTAACGGCGTCGACGAGCTCAGCACGCCCCACACGATTGCATCAGACGACCAAGGCAACATCTACGTTGGCGACCGCGGCAACGCGCGCGTGAAGGTGTACAGCAGCGACCTGCAGCTGCTGAGGATGTACGAGGACACGGGAAACCCCTGGGAGATCTGCATCTCTGAGGGGCCGCATCAGTACCTCTTCGTATCGAACTCGAACCCTGACAGCAATCCGGCCGCGTCCTGGAACCAGACGGGCGAGATCTACAAGATGGAGCTCGACGGGACGATCATCGGCCGCTTCGGCGAGGCCGGGAAGAACCCTGGGCAGTTCCAGACGATTCACGGGTTGGATTGCCGGAATCCCAACGAGCTATACACGTCCGAGATTTCGGCCTGGAGAGTCCAGAAGATTCTCGTAGGCAACACGCCAGTTTCCTGATCGCCACAGACTGAGGCTGCTGGAGCGGCCGGGAGAACGATATGCGAAGGTTCTTGCACTGCTTGACGGCGATAGTTGGTCTCGCTGCTGCCGGAGCGGTATCAGCGCAGACGAACGCGCCGGCGATTCGGTACCAGGCGGAGGACGCTCTGAGCGGCTTCCCGAACGACATCCATCTCGGCGAGGCGGCCGGTGTCGCCCGGAACTCGGCAGGCGAGATCTTCGTCTACACGCGGACCGGCAACCCGTCGCTTTCGCTCGGCACCTCGCGGTATATGTCGCGCTCGGGATCGAGGGTGTTCAAGTTCGACTCGCGCGGTCGGTACGAGAGGGAGATGGGCCAGGAGATCTACGGGGCGCTCTTCGCTCAGCAGGTCCGCGTCGATCGCGACGACAACATCTGGATCGTCGACCAGATGTCCGGGCAGGTGGTCAAGTTCGACCCCGCCGGCCGTATTCAAATGGTCTTGAGCCGAAAGCCCGAGTCGATGGCGCTTCCGGCCAATCCTCCGGGTTCGGGCCGTGGCGGTCGCGGGGCATCAGAGGGCGAGTCGTTCCGTGGTCCGACGGACGTCGCATGGGATTCACGCGGTAACATCTACGTCGCCGACGGCATACAGAATGCGCGGATCGCCAAATACGATCCCGAGGGGCGATGGATCGCTAACCTGGGAGACCGCGGGAATATGCCGGGACAGTTCGACGTCGTGCATGGGCTCGCGATCGACGCCCAAGACCGACTCTACGTGGCCGACTACGGGAACCGCCGCATCCAGGTACTCGACTCGAACGGCAACTTCATTCGGGAGATCGGTGGCGTGGGCGCGCCCATGGCGATCTGTATCACGCCGGGACCGAACCAGCTCCTTTATGTGTCGAACTCGAACCCAGCCGAGGATCCGTTTATCAACGGAGAGATCTACGAGGTGCGGCTCGACGGTACGATTACCGGACGGTTCGGGGAGGCCGGCAAGCTGATCGGGCAGTTCGGAATGGTCAACGCGATCGACTGCAGGAATCCTCGGCAACTCCTGATCGGCGAGCTCGGCAATTGGCGCGTCCAGAGGGTGAACCTTCGCCCGATGCAGTAGGCGTGCGGCCGGGTTGTTGCCCTCGCTCTCAGGCGCCGTGACGGAAGCATATCTATGGCGAGGATCCTCATTGTGGACGATGACGAGACGGACCTGGTTGGGCTGTCCTCCATCTTGGAGCAGGCCGGCCATTCCGTCGTCACGGCCCGTGACGGCGACGGGGCAGCTCGAGGCGTCGAAGAACTTCGGTGCGCGTGCCGTTCTCACGAAGCCCATCGACAAGGGGCAGTTCCTCGCCGCCGTCGACGAGGTCGTCTGCTCTGAATAGAGAGAAGTGGGAGCCGCCTGATACAGGAGCGAAGAGTGCACATTGAAAGATGGCTGGGAACGACGGCAACGGGTTTGGTTCTCGGTCTGGCGGCCTGCACCGGAGGCCCGACTGGGGAAGCGCCGGTGTCTGACGCTGGCCTGATGTACAGCGAGGGGCCGACGACGACGGATCCAAACGCGATCCGACCCATCACGATCTCTGTCCCGGACGCGGTTCTCGACGACCTCCACGCCCGACTCGATCGCACTCGACTCCCTGACCAGATTCCGGGCACGGATTGGGACTACGGCACCAACCTGGCCTATATGGGGGAGCTCCTACCGTACTGGCGGAACGACTTCGACTGGCGCACGCAGGAGCGCCGCATCAACGAGTTCGACAACTTCGTGACGGCCGTCGACGGGGTCGACGTTCATTTCATCCATGCCCGGTCGTCCAACCCCGACGCGGTCCCCTTGTTGCTGACCCACGGATGGCCCGGGTCCTTCGTGGAATTCCTAGACCTGGTGGGGCCGCTGACCGATCCTGCGGCCCACGGCGGGAATGCAGCCGATGCCTTCCACGTCGTGGTCCCGTCACTCCCAGGATTTGGATTTTCGGGCAAGCCTACGCAGCGGGGCTACAGCCCCGAGCGGATGGCGCATGTCCTGGCGGGACTCATGGAACGCCTCGGTTACGATCGCTACGGTCTGCAGGGCGGCGACTGGGGAGCCATCATCGGCCGAGCCCACGCGGGCAACTATCCCGACCGTGTAATTGGGCTCCACTCCAACTTCATCCTGGGGGGTCCTCCAGCTGGCGGCGATCCCAGCGAGGGCGTTCCGGCCGCCGAGCTGCAACAGCGCCAGGAACGTGTGGCGGCGTTCGCCGAGGGAAGCGCCTACCAGGACATTCAAGGCACGAAACCGCAGTCACTCGGCTACGGCCTCAACGACTCGCCTTCCGGACTCGCGGCCTGGATCGTCGAGAAGTTTCACGGATGGAGCGACAACGACGGCACGGTGGACAGCGCGTTCACCAAGGATCAGATCCTCACCAACATCACGCTCTACTGGGTGACGCAGACCATTACGTCGTCGACCAGGATCTACTACGAATCACGCCACACGCCGACGGCTCGCCCGGTTCGCTACGTCGAGGTCCCCACGGGCGCTGCGGTTTTCCCCGAGGAGATCTATTTCACGCCGAGGCGGTGGGCAGAGGCGAACTTCAACATCGTGCGGTGGACCGTCATGCCGAGGGGAGGTCACTTCGCCGCATTGGAGGAGCCGGAGCTACTCACGGATGATGTGCGTGCGTTCTTCAGGGAGCTCAGGTAGGGCGGCTCAGTCCCGGGACCGCTCCAGGGCCTGCTCGACGTCGGCGATGATGTCGCTCGGATCCTCCAACCCGACGGAGATCCGCACGAGGCCCGGCGTAATGCGCACCGCCTGGCTCTCCTCTTCGGAGAGCTTGGCGTGGGTCGTGGACGACGGGTGGCTGACGATCGTGCGCGTGTCGCCCAAGTTCGCCGTCATCGAGCACATTTCGATGGCGTCCAGAAATCGCTTCCCCTGCGCGAGCCCTCCGTCGAGGGTGAACGCCAGCACCGCACCACCGCCCGACATCTGCCGTTTCGCTACCTCGTACTGCGGGTGCGACGGCAGGAACGGGTAACGCACGGCGCTCAGGCCAGACTGCCTCTCGAGCCACTTCGCGATCACCAGCGCGTTCTCCGAGTGCTTCTCCATGCGAAGAGCGAGCGTCTCCACGCTCTTGGAGAGCACCCAAGCGTTGAACGGCGACAGGGCTGGGCCGGTGGCCCGGCAAAAGTCGAAGATCTCCTTCACGAGGTCAGCATCTCCGACGACCACACCACCCATGACCCGACCCTGACCGTCGATGAACTTCGTCGCCGAGTGAATCGACAGATGCGCCCCGTAATCGATCGGGCGCTGCAGCACCGGTGTCGCGAAGCAGTTGTCGACGGCGAGGATCGCACCGGACTCTTTTGCCAGCGCGCTGAGCCGCTCCAGATCCACCAGGTCCACAGCGGGATTTGTGGGCGTCTCGACGAAGATCAGCTTCGTGTTGTCCTGGACCGCCTCGGGCCACGCGTCGGGATTCAACGCATCGATGTACGTGTGCGAGATGCCCCAACGCGGCAAGATCTTCGTCAGGATCGTGTGCGTGGAACCGAACAGGGAGCGACACGCCAAGATATGATCGCCGGAGGACAGTAGCGCGCCGAACGTCGAGAACACGGCCGCCATTCCGGTCGCGGTCGAATGTCCGGCCTCGGCGCCCTCCAGGTGCGCGATCTTCTCGGACAGCTCGGCCACGTTGGGATTCGTGAACCGGCTGTAGATGTTGCGATCGATGTCCCCGGCGAAGGCCGCTCGCATCTCTTCGCTATCGTCGAAGACGAAGCTCGACGTGGCGAAGATCGGCACCGAATGTTCTCGGTGTTGCGTGACTTCCGCCTGGATGCGTACGGCCCGCGTCTGGGGCTTCTGATCGCTCATGGGCTAGTCGGACGACTCCGGCCTCAGGGCGCGTACCGCCTTGCCAGCCCGCCAAATCTCTTCGCCCGCGAGGTCGGCGAGCTCCTTCTCCAAACGGTCGCGGTAATCGGGCGCGCTGCACGACTCGATGACGATGCGCGCCTCGTTGCCGGAAGCGACGCTGTCATAGAGCTCCTCGAAAAGGGGCGCGACCGCTTCGCGGAATTTGTGACGCCAGTCCAACGCGCCCCGCTGCGCCGTGGTCGACGTATTGGCGTACATCCAGTCCATCCCGTTCTCGGCGACGAGCGGCATTAGGCTCTGCGTGAGCTCTTCCACCGTCTCGTTGAACGCCTCGGACGGCGAATGCCCACGTTTTCTGAGGCAATTGAACTGCGCCTCGAAGACCCCAGCGATGGCGCCCATCAGAATGCCGCGCTCGCCCGTCAGGTCGGAGTAGACCTCTTTTCGAAAATCGGTCTCGAAGAGGTAGCCCGAGCCAACGCCGATACCCAACGAGATGACGCGCTCCTTCGCGCGCCCCGTCCCGTCCTGGAAGATCGCGTAGCTCGAGTTGAGCCCCTTCCCGGCGAGGAAGAGCCGCCGGAGCGACGTGCCCGAGCCCTTGGGAGCGACGAGAACGACGTCGATGCCCTCGGGCGGCACGATGCCCGTGTCCTCCTTGAACGTGATTCCGAAGCCGTGGGAGAAGTACAGGCACTTCCCGGGTGTAAGGTGCTTCTTGACCGTGTCCCAAAGGGCGATCTGGCCAGCGTCGGAGAGCAGGTACTGGATAATCGTACCGCGCTTGGCGGCCTCCTCGATCTCAAAGAGCGTCTCACCCTCGACCCATCCGTCGGCGAGCGCCTTGTCCCACGTCTTCGAGCCCTTGCGCTGCCCTACGATGACGTTGAAGCCGTTGTCGCGGAGGTTCAGCGCCTGTCCCGGCCCCTGAACACCGTAGCCCAACACGGCGATGGTCTCGTCCTTGAGCGCCTCGCGCGCCTTCGTCAGTGGCCACTCGTCGCGAGTGATCACGTTTTCCACTTCGTCGCCAAACTGAATCTGCGCCATGTCCCTATCCCTTTGTGTGTCTCAGTCGTCCAAGTGTGCGTCAAGAATCGGCGCTCCACGGGCCATCGCCATGGCCCCGGAGCGGACCACCGTCTCGATCTCCCCGAGATCGTCGAGCTCGTCCATGAAAGCATCGATCTCTGGCCCGTTGCCAACCAGTTCCAAGGTGCCGTGCCCTTCGTCGTAGCCCAGTACGTGCCCCCCGAACGCGTCCAGGAGGGAGGCGAGTCGGGCGCGGGCTGTCTCCGGCGCTCGCACCTTGAAGAGCGCCAGCTCGCGCTCGATGTGGTCCTTGCCGGTCATGTCTACGATGCTCACCACGTCCACCAACTTCCCCAGTTGCTTGGAGATCTGGTTGATGACCGCGTCGGAGCCGACGGTGACGAGGGTCAAGCGAGAAACCGCCGCGTTGTCCGTCGGGGCCACGTTCAGGCTCTCGATGTTGTAGCCACGCGTGGAGAACAGGTTCGCCACGCGGGATAAGGCCCCCGCCTGGTTCTCGAGCAAGATAGAGATGATGTGCCGCATGATTCGTGCGTTGGTGGTGCCCCGTGGATCGTCCCCGGGGGGCGCCAAGTTCGCCCCAGGAGCGCGCCTATTGCAATGGGCCCGGTCGTCGTCGAGCTTGCAGGTCCTCTAAACGCAGCCGACGCACGAGCCATGAAGACCCAAGTCCAACCCCCGCCCTCACCTACGAAGACGCCCTCCGGCCAGAAGATGAGCGGAGCGGACGTGATCGTAGAGGTGCTGGCTCAGGAGGGGGTCGACACAATCTTCGGCTACAGCGGCGGAGCGATTCTACCCACGTACGACTCGGTCTTTCGCTACAACGCCAAGCACGCGAAGGGTGGTATCGAACCGATGCCGCTCATTGTCCCCGCCAACGAGCAGGGGGCCGGCTTCATGGCCGCCGGCTACGCCCGTGCGAGCGGGGACGTCGGCGTCGTCATGGTGACGTCGGGCCCCGGCGCAACGAACTGCGTCACGCCCGTTCGGGACAGCCAAGCCGATTCGGTCCCCATGGTCGTTATCTGCGGCCAGGTGGCTACCCATGCCATCGGGACGGACGCCTTCCAGGAGGCTCCGGTCTCCGCGGTCATGGGCACGGTTGCGAAGCACGTCTTCCTGGTCACAGACCCCGAGAAGCTCGAGGAAACGGTTCGTACGGCCTTCGAGATCGCGCGGACCGGCCGGCCTGGCCCGGTCGTCATCGACATCCCCAAGGACGTGCAGAACTGGGAGGGCACGTTCCGCGGAGAGGGCGTGCTACCGATCCCGGGTTACCGGCACCGGCTGGAGCAGGTCGACGGCAACACGCTGGATGAGACCCGGTGTCGAGAGTTCTTCGAGATGCTCGCCGACAGCAGGCGTCCCCTGATCTACGCCGGGGGTGGCGTCATCAAAGCCGACGCGAGCGACGAGCTGCGGGCCCTGGCAGAGACGTTCGGCATCCCTGTCGTGACCACGCTGATGGGGCTGGGCGCGATGGACACGACGCGCCCTCTTTCGCTGCACATGCTGGGGATGCACGGGACCGCTTATGCCAACTACGCCGTCGACGACTGTGATCTGCTCATCGCCGTCGGGGCACGATTCGACGACCGCGTCGCGGGAGATCCGCCCAACTTCGCTCCCAAGGCGAAGCGCGTCATGCATTTCGATATCGATCCCTCCGAAATCCACAAGGTCAAGCGAGCCGACTGGCACTATGTGGGCCGCACCAAGGCTGCGCTCGAGGCCCTTTGTGCGTATGGCACGAAGAGCGGCTTCGACGGCGCGTTCACCGAGTGGCACGAGGAGATCGCCGGTCTCAAGAGTCGATATGCCCTCGACTACGACAGGGACAGCTCGCTGATCCAGCCGCAGTACGTGCTGGAGACGATGAATGCGATCACGGGCGGCGACGCGATCGTGGCCACCGGTGTAGGGCAACATCAGATGTGGGCTGCTCAGTATTGCGACTTCCGGGAGCCGGGCCTATGGCTCACCTCGGGGAGCATGGGCACGATGGGCTTCGGTCTTCCCGCGGCAATCGGCGCGCAGTTCGCGCAGCCGGACAAGCTGGTCATCGACGTGGACGGAGACGCCAGCATCCGCATGAACCTCGGTGAGCTCGAGACCGTCACCACCTACGACCTGCCCATCAAGGTCATGGTGCTGAACAACTTTGGGGACGGGATGGTCATGCAGTGGCAGCGGCTCTTCTTCAAGGGGCGGCTGTCCGCCAGCGACAAGTCGTTGCGCAAGAAGGACTTCGTGAAGGCCGCCGAAGCCGATGGTTTTGAGTTCGCCAAGCGCATCGAGCGGAAGCAGGACGTGCCGAAGATTGTCGCGGACTTTCTGGCCTTCGATGGCCCTGCGTTCCTGGACGTGATCATCGACCCCCAGGCGAGCGTCTATCCGATGGTGGGCCCGGGACTGTCGTATAAGGACATGATCACCGGCGACTTTATCCCGAACCGTTACGAGCAGGACGGCACAGAGCCCGACTCCTCGGGGATGTTCTAGGGCCATGCGGTGCGTGCTGGCGGGGTCGATCGTCGCGGCCGCCTTCATCGGGACGCTCGCCGGACCCACCGCTGCCCAGCAGGCTCCCAAGCGGCTCCTCATGCTGACCCATGCGGGCCTCTACAAGCACACGAGCCTCGGGCCCGCGGAGGCGGCCGTGACGGCGTGGGGCCGGGACGCCGGCTTCGAGGTTACGACGTTGCAGGGCTACCTCCAGGACGCATCGGCACTCGACCTGTCGGTGGTCACCGCTCAGTACCTGGCCGGCTTCGACGGCATCATGATGATGACCAACGGCAACCTGCCGATGGACCAGGCACAGCGCCGTGCCCTTACGGACTTCGTGCGGAATGGTGGAGGCTTCATTGGCGTCCACAACGCCGCGCTCACGTTCTACGACTATCCGGAGTTCGGTGAGATGTTGGGCGGGTACTTCCGCCGCGCCATCCAACAGAACCACGTCTTCGTGCTCCGCGTGGAGGACCAGGATCATCCCGCTACGCGCATGCTCGGTTCGAGCTGGCCGATCGTGGACGAGCTCTATCATTACGGCACGGCGCCGTGGAGCCCGGACCGGCCCGAGGAGAATATCGATGTCCTCTTCGACAACCGAATCCCGATGGGCTTCTCGCGCGATCGCGTCCGTGTATTGATGAGCATCGACACACGGGCCACCGACATCGAAGGGCTCGTTGATGTAGAAGCGGGCGGTGATTACCCGCAGTCTTGGGTGCGGCGCTATGGCCAGGGGCGATCGTTCTACACGTCGCTGGGGCACCGCGACGACATCTGGACGAACGACTCGGTGTTCCGCGCGCACGTCGTCGGGGGCATCCGGTGGGCACTCGGTCTCGAGGAGGGTGACGCCACCCCTCGCGGAGCGCGCTAGGCCGAGAACAGTCTAGATGTACCGCTGAGGCGCCGGATCTCTGAGGTTGTAGTGCGACGCCATGACGATTCCGTAGGCGCCCGTGTTCGCGATGAGGAGGACGTCTCCCTCGCTCGTCGGCGGCAGCAAGCGATCGAGGCCCAGGGTGTCTCCGGTCTCGCAGATGGGGCCCACGACGTTCACCCGCTCTGTGGGTTCCTCACCCAGGCGCGTCAGGTTGACGATCTCGTGATAGGAACCGTAGAGGGCAGGGCGGATGAGCGAATTCATGCCCGTCGCGACCCCCACGTAACGCACGGCGCCCTTGCCCTTGGTCTGCGTCACCCGCGCGAGGATCACGCCGGATTCTGCGACTACGAAGCGGCCGGGTTCGATCCAAAGACTCTTCCCTGGGTTCGCCTCGCGCACGCGGCGGAGGCCGGCGGCGACGGCGTCTAGGTCGAGCGGGTCCTGCGCGGGCTTCTCGGGCACACCGAGCCCGCCGCCCAAGTCGAGTGTCGCGACCTCCGGAAAATGCCCGGCGGCTTCGGCGAGCGTCTCGGCCAGCTGGGCCCAATGCTCCGACGATAGGATGCCGCTCCCAGAATGCGCGTGGAGTCCGACGATGCGCGTGCCGCCTGACCTGGCCAGTGCTGCGACCTCGTCGAGCTCGAAGAGCGGGATGCCGAACTTGGCCTGTGCGCCCCCCGTGCGGACCTTGTCGTGGTGGCCACGCCCCACGCCCGGGTCGAGGCGTAGGAAGACGTCCCTGCCCTCGAAGAGCTCAGGCCAGTTCCGTAGCGGAAAAGAAGAATCAAGCGTCGTATGGACGCCGAGCTCGAGTCCGTACCGGTATTCGTCCTTGGGCGCAAAGTTCGGCGTGAACAGGATGTCCGTTCGATCGATGTCCGGGAAACGCCCCAGCACTCGTTCGATCTCCCCCGGCGAGACGCACTCGAAGCAGGCTCCGGCCGCGCGCGCGCGCTCGAGGATCTCGATGTTCGAGTTGGCCTTCATGGCGTACAGAACGCGATCGACCACATCGAGGGAGCGTAGTGCGCGTAGCCGCTCGTCCACGGTCTCGAGATCATAGACGTACGCCGAGTTGTCGTCGCCGAGACACTCGAGCAGTTCGTGGCGCTTCCGCTCCCACCACCGCGGCGGTCGCGACGCCCGGGTCGCGCGGTCCGGCTGGAGCTGCTCGAAGCTCGGTCCGAACACTTCGGGGCTACCCGACTCTGCGATGAGCTGCGCATGCAGCTGGCGCACGAGGCGATCGGCCTGATCCTCGTCAACGACCACCGTGAGGTTCAGGTCGCTGGCGGCCTGCGACAGCAAATGGATCCGCTGCTGCTCGAAGACCTGGAGCGCCGGCCCCAAGCGATGGAGCAGACCCCGAATGCGTCGCCCGACCAGGCTGACCGCCGCGCATGAGCGAATGAGGGTCACGCGGCAGATGCCGCTCAGCTCGTCGACGAGGTCGTCGAGGGTCTCCGCCTCGAGTACGTTGGCCTCTGCGTCCAGCGAGACCGTCACGTTCGTCTCGGACGTCGACACGAGGTCGATCGACAGCCCGCAGTCACCGAATGCCGTGAAGGCCTTCGCCAGGAAGCCGACCTCGTGCCACATGCCTACGGTCTCCATGGAGACGAGCAGGATGCTCTTCTTGCACGAGATCGCCTTGAGCTGCGCCGGGCCTTCGGTCGCCCCCAACCGGATGACCGTGCCCTGGACGTCGGGCATGGTCGTGCTGAAGACGTGGAGCGGGATCGCTCGCTCACGGACCGCTGGAATACAACGCGGATGAAGGACCTTGCTGCCTGTCGTCGCGATCTCCTGTGCTTCGCGGTAGTCGAGTTGGCGGAGGAGGCGCGCCGAGGGCACCACGCGGGGGTCGGCGGTGAACATGCCCGGCACGTCGGTCCAGATCTCGAGGCGCACCGCCGACAGCTTCCCCGCGATGTACGCCGCGGCGGTGTCCGAGCCGCCGCGGCCGAGCACCACGGTTTCACCGTCCGTGTTTCGGGCCACGAAGCCCTGCGTGATGGGAATGCCGTCGACCCCCGCGAAGCGCTCGACGAGTCCGGGGTCGGCTTCGGCGGAGCATTCCGCGGAGAGATATGCGCCGTGCTCCGAGCCGGGCCTGCCCTCGAGGCTCGTCATGAAGTCCCGCGCGTCGAACCAGGCGACCGGTATCCCTGAGGCTTCCAGATACGCGGCTCCCAGGCGCGTCGCCATCCGCTCTCCAAGCGCGAGGAGGCGGGCGCGCGTCCGCGGGGTGAGCTCGCCGACCAGGGCGATCCCCTCGGCGACCTCGCGGAGCTCCGACCGAGCGGGCCCAAGCAGAGTCGCCGTTTCGTCGGGTGACAGGCCGAGATCGGCCGCGAGCTTGTCGTGGCGCTCGTCGATCTGGGCGATCAAGGTCGCGTGCTCGCGTTCGAGCGCCGCCTGAGCCACCGACTCCAACGCCGTCGTCACGCCGCTGAGCGCGGAGTGAACTACGACCGGGCGGTACCCCTCGTCGATCCGCCTCCGTAGCACCGTCGCAATCGTCGCCCAGTTCGCGGCGCTCGATACGGACGTGCCTCCGAACTTGAGGACGATCCAGCGGTGGCTTTGATCGGTCATGGCGGACAAGGGGTCGAATTCCGTACGGACAGGAAGAGCATCGCTAGGCAATGTGCGGTCAAGGGGGCTTGCGGCGTAGGGGAGCCCGTCCGTACGTCCGGGCTCGCGTCGTACCACGCCCCTCCCCAGATTACCGTCTCTTGGCGACTTGCCGTTAATGAGGAGAACCGAAGATGAGGCTTCTGACGATCGCCGCCGCCGCGCTCGTGCTGGGGACCCCGGCCGCAGCCCAGCTGGCGCCGCCGAATGCGCTCGGAGTCACGTACGCGCATGTGCACCTGAACGTGACCGATGTCGCAGCGCACGAGGAGCTGTGGTCCCAGGTCTTCGACGGCCAGATCGTTGCAAAAGGAAGCCTACGCACCGTTCGCCTGCCCAACATGCTCGTGGTCTTCACTGAGCGTGAGCCGACCGGTCCGTCCCAGGGGACCGTCATGGACCACTTCGGCTTCAAAGTCCGGGACATAGACGAGATCCTTGCGGCGTGGCGCGCACGGGGCCTCGAGGTCCAGTCGGAGTTCAACGGCGCCGAGGGCTTCCGCAACGCCTACCTGATCGCTCCGGATGGCATCAGGCTCGAGCTCCAGGAGGATCCGCAACTGCCGATGAAGGCGACCGGATATCACATCCACTTTTGGACGCCGCAATACCAGGAGCTGATGGCCTGGTACGCCGACTTCTTCGGTGCAGAGATCAGTCCTCGCGGAACGATCCAGACGACCGCGAACGTGCCGGGCATGAACCTCAGCTTCGCCGACTGTCGCACGGAGTGCGTTGCGACTCGGGGTCGCGCGATCGATCACATCGGATTCGAGATCGACGGGCTGGAGCAGTACATCACGAGGATGCAGGCCCGCGGTATCGACTTCCAGATGGGGTACCGGGAGGTCCCCAGCATCGGGCTGGCGATCTCCTTCTTCACCGACCCGTCCGGCGTGTATGTCGAGCTCACGGAGGGCTTCGACGAGTACTAGGCTGGGCCGGTCGTCAGGCACCCGTGGGGCGTGGAATCACGCTGGCGCGGGTGGGGCCGTCGCAGTAGTGTCCCGTGCTCTCAAATGTCCTGTAATCGGGGGTAGCGCTCCGAGGAGATCCGTTTCATGCGTCTGAATACCTACACGCTGCTTGCCGCCGCGGCACTTGCCACCACCGCGTGTGCCCCTCAGGAAGCCCCGATGGCCGAGGCGAACGGCCCCGCGCGCTTCCAGGCCCACGACATCGCCGACTTCAACGGCTACGCCGTGTCAGTGGCAGACTTCAACAACGACGGTCGACTCGACGCGATCGCGAACTCGCTAGGGGTCCCTGAAGTCGCTTGGTACGAGAATCCGACCTGGGAGCGGCACGTCATTTTCACCGGCGCGCGGAGCATCGTGAACCAGGCGATGGGCGACATCGACGGGGACGGCATTCCGGAGGTGGCGATCCAGAGCTCGTTCGCCATGCAGGCCGAGAACAGCGAGGGCATCAACTGGGTGCTTCGCAGCGACGGTCAGCCGGCGGGAGCTTGGCAGGGTGAGCCGATCGATCGCTGGGAGACGTCCCACCATGTCCAGTGGGCCGACGCCGATGGCGACGGCAACCTGGAACTCTACAACGCGCCGCTCCTCGGACCTGAGAGCCTCGCGCCGGCGTACGACCAGGACCAGGCTTCGTTCTTCTGGTACGATACCGAGACCTGGACCCGCCACGTCATCGACGACGATATCCCCGGGATCATCCACCGTATTCGCCCGGTCAAGTGGGACGACAGCGGCCGCGACGCCTTCCTCATGGCGAGCTTCGAGGGGGTCAATCTTTATCGGGCCTCCGGCTCAGGAATGGGGATGACCTGGAGCAAGGAAGTCCTTACGCCGGGCCACGACAGCGAGCCGGCACCCAGACTGGGAGCCAGCGACGTGGGTATGGGTGCCAGTGGGAGTGGTCGGATCCTCGGCACGGTCGAGCCTTGGCACGGCAACGAGGTGGTCGTCTACACAGAGGCCGCCGGAGGTTGGCAGCGCCGTGTCCTCTACGACAACATCAACGGCGGCCATGAGGTTGTGGTTGTCGATCTGAACGCGGATGGATACGCAGACATCATTGCCAACAACCAGCAACGCGTGACCGAACGCACGCCGGATGCTACGCCCGGAGTGGATGTGTTCTACTCTCCGGTGGATCCTGCCACGGGCGAGTGGACGCACGTCAGGCTGGAGTCAGAGTACGCCATGAATGGCTGCATCGATGCGGACATGAATAACGACAGCCGTCCTGACCTCGTCTGCACTGGGTCAGGCGGGAAGGTCCGTTGGTATGAAAATCTCGGGCTGTAGGGCCGACTAGCAGACCGAACCCAGGACGCCTCCACCGCCGCAGTACGTACCGTCCTGCAGCTGGATGGAGAGGCCGTCCGGGTCGCTGAAGTAGAGTTCCGGGGTCCCTTCGGGGGCCCCGCCTCTATTAGGCATACGCATCGACACCCAGTGCGCCATCGGAGGCGTGCTGCCGCCCTCCCGCGGCCGAATTCCGTGGCGCTCCAGCACTCCCTGTACGCGGGGCACGTCGAAGCCGTCCATGTAGAAGCAGGCGTGGTTCACCCGGGCACCCCCATTGCCGGACCCGATGAACATTAGGAAGTCGGAGCCTTGGCCCACGCCGAGGATGGGGGACGCAGCCTGGTACGCTTGGATGTCGAACCCGAAGACACGTTGGTAGAAGGCGTTCGAGGTTTCGGGGTCGGTGACGTTGATCGTGAGGTGGCTGATACCCGTAAGGGCCAGGTCGCCGGGGCTGGGGGACGCTTCGACCGAGCCGCACGTTTCGCCAAGCATGCCTGTGCCCCCGCAATACCTGGGGTCGACGAGCTGCGCCACTAATCCGTCCGGGTCGCCTATGAAGACTTCCGGCGTGCCTCCGCGCGTGGAGATACGTGCCCGCATCGCCCCGCCGCTCAGGCCCTGACCACCGATCGCCCTCGCGACTCCCTTGTCCGCCAGGACCTCCATGACGCGCCCGAGCTCGTAGTCCTCGACGGCGATGCCCCAGTGGTCGATGCGTGGGCCCTCGGGCCCCGCGGGCATGAGCGCCATGAAGCCGGGGCCGTTCCCGATGCGGAGGAGGATCTTGTCCCCGTGCCGCGCTTGGACCGGCATGCCGAAGAGGCGTTGGTAAAACTCGAGCGAGCGGCCGACGTCGGAGACGGCGAGCGTCACGTGGTGTAGGCCGCGAGTGCGGAGGGTGACTTCCTGCGCGATCAGCCTGCGGGCGACCACGAGCGCAGGCAGCGAAAGCAGCAGCTCTCGGCGGGTGAGCGGGCTCATGGGGCCGGTCTCCTCAGGAATTTCTTGAGATTGTTGTAGATGACTTCGCCCACGTAAACGTTGCGGGCATCGTCGACGGTGACGCCCTCTCCCAGCGCGTTGTCGATGAACCCGATCTCCTGGAAGTCGCTCGCCCGCGCAATGACGATGCCTTGGCGGAGCTGGTAATCGGCCACGTAGACGATGTCGTCCGGCGTGATGTGCATGCCGCTCGCCATGATCGCGGGCCACACCGCGAGGAAGCGGCCATTCTGATCGAAGACCTGTATACGCTGGTTGATGCGGTCGCCGACGAAGAGCCGGCCCCGCGAGTCGAACGCCAACGTGTGCGGTTCGTTGAACTGACCGTAGTCGGTGCCTTCGGAGCCCCACTCCATGATGAACTCACCCTCGGGCGAGAATTTCACCACACGGTCGTTGCCGTGCCCGTCCGCCACGAAGATGTCTCCGTTCGGGGCGATGGCGACATCGGCTGGCCCGTCGAACGTGTCCTCTCCCGCGCCTGCAACGCCGGGCGTGCCGATGGTCATCAGCACGCGGCCGTCCTTGTTGAGCTTCATAACGGTATGCCCCTTCCCGGCGACGCCCCGTGCATCTGTCGTCCAGAGGTTGCCCTCGTCGTCGAGGGCGAACCCGTGCGGCCAGACATATCTGCCTTGGCCCCAGCTCTGCACGAGCCTTCCGGAGGGATCGTACCGCAGCACGGCCGGGACGTCGTCGCGGTCCGTGCAGACCCCCGCGAAGCACCGGTGGAAGACCCACAGACTCCCGTCGGTGTCCATCTCCACGCCGATCGTCTGGCCCCAGGCCTCCACGCCCCGCGGAAGTTGCGCCCAGCCCTCGACGAGGTGGTAGGTGGACTGTTGAGCTTCCACGCCGCTCACTCCAACGGCCGAGGCCGCTAGCACCGCCAAGATCGTGAGCCTCGTTCGAGCCGAATCTGCCATGAGGGCCCCTCCACGCGTCGTCAGGGTATACCGTTGGTTGCCCGGAATCCGTAAAGCTGTGTTGGCCGATCTCGGGCCGCAAACGCACAACCGACCCGCACACATAAGTGTCATACAGTGCGGGAAGCGTGAAGAGCCGTGATTTCACAAGGAGTCGATCGATCATGAGGATGTATCTCGCGTTGGCCGTTGCGCTCGTCACGGCAGCCCCCGTTTCCGCGCAGGTGAGCAACGACCCGTTTCCGGAGCCGATCGGGGACAGTTGGGCCCCGCTCGTGGTCGACTACACCGACTTTGCCCGGATTCCGGGCGTGGGCGGCGGTCCCCCCCTCATGACGCACCTGCTCGATGAGCCCGGCACGCAGCGGATGTTCGTCAACGACATGAATGGGCCGATCCACTCCATCAGCTACGACGGCCGCACGGTCAGGCAGTACGTCGATACGAACGACCCGCGCTGGGGCTACCGCATCCAGACCCAGGGGTCGGAGCGCGGGCTGCAGAGCTTCGCGTTCCACCCGCAGTTCGGCCAATCAGGTGCGCCCGGGTACGGCAAGTTCTACACGTGGGTCGACATCGTCGACACGGCGCCCACGCCCGACTTCCGCCCCGGCCCGGATGGCGGAGACAGCCACGACACGGTCCTCCTCGAGTGGACAGCGACGACCCCGTCTGGAGCGACGTACGACGGCGGCCCGCCGCGTGAACTCATGCGGCTGGAGCAACCTTACGGGAACCACAACGCCGGTCAGCTCGCGTTCAACCCCACGGCAGCGCCCGGCAGTTCCGACTACGGAATGCTCTACATGGGCGTCGCCGATGGCGGCAGCGGTGGCGATCCCATGAACATGGCTCAGAACCTGAGCTCGGCCTTTGGCAAGATCTTCCGCATCGACCCGCTCGGCTCGAACAGCGCAAACGGCAAGTACGGAATCCCTTCGGACAACCCGTTCGTGAGCCAGATCAGGTCGGACGTCGTCCAGGAGATTTACGCGTACGGAGCGCGTAACCCACAGAAGTTTGCTTGGGACGCATCAAACGGAAACCTGTTCATGGCGGACATCGGCCAGAACACCGTCGAGGAGCTCACGCTCGTCCCACGCGGAGCCAATCTCGGGTGGAACGTCTGGGAAGGGAGCTACAGGTATGTCGGCCGCAACGGTGTCGAGATGTCGAACCCGCGCGGAGATCGGTCCGTAACCTTTCCGGTCGCCGAGTATGGCCAGCCCGATCCGTTGCTGCAGGGACAGTCGGCCGCCGTGGGCGTGCATGTCTACCGGGCGAACCAGATCAGGCCCATCGCCAACATGGTGCTGTGGGGCGATAACCCGAGCGGAGAGATCTGGGCGATCCCGGCCGACGATCTGCCGAACGGCGGGCAGGACTCGATCCGACGGGTGCTGTTCAACGACGCCGGCGAGGCCAAGAACCTGGTTCAGCTCATCCGGAAGACCGTGTCCGGTGCCAACCAGGCGGACCTACGGCTCGGCTCGGGCCCGAACGGCTCGGTCTTCGTGTTGAACAAGATGGACGGCATCGTGAGGCGACTCGGGCGGTAGGGCTCGCGCCCGGCTCGGGGCCTTGCCGTGGTCGTTGCCAAGGCCGCAGAATCGCAGTTGCGGGCGGGTAGCCCGGAGCCGATTCCTCGAGTGGAGTCCAGATGATGCGTAGATGCGCGACGTTCGGCGTTGGCCTCTTCCTGGCGATCACGCTCGCGCTAGCGCCGGCTCCGGCGCTTGCCCAGGGTTCCGTCACCACCGTCGAGTTCTACAGCCCCGCAGTCGACCGCACGATGAAGTACAACATCGTGCTGCCCTACGGATACGTGGACTCCGACCTCGAGTACCCGGTCATCTACCTCCTGCACGGCATCACGCAGAACTATACGGTCTGGGCTCAGATGGGCGTGCCGTTCTACGCCGACATGTACAACGTCATCGTCGTCATGCCCGACGGCGGAAACTCGTGGTACATCAACTACGCCGAGAGTGCGGGCGGACAGACGAATAACTGGGAGGACCACATCGTCCGTGACATCGTCGGTCACGTCGATGCCAGCTATCGGACCATCGAGCGCAGGGAGGGGCGGGCGATCGCGGGTCTCTCGATGGGCGGCTACGGCTCGATTACGATGGGGCTCCGCAATCCCGACCTCTTCGTTTCCATCGGGAGCACGAGCGGGGCGCTCGAGTACGGGCGCCAGGGCGCGGCGGCCCTTCGCCGCGGCGAGCCGCGTAACCGCAGGGAGGGCTCGACCGAGCCCAACCCCGCCATCGGCATCGACGGCTTCAGCAGCCAGACCGAGCGGAGCCCGCTGGGGCGCGAGTTCGTCACGGCGGAGCAGGCGGACCAGTACGACCCATTCGTTCTCATCCACCAGCTACCGGCCGACCAAGTGCCTCATATCTACTTGGACTGCGGCACAGAAGACGGCCTCATCGACGGGGCGCGAGAGCTCGCCGGAATCCTCATCGAGAAGAACCTGCCGTTCGACTACATGCAGATGGACGGCCGGCACAACGGAGCGTACTGGACGCAGTCCGTCGGACGCATCATCCCCGTGCAGTACGAGGTGATTCGGCGGGCGTTGGGCGAGCGGCCTGTGGCGGTGCGGAGGGGGTAGGCGGTCGCCGTAGCCGACCCGCGGTATGCGACCCTACAGAACGAAGTGTCGGATGCTCTCGTATTGGATCGAAGTCTCCAGCATCCCCAGGACATCACGTAGCGTCAGGTCGCCCTGACCCGCGAACGCGGTCATCACCCGGGGCACGTTTCCCTCGTCGTTGTCCCCCATCACGATGACCACGGGCGCCCCGTAGCGATCGCTGATCCTCCGGGCCTCTTCCTCCAGCTCACGCTCGCGGTCGTGAGTCATGTGCTGTCTCATCGCGTGACCTCCCCTCATTGGAACCGTGGTCCGCCCTCAAGATGGGGGGCGCGGCTCGTTCTCGGGAGGGACCTAGCGGAACCGCGGAAGCTGGAAGCGCCGATTCGACCGGTCGCACTGCTCGGTCGGTTCGGTGCCCGGGATGTAGTACTCGATGTACTGATCCTCAACGGGGCACCACCGCGATGCGAGGTTGCCGGTCCGGCGATCGACGAGCACCGCGTTTAACCCGGGGTGCGGACCCCACTGCTCCGGGACGGGGAGCAGGGCCGGGACGGATTCCACCCCGTTCGCCTCATCGCCCGGCGAGCCCATGTACACGCGCCTCATGAAGTCGCCCCACACGGGGGCGGGGATCGCGGCCCCGGTCGCAGCCCGGCGGCCCGGCCCGAGCTCGAAGATTGGCGCGGGTGTATCCATCCCGAACCACACCACGGCGAGCAGATTGGGCGTGAACCCACTGAACCACACGTCGGTGCCGTCGTTCGTCGTGCCGGTCTTTCCGGCGGCGGGTACCTGATAGGGCAGGCCAGCCACGGTGCGCACCGCGTTGACCGCTGTACCGCGTTGCACGACGTCTTCCAACATAGACACCATGATGCGCGCCACCAGGCTATCCAACACGACAGTGCGCTCTGGCTCTGGCTCCCACACGATATTGCCGTCGACGTCCTCGACCCTCAGGATCGGCATCGCGCGCGCCTTGCTCCCCAGCGTGGGAAACGCCGAGTACGCCTCGGCGAGCTGCAACGGGATCACGCCGGCCGCGCCGATGAGCGCGGAAGGGACACGCGGAATCGGCGTCAGGATGCCCATGCGGCGGGCAGTCTGAGCGACCGTCTCGATGCCCACTTCCTCCCACCCGAGGTGAATCGCGATCAGGTTCCGTGAGGTGTACATCCCCTCACGAATCGTCAGCGGGCCCACGAAGTCCTGCGAGAAGTTCTCGGGACGCCAGTCGGGCCCGGTCAGCTGCGGCGTTACGAACGGACCGTCGATGACCACATGAGAGGCGGGAATCCCGCTCGCGATCGCTGACGTGTACACGAAGGGCTTGAACGCAGAGCCGGCCTGGCGCTGGGCCAGCCGCGCCCGGTCGAACTTCGACTGGTTGAAGTCGCGACCACCGATCATCGCCTTGACCTGGCCAGTCGCGGGGTCGAGGGCGACCATCGCGCCCTGCAGGTACGGCGTCGAACCCGGGAACTCACCGACGGTGTCGAAGTCGGCGTATCTCGGATGCCGGAAGTTGACCGAGTCCGCCTCGACCTGGGCCCAGCCAGCGTCCATCGCCTGACGGGCCGCGTGCTGCATGTCCATGTCGAGCGTAGTGTAGACGCGGAAACCCCCTGAGTAGATCTCGTCACCGAACCGGGAGTCGAGGATCTGCCGTACCCATTCCGTGAAGTACGGAGCGGCCTCGGTCACTTCACCAGACGGCTCTCCCTCAGGAAGCGGGAAGAGCTGCCAGCGCTCCGCTTCGTCTTCGGTGAGGTATCCCTGATCCGCCATCTGCCGGAGCACCAGGTCGCGGCGGCCCTTGGCGCGGTCTGGAAACCGGAAGGGATTGTAATTTGCCGGGCGGTTCAGAATGGCCGCGAGGAGGGCGGCTTCGGCGACGTTGACGTCGGCCAGGTTCTTTCCGAGATAAGTCCGCGAGGCGTTCTGGAATCCGAACCCGCGCCCCATCCAGATTTCGTTGAGGTAGTACTCCAGGATCGCGTCCTTCGTGTACGCCCGCTCGAGGTCCAGGGCCACTTGGATCTCTTTGAGCTTGCGCACCGCGCGACGTTCGAATCCGATCTCGTCGAACATGTTTCGGGCGAGCTGCTGCGTGATCGTGCTGCCCCCACCGAGATTCCGGAAGGTCGCGACGCCATACGCCGCGCGCGCGATTCCCCAGGGATCGAAGCCGCTGTGGTCGTAGTACCGTTTGTCCTCGATCGCGATGACGGCCTGGGCGACGTAAGGCGGCAGCGCGTGGATCGACACCGGCGTGCGCCGCTCGAAGCCGAATTCGGTGATCAGACGACCGTCGTGCGTGTAGATCTTGCTCGTCTGCTCGTGCTCCAGGATCCGGACCTGGGCGATGGACGGACAGGCGTTCCCGGCGCAGAGGTTTTGCCAGCTACCCCACACGCCACCCAGTCCGAGTGCCGCCAGGAAGGCGGCGAGCAGGAGGTACTCCCGGGGATACCAGAACCGAGCGAGCTTGGCCCTCAGGCCGCCCACGGCGGGTGTCTCATCGGGTGTCGGTGTCGCAAATGCCATCGGCTACGAATTCTTCCGGCTCGGACGCACTATGAAGACAGATGCAAATGGGGTGCCATCCGTTGCCGCCCGGTGAACGTAGCGGAACGGACGCCTGCGACTCAAGACATTCTTGACCGAGATCGGCGGCCTGGCGAAGCTCTGGCATGACTATTCGCCCTCGCAGGGTCGAGAAGCCCTGGGGACACGAGCTCATCTGGGCCGAGACCGAGCTCTATGTAGGCAAGATCTTGCACGTGAATGCGGGCGAAGCGCTCTCGATCCAGATGCACGAGGTCAAGGACGAGACGCTCCATCTCCTCAGCGGCGAGATGATCCTGCTCGCCGGCCCGTCGCCCGATGCGCTCGAACGCATAGCGTTCGTGGAGGGAGACTCCTTCAGGGTGCGACCCCACACGGTTCACATGATCGAGGCGGTCACGGACGTCGACGTTCTCGAGGCGTCCACGGCGCACTTGGACGACGTCGTGCGTTTCAGCGATCGGTACGGACGGGCGCCCGCCGACGCGTCGTGACCATCGGACGTCCGACCAGCGTCGCGCTCCTGCTCGCGGGGGCTCTGGTCACAGCAACCGAGGCGCAACAGGCCTCGGGACCGATGGTGATCTCGTCGGACGCACAGCTCGCCGCCCTCGCGGAGTCTCTCCTGCCCGATCTCGCCGAGCGCTCCGGCTTGGAGCTGCGTGCGCCGGTACGCCTCGAGCGACGGAGCCGCGCGCATCTGATCGCCTATCTCGAGTCGAAGCTCGACGAGGAGTTTCCCCCCGAAGAGGCGCGTGCCGTGGTGGACGCGTATTCGTTGCTTGGGCTCGTGCCGCCCGACCTCGATCTGAGGGCTGTCCTCCTGGGGCTCTACACGGAGCAGATCGCTGGCTTCTACGAACCCGACTCCACGGCGCTCTTCGTCCTCGACGACCAGGCCGAGGGGGACATGGAGGCACTGCTGGTCCACGAGTTGGTGCACGCGATCCAAGATCAGAACGCCGACCTCGCGGCGCTTACAGGTCCGGACGTCGGGAGCGACCGTGCGACGGCGGCCCAAGCAGCGATCGAGGGACACGCGACGCTCGTCATGATGGAGTTCATGGCGGAGCAGATGATGGGTATGCGGCTCGACCTGGCGCTCCTCCCGGACCTGGCCGCTCAGCTCAGGCCCGCCGTAGAAGGGATGCGCACGCAGTTTCCGGCCCTCGCCCAGGCCCCCCGAGTCATCCAGGAATCGCTTCTGTTTCCATACCTCGAGGGAGCCGCCTTCGTGCAGTCGCTGTGGAGCGCCGGCGAACGCATAGCTCCGTTCGGTGACTACATGCCCACGTCAACCGAGCAAGTGATGAAGGGGAGCGTGGCCGACCGGCCCGTCGAGATCGCGCTCGACGTGAGCGGCGGTCACGTCGTAGACGACGACGTTTTGGGCAGGTTGGCTATCGGAGTCCTACTCGACGAGCACGTGGGACCCGCGGCTCAGGAGATCGCCGACGGCTGGGAAGGGGACCGCTACGCATTGGTGGAGCTGTCCGACGGAACTCGGGGGCTCATTTGGTACGTGCTATGGGAGGACGCAACCTCCCGGGACCGATTCGCAGACGCGCTGGGCGGCGTGTTGTCGCGGCTCGGCGCCGACGCGACGCTAGCGCGCACGGAAGCCGCGGGAATACCTGCCACCGTCCTACGTGTCGGTACGGTGGCGGACGTTACCGTCGGGGTGCGGGTCACGGACGACCCGTGAGCGGCACGGAGCGATCAGCCGGGGTCACCGTGCAGGTCCGGACACGGGACGGATCATACGAAGTGATCGTGGAACGCGGGGTCCTTCGGGAGCTGCCGCGTCTGGTCAACGAACGGGTTCGGGCCGAGCGTTTCGCGGTGATCTCGGACGACAATGTGGCCCCTACCCATGGGCGCGCGGTCATGGAGGCAGGGGTCGATGCCGGCTGCGACATGGCGCTCTTCACGTTCCCGGCTGGAGAGGCCTCGAAGTCCCGCAAGAGTTGGTCGGTCCTGACCGACGAGCTGCTCGACGCCGGCTTCGGTCGGGACTCCTGCGTCATCGCCGTCGGCGGGGGCGTGACGACAGACTTGGCTGGCTTCGTCGCGGCGACGTTTCTGCGGGGGGTGCCGGTGGTCCAGGTTCCGACGAGCTACCTCGCGATGATCGACGCATCCGTGGGCGGCAAGACGGGCGTGGACGTCCGCGCAGGGAAGAACCTCGTAGGGGCCTTCCACCCGCCTCGACTCGTCGTGGCCGACCCGGAGGTCCTGGTGACCCTTTCGCTTGCCGAGCGAGCTCAGGGGCTCGTCGAGGCTTTCAAGCACGGTGCCATCCTCGATTCGGCGTACTTCGCCTCACTCGAGGACAGGGTGGTGGACCTGCTGGCGGCCGAGCCCTCGGCGAGTGCTCCTGCCGTCGCCCGCTCCGTAGAGCTCAAGGCGGCCGTCGTGTCTGAGGACGAATTCGAGGGCGGCTACCGTCAGATCTTGAACTTTGGCCACACCCTGGGGCACGCTCTCGAAGCCGCGTCCGACTACGAGCTCGGGCACGGGAGCGCCGTCGCACTGGGGATGCTCCTGGAGGCACGCCTCGGGGAGCGCCTCGGCGTGACGGAGCCTGGGACCTTCGCTCGGCTGCGGGGCCCGCTGGAGGCCTTGCTCGGCCCGATCGACGGTGCCTCCGTCGACCCGGAAGCGGCCGCGACCTATTTGCGGACAGACAAGAAGGTTCGCGGTGGACAGCCCAGGGTCGTGCTCCTCCGCCGGCTGGGCGAGGTCGATCCCGGCGAGGGATGGAGCCACGAGGTCCCGCAGGAGGCGCTCGTGGAGGCCTTGGCGGCCGGACTGGAGGGCTCGTGACGCTGTCGGCACGCTTCGAGGGCGCCACCGTCGCGTCTGCGTTGGCGACTCGTGCGACCTCCGATCCGGAAGGCGTCTACCTTCGCTTCGGGGACGACCGGATGACGTTCGGGACCGTGGAGTCGCAGGCCGAGGCGTTGGCGGCGTCACTCTCTCATTTTGGGCTTCAGGCCGGCGACCGACTCGCGCTCGTGCTGCCCCCATGCCCCGAGTTCGTCGTCAGCGTTTTCGCGTCCGCGAAGCTTGGCACGGTGATCGTCCCGTTGAATCCGCAGTCGCCGGCCAGCGAGTTGCAGTACGCGCTCCGGCACTCTGAGGCCGCGTGCGCGGTGATCATCGAAGAGGCGTTCGGAATCGACCACCTCGCGCTGTTCGAGGACCTGATGCCCCAGCTTCCCGAGCTGCGTCACATTGTGACCGTCGGGCAAGAAGACCTCTGGTACGGCGCGGACGTCTTCCAGTTCGAGGATCTCGTGTCGGCCGGAGCCGGTCGCGACTACGTAGCGAACACCGCGGAATCGGACCATCGCTGCTTCGCGCTGGTGTACACGTCGGGCACGATGGGCAAGCCGAAAGGTGTCGAACTAAGCGACGCGAACCTGCTGGCCGCCGCCGCGGGCACTGCGGATGCGATCGGACTCGGTGAAGAGGACACCGTGGTCGGCGTATCAGCACTCTTCCACGTCTTTGGCCTGGGGCCCGGGCTTCTCTCGACGCTGCTCGCCGGGGCGTCCGTCGTCCTGCACCAGGGCACTGAGCCGGACGAGGTGTTGGACAGCGTCGAGCGCCACGGAGCGACCGTCCACTACGGGATCCCCACCCACTTCGTGGCCGAGCTGAATGCCCTCGCCGAGCGGCCCCGTGACCTTGCGTCACTGCGACTGCTCTTGATCGCTGGAGCGCCGGTGGGAGACGAGCTCATCGCGCGTCTCGCAGCCGAGCTCGACGTGACCGTGACCACGGCGTATTCCGTGACCGAGACGGCATCGACGGTGAGCGTCTCGCGACTCGACGATCCTCAGGACAAGCGCCGCTTCACGGCCGGTCGCCCCATAGCGGGCACCTCGGTACGGATCCTCGAAGCGGACGGTTCCGAGCTACCCGTCGAAAGCGTGGGCGAGATCGCTGTCCGAGGGCCCGGGGTCATGCTGGGCTACCACAGACAGCCCAAGGAGACCTCGGGCGCGCTCGATTCCGACGGATACTTCCTCACGGGGGACCTCGGCCTGCTAGACGAAGAAGGGTACCTGCATTTGGTAGGCCGTAAGAAGGACGTTATCATTAAGGCTGGTTACAACGTGTACCCCCGGGAAGTAGAGGCTCGAATCGAGTCCCATCCGGCGGTGCAAGAGGTTGCGGTGATGGGAATACCCGACCCGCTTCTCGGTGAAGCCATCTGTGCCTGCATCGTCCCGGTTGAGGGTGCGATCGTCACGGGCCAGGAGATCTTGGATTGGTGCCGCGAAACGCTCGCGGATCCCAAGGTTCCCGACACGGCTCATTTCTTGGACGAGTTGCCCCGAACGGACACGGGACAGGTACGGCGGACCGATCTCTCCCGTCAGATTCGATCGAAGGGACAGTCGGCCTGAAAACGGAGGCCGCGACGCTCATTGTGAGCGCCTCCAGCGGCTTCCCCGACCTCTTCGGCGCTCTAGCGACGTGGACGAGGTGGGGAGGTCTCGCGGCATCACAATACAGTCTGCGAGAAAGAGCTGAATGACCGCTCCCTACACCAGGGCTCCCCATTTGGGGGTACCCGGACACGCGGGGACAGAATCCCTGCACGCCGCGCTGCTCATCGACTTCGACAACGTCACGATGGGCATGCGCAGCGACCTCTCCAAAGAGCTCAAGACCCTCCTCGATTCCGATGTCATCAAGGGGAAGGTCAGCGTCCAACGCGCGTACGCCGATTGGCGGCGCTATCCCCAGTACATCGTGCCGCTCTCCGAGGCGTCGGTCGACCTGATCTTCGCCCCGGCCTACGGGAGCAATAAGAAGAACGCCACCGATATCCGCATGGCGATCGACGCGCTCGAGCTCGTCTTCATACGGCCCGAGATTGGAACGTACATCCTCCTGACCGGTGACGCCGACTTCTCCAGCCTGGTCCTCAAGCTGAAGGAGTACGGCAAGTACGTGATCGGCGTCGGCATTCAGGAGTCGAGCTCGGATATCCTCGTCCAGAACTGCGACGAGTACTACTCCTACACGAGCCTCACCGGGCTGACCAAGACGACCGAGCTTCCCGGCCGAGGGCGCGATCCCTGGGTCCTCGTGAAGGAGTCGGTCGCGAAGATGGTGTCGCGCGGCGACGTCATGCGCTCGGACCGTCTCAAGCAGGTGATGCAGGAGATCGATCCTACCTTCGACGAGAAAGGGATCGGCTTCAGCAAGTTCAGCAAGTTCTTGTCCGAAGCCGCTTCGCGTGGGCTGCTCGAGCTCATCAAGGTCGGCAACGGCCAGTATGAGGTCGGCCCCGCCAAGGGTGGCTCCGGGGGGTCTAGTGGGTCGACTCGTTCGAGCAGCAGCAGCTCGCGGGGGCGTCGTGGCGGTCGCGGTGGTCGCGGCGGAAAGACGACCGCCGCCCCCGAAGTCTCGCAGCCCGAGCCGGCCACCGAGGCCGCCGCTCCGGGCGGAGACCCGCTCGAGGATGCGTACGTCCTCCTTCGGTCAGCGCTCGAGCGCTTGCGAGAGGCCGGGCGGGAGCCCGCACGGGACTCCGACGTGAAGCGGAAGATCCTGGAGGAGCGTCCCGAGTTCGACGAGACTGAGTTGGGCTTCGCGAAATTCAGCCGCTTCCTGACCCAAGCGGAAGAGCACGGCGTTGTGAGTCTCGATCGCGGGGAGGCGGGGAACCTGGACGTCTCCTTGACTGAGGGGACCCGTCCGCGCGCGACCGCCGAGGTCCCGCAGACCGAGTCCGAGCCGGACGCCTCATGGGGCACACCGTCCGCGGATGGTCCGGCGGAGCCTGAGGCGCCCGAGGAGCCAGCACGACCCGCCGGTCCTATCGTGATCGACGGGCTGCCGACTCCCTCGGAGGAGGCCGGGCTGCGACTCGGGCCACGCAGAGGGTCGACGCGCCGTCGAAGCGAAGAGGACGTCATCCCGTTCTTCGAAGGACAGGTGGCCGGCACGGGCGTGACGACTGTGTCGGAGAGCAGCCCGGCCGGACCTCCGGCCGCTGTGGAGAGCCTGGGTCTGCCGAGCGAGCCCGACGCCATCCTACGATACCTCACCCACCGCTATAGGGGTGTTGGTGAGAAGACCGCGGAGACCCTCGTTGCTCAATTCGGGTCGGATCTTTTCAAGACGCTGCAGGAGGATCCGGCGGCGATCGAGCGGGTGATTCCGGCCAACCGGGCGGAGCAGGTGCTGGAAGCCTGGCGCTCTGACTACGAGCGCCGGACGACGGGCAAGAGCACCGACTCGGGCAGCGGCGGAAACGGTGGCAGACGTCGAGGACGGGGCCGGTCCCGCGGCCGTAGCCGCGACTGAGCTGCCGACTCCCGCGACGCCCTGGCGGCGTGGGAGTGTGGGCGACCGGGGATTCCCGGACGCATACTTGCACCTCCCGGTTCGTGAGGCTGCCAGAGCCCTTCTGGGGGCGGTCCTCGAGTCGACGATGGGGGACAAGCGCGTCAGTGGCGTGATCGTCGAGACCGAGGCGTACGACGGACCCAACGATCCGGCCTCGCACGCAGCCACCGTGGCAGGCCCGACCCGGCGCAACCGAGCCATGTTCGGCCCCCCGGGCCGCGCCTATGTCTACCGCAGCTACGGCGTGCATTGGTGCATGAACGTGGTCACCGGTCCGATAGGCCGGCCACAGGCGGTTCTTGTCCGCGGCCTGGACCCACTCGAGGGCGACGCGGTGATGCTGGGTCGGCGCGGGGGCAAGCGACCGCTCACGAGCGGGCCGGGCCGGCTGTGTGCGGCGCTCGGAATCACTGACGCACTCTACGGCCACGACCTCCGCGAGCCTCCGCTCGTACTCCGGGCGGGCTGGTCTGTGGACGACGACGTCGTGGGCGTATCCGTACGCGTCGGCGTCACCAAGGCGGCGGACTGGCCCTGTCGCTTCTATGTTCGTGGGTCCACTGCTGTGTCCCGCCCGGATGGTTGGGGAGCGATCTAGGGGTCGAGCGATGATGGAACCGACGTGGATCTCCGTGCTGCCTCCGGTCCTCGCGATCGCCTTGGCGATCTGGACGCGGCAGGTCTACCTGTCCCTGGCGGGCGGGACCTGGCTAGCCTGGACGATCATCGAGGGCTGGAACCCCCTCGTCGGCCTGGCGTCGACGATCGATGGGGCCATCGCCGTCTTCGGCAGCGACGGCGACGCGAAGGTGATCATGTTCACCCTTGTGATCGGCGCGCTGATCGCCACGGTCGAGGCCTCCGGTGGCGTCCGTGGCTTCGTGGCCGCCTTGGAGCGGAATCGGTGGGTCGACTCCGCGAAGCGCGCGCAGCTGCTGGCGTGGGGCACAGGCGTGGTGATCTTCATCGAGTCGAACATCACGGTCTTGGTGGCAGGAGCGATCTCTCGCCCGTTGTTCGACCGCTATCGCTGCTCGCGTGAAAAGCTTGCCTACATCATCGACTCGACGTCGGCCCCTATCTGCATCCTCATCCCCATGAATGCATGGGGCGCGTATAACCTGGGCATCCTGGAAGGGTTAGGCGTCGAGAACGCGCTCACGGTCTTTCTCCAGTCCATCCTGCTGAACTTCTACGCGATCGCGGCTGTTCTCCTCGTGCTTGCGGTCATCGTGTGGAACATCGACATCGGCCCCATGAAGAAGGCAGAGGCACGGACGCGAGAAGGGCAGCTTCTCTGGCCAGACGCGACGCCGATGATCGACGAGGACGTGCTGTCGCCAGAACCGGTCGACGGCGTGACTCCGAGCGCTCTGAACATGGTGGCCCCCATCGCGTCCATGGTGCTCTTCATGCCAATAGCTCTCTACATCACCGGAGACGGATCGCTGCTCGACGGATCCGGCTCGACGAGCGTGCTGTGGTCGGTGTTGGTCGGTCTGGCCGTCGCGTGGGCGCTGTTGCTCGCGACCCGGACGTTCACTGTCGACGCCCTCGTCAAGATCGCCCTCAAGGGTGCGGGGGCGTTGGTGCCCCTCGCGTTGATTCTGTTACTCGCCCTGGCGTTAGGAGATGTGATCGAGGCACTCGGTACAGGGCGCTACGTAGCGCAAGTGACCGCGGGGACGATGCCCAACTTCGTCTACCTCCCCTTGGTCTTCGCCGTCTCGGCGGGCATCGCGTTTTCGACTGGTACCAGTTGGGGCACGTTCGCCATCATGCTGCCGATCGCTGTCCCGGCCGCCCTCACGCTCGGATTGCCCTTGGCTCCGTTCGTAGCGGCGTCGCTCTCCGGGGGCGTCTTCGGAGACCACTGCTCACCGATCAGCGACACGACGATCATCTCGTCCATGGCCGCTGCCACGGACCACATCGACCACGTCCGTACCCAGCTGCCCTACGCCCTCATTGGCGGTGCGATTGCGACGGTCTGCTTTGCGGTGCTAGGAGCCACCTTGTAGCGGATCCCGCCCCTTCATGGGGGGTAGGGGCGGCCGTCCGTTGAACCAGACAGGGAGACGAGCGCCTTGAAGCAGGTCGTGTGCCTCAAGCGGGTGCCAGACACCGAGACCCGCATTCGAATCGACGGGTCGGGAACGAGCATCGACCCTTCCGGCGTCAAGTATGTCATCAGCCCCTACGATGAGTACGCTCTGGAGCTAGCGTTGCGGACGAAGGAAGCCGCGGGTGAAGGCACCGTCGAGCTCCTCAGCTTCGGCGACACCACCGGTCAGGAGACCCTGCGGAAAGGGCTCGCGATGGGTGCCGACGGCGCGGTTCTGCTCACGGGGGAGGCGACCATGGACGGCCTCGCAACCGCGAAGGTCTTGGCCGCCGAGCTGAAAGGGTCCGACGCCCCACTCGTCTTGTTCGGCGTTAAAGCTGCGGACGATGACCAGCAGCAGGTGGGGCCCATGGTGGCGGTGCTTACCGATCGAGCGTGCGTCACGGGGGTGTCGTCATTCGAGGTGTCCGCCGGAACAGTGGTGTGCCACCGCGAGGTGGAGGGCGGCTCCGAGGTTGTGGAGGCGGTTCTGCCTGCCGTGCTCACGATCACCAAAGGGGAGCACGAGCCCCGACTGGCCTCGCTGAAGGGCATCATGGCGGCCAAGAAGAAGCCCCTCGAAGAAAAGCCTGCCGAACGCGTTGGCTCACGCATTCGGGTGAGAGGCCTGAGCGAACCGCCGGCCCGCCCGCCAGGACGCATCGTGGGTGAAGGGCCCGACGCGGTGCCCGAGCTCGTGCGTTTACTCCGTGAAGAAGCAAAGGCGATCTGATGCCCAACGTACTCGTGATTGCCGAGACGCGGGACGGGAAGGTCACCGGCGCCTCGCGCGAGGTGACGTCGCTGGCCGCCGGTGTAGCGAAGTCACTGGGGGGGCACGCCGAGGCACTCTTGCTCGGCGATGTCGGGGCTTCGTCGGAGGCTGGAGGGTTGGGTCGCTTCGGCGCCGCCACCATCGCGGTCGCGGAGCACGAGGCGCTGGCCAGCTACCAACCCGAGGCGTATGCACAAGTGGTCGTCTCGCACGTTCGAGCTGGCGACTATTCAGCGGTTCTCCTTCCGGCGACGACGCTCGGGAAGGACCTCGCTCCCCGCGTGGCCGCACTCCTCGACGTGCCCCTCGCGACAGATGCGACCGGACTCGAAGTAGACGGCGGCACGGTTGTGGTCGAGCGACCGGTGTACGCCGGGAAGGCCTTCGCGCGTCTGGAGATCGAAGCCACGCCGGTCCTCGTGTCGATTCGTCCCAACGTCTTTTCGGCGACGGAGACCGACGCCGAAGGAGCGGTCTCCACGTTCACCCCCGACGTCGATCCCTCGACCTGGAAGGTGAAGGTGCTCGAGCGGCTGCAGGCGACTGGGGGGACGACTGACGTCGCCGAAGCCTCGATCATCGTCTCAGGCGGTCGGGGCATGAAGGACCCCTCGAACTGGAATCTTCTCGAGGGGCTGCGGGACGCGATGGGATCAGGTGCTGCGCTCGGCGCATCCCGCGCCGTGGTCGACGCCGGGTGGAGGCCGCACAGCGACCAGGTCGGGCAGACAGGCAAGACAGTTGCCCCCACGCTCTACATCGCCATCGGCATCTCGGGGGCAATCCAACACTTGGCGGGGATGCGCACGTCCAAGACGATCGTCGCCATCAACAAGGATCCATCGGCGCCGATCTTCAACGTCGCGGACTACGGCATCGTCGGGGATCTGTTCGAGGTCGTCCCGCGCCTGACGGAGGAGATCTCGGCCTTGAAGGCGGGGGACTAGCGCCCGGGCTTGCCCCCGAGGAGGGGCACCGGATCGACTTCATGCCCGGCACGCCACACTTCAAAATGCAGATGCGGAGCCGTGGCATCTCCTGACTGGCCGCTCAGTCCGAGCACTTCGCGCCCGCCGACCCGCTGTCCTTGGCGAACACGGATCGTCGAGAGGTGTGCGTAGACCGTCAGGATCGATGCTCCGTGGTCGAGCCAGACGACGTTGCCGAAGCCGGACATGGTCCCCGCGAAGCGCACCGTGCCCGCAGCCATCGAGCGGATCTCCGTGCCCGTGGGGACACGTAAGTCGACCCCGCGATGAATGTCCGGACTGGAGCCTCGGAAGCGCAGTCCGAAATCCGACGTGAGGGGTGCGTCGACCGGCCACCGTGGAATGCCGCACGCACCGCTCGACAGGAGCGCCACGGCGACGAGAAGCAGCCTGATGCTCACGGCTCCCGGATGAGCATGACGGTCACCTCGTCCCCTTCCTCGACCGCGGAGACACCCTCCTCGATGATCGTGAGCCCCTCGGTTCGAGCCAGCCCGCTGACCAGGCCAGAGCCCTGCGAACCCGTGAGACGGACCGTCGCGTCGCCGGCGGAGCCGTCCACACCGACGCGCAGGAAGTAGGTGAGCGCCGCCGGGGTACGGAGGGGTACGCTCGCCCGGCAGACGATCTTCCGCCGCTCGGTTCGAGCGTGGCCACCCAGCCGCCGCAGGAACGGTCGCACGAAGACCTCGAACGTGACGAAGGCGGACGCGGGATTGCCGGGTAGGCTGAAGACCGGCTGGCGACGTGAGCCGCGCGGCAGCCATCCAAACCCAACGGGGCTCCCGGGCCTCATCCGGACCCGCCAGAAGTCCGGCTCATATCCCAAGCCGTCCAAAACGCGCTTCACGAGGTCTGCCTCTCCCATCGAGGCTCCCCCGATCGTAACAAGGACGTCTGCGTCGGCGGCCTGCGAGATCCTCGCGGCCAACGCTTCGCGCGAGTCATCGGCGATCCCAAGCCGCTCGGGGCGGCCGCCTGCCTCGGCGACCATAGCGGCCAGCATGGGCCCGTTGGAGTCTGGGATGCCAAGGCCGGCCCTGACGTCGCCGAAGCGATCCGGGCTCCGCAGCTCGTCGCCGGTCGTGAGAATGGCGACCGAGGCGGGACGGCACACCGGAACCTGTTGGAGGCCGGCCGCGGCCAGGACACCGATCGATCCAGGAGAAAGCGTATGCCCTCGGGCGAGGAGCAGCTCGCCGGGTCTCATGTCTTGACCAGCGGGTCGGACGTTCTTTTCGGCGTCCCGGTCGTTCCGAACCTGCACGGATCCGCTATCGCCTTCGGCATCCGTGTCTTCGACCCTGATGACGGAGTCGGCCCCTGGCGGAACCGGCGCCCCGGTCATGATGCGTACTGCCTCGCCTCTTTCGACGACAGCACCGGACGGGTCACCGGCGCGCACCTGGCGTGTCACGACGAGCCGGAGCGGGGCAGATGGGCTGGCTCCCTGGACGTCCTCGGCCCGGACGGCGTAGCCGTCCATGGCGCTGTTGTCCCAAGGGGGTAGTGTCACATCGGACACCACGTCGTTCGCCAGCGCGAAGCCGACACTGGAGTCGAGTGAGACGGAAATGGAGTCGAGTTGCGCCGCGCCGCTCACGACCCTGTTGAATGCCTCTTCCACACTCAGCCAGTCGGCCGAACGCGACTCGAAGCTTCGGGTCACCAGCGGTACAGAAGTGAGACCGACACAGAGAGCCCGCGTACCCACTCGCGGTCTTCCACCGACGGGAAGCCACGGTCGGCGTCACTGAAGCCTGGAGGCGTCTTCAGCCTCCATAATGAGAACGTCCCGTCCGTACGGAGCGCGAAGCGTTCCGTAGCGAACCAGCGGGTGCCGAGCGCGATCGTGCCGAAGAACGAGCTTCCGAAGTCGAACACGTCTCTGGCCTCTACAAGCAGGTCGGCCTCGGCCGGGTCAGACAGGTCGAATGCGACGCCGGCGCCAAGGGCGAGGAACGGGCTCAGGCCGTGCCAGGCCCGGTCACCGGTCGCGCTGAGCCTGAGGCGGGCGTCGATCGTCGCCAGGAGGGCATCACCCTCACCGACGACGCGGTCTCCCTCGGGCCGAGCGGGGTTGATCACGTCCCTGGTGCCGCTGACGGCGCCTGCCACTCCCTCCAGTGCTAGCGGCCCGCTCAATTGGAGGGCGTACCGCCCCCCGAACATGATCCCGCCGGACGGCCCGTATCCGAAGCGACCGGTGGCGGCGCTCATGTAGCCGCCATAGAGGCCGACCTCCTGCCGCGACTCGATGAAGGTGTAGGGCGAGGGAATTGCCTGGCCGGCGACCATCGATGGCGACACGAGAACGGCCCCCAGCGTAAGGGTCGAAAGTACCTGAAACGCAAGTCGCATCGAGGGAATGCGCTCCTCGCCGGCAGCAGAAAAGGTTTGACGCCCCATGGCGCCCCGGGCACATTTGAGCGCGTGCCGTCGGCACCGCCCGTGCTAGAACGCAACTTCTAACACCGCCCGTCCGCGATCGTTTCAGGCCTTATGCCACGCAGCAGCCGGACCTACGCTTGGACCCCGTCGCTCGTCGCGGCGATCTCGCTCGCGGTGCCGCTCGGTGCCGTCGGGCAGTCCCAGGCCAGCGTCCGCCTGGAAGAGAACTTCCGACGGGCCCCCAACGACGTCGTGCTCGGTCGGCTGCTCCCCGGTACCAGGCTCAGCGTGGTGGGGAGGGATGCGAACTGGCTGGAGGTCGACATCGAGGGATGGGTCTGGCTCAGCTCGTTGCAGGTGAGCGAGTCCGACCTCGACTTGGTGGTGGCAGCACCCGAAGGCGAAAACCTGAGAAACGGTCCGTCGGGTGCCATCATCGGCCGGCTCGTGGACGGCGCGCTGCTGGAGGAGCTGGGGCGCGAGCCTGGTTGGGTCCACGTGAGCCGTCGGGCCTGGATCTGGTCGGCCTCGGTGGATGCCGGGAGCGCCGCGGTATCCGCGCCCGTGCCACCGGCTGCCGCGACGCCACCGGCGGCCCGGCCCCCCGTGTCGAGTCCACCGGTCTCGCAAACCACCGCGCGACGTCCGGAAGGCTTCGCAAGCGTCGGCGGGGCAGGGGCTCCGATTCTGACGGCGCCAGACGGCGATACCCTCGCCGTCGCCACTGCCCGCGGTGACCTGCAGATCGTGTCTCGGGAAGGCAACTGGGCGCGTGTGCGCGTGGAGGGCTGGGTCTGGATGCCGGTGACCAGTCAGGCCATCGACGGCCCAGCGCCGACGGCGCTGCTTCCGGCCGAACTGAGGGACGATCCTGCCGCGCACGTCGGCCGGGTGGTTTCGTGGAGCCTCCAGTTCATCTCGTTGGAGGCGGCGGAGGACATTCGAACGGACTTTCGTCGGGGCGAGCCGTTTCTACTGACTCGGTTCGGCGGGCCTGAGGGTCCGTTCGTGTACGTCGCCGTGCCGCCCGAGCGGGAGGCGGAGGTGGAGGGCCTGGTGCCTCTGGAGAGAATCAGGGTGACGGCTCGGGTGCGCACCGGAGCATCGGCACTCACCGGAACCCCGATCGTCGATCTCCTGAATCTAGAGCGAAGTCGGTGAGACCCGACCGGCGGCGCTCCCCCTGGTGGATCGGGACGCTGGCGGGCCTGCTCACGACCTCCTGCTCGCCGGGGTCGGTAGCGGTGCTCACCGGTCTCGAGATCGTAGTTGCGGAGGGCGACGGGCAGTTCGGCACCGTGGGCCAGCTCTTGGGAACTCCACTCCGGGTCGTCGTGCGTACGGGCGCCACGCAAATGCCGCAGGAGGGCATCAGCGTCCTGTGGGACCTCGAATCGGGCGGCGCGACACTCGTCGGGTCGACGACCGCATCCACCGACTCCACAGGCTCGGTCCGAATTGGAGTGCAGCTGGGCAGCGTACCCGCGGAAGTCATCGTGCGAGCCACCCTGGCCGATCAACCCAGCGCGTGGGCGATTTTCACCGTCCATTCGGTCGAGCCCCCAGTGCTCAGCGACTTGAGTCCGGCATCCGCGGCGGCCGGAGACACGGTTACGCTCACCGGCACCAACTTCAGTCCGGTCCCGGGGCAGAACGTCGTCCTCTTCTCCGGCATCCGTGGGCGGGTCCTCTCTGCCACGGGCACGCGGCTCGACGTCGAGGTGCCGCGGTGTCTGCCCTCACGACCCGTGACCGTGAGCGTCCAGCTCGGCACGGTCGCGAGCGGCATCGCGCCGCTCACGGTGACCGGTGGTGGGCAGGTCACTTCGCTTCCGGTCGGATCGCCACTGGACGTCGCGGACGACGGCGGCTTTCCATGCCATGCTCTGGAGGGTGGGGCCGGCATCCGCTACCTCACTCTCGTCTACTCCGCGAGCACGGTGGGTGCGGCGATGCACCCCTACGAGCTGACCGCACTCAGCTCGTCGTCGCCTGCGGCTGCGGTAAGCTCTAGGACGGCAACTCAGCCCACGTCCCCCCGGACGCACCAGGTTGATCCGCAGGCCTTGTGGGACGAGCGGGTTCGGGCCCTCGAGGCCGATCTGGTCTCTGCGGCTCGGCGGCGGAGCCAGAGTCGACCGGCACAGACAAGCGGCGGCCCGGCTGCGGTGCCCACGGTGGGTGAGAGCCTCGTCTTCAACGTGCTCAATTCGGCTCGCGACTTCGATCAGGTGACGGCGGTCGCGCGGTACGTCGGGGCCAAGGCGGCGATCTTCGTGGACCAGGCCGCCCCGACCGGGGGCTTCGACATCACGGACTTGGAGGCGCTCTCCGACCGATTCGACAGCGTCATTCATCCGGAGGTGACCGCGGCCTACGGCGGCCCGTCCGACTTGGACGCAAACGAGCGGGTGATCATCCTGTTCACGCCCGCGGTGAACCGCCTCACCTCTCCCGGTTCGCCTGGCTTCGTCGGCGGCTTCTTTTTCGGTAACGACCTCCTGACGGGGACGACCGGTAGCAACGGCGCCGAAGTGTTCTACGCGCTGGTCCCCGACCCGGCCGGCGAGTTCGGAGACCCGAGGACGAAGAGCCAGGTACTCAGCGTCGTTCCCGCAATTTTGGCGCATGAATTTCAGCACATGGTGAACTTCAATCAGCGGTTCCTGGGTTTGGATGGCGGCCAGGAGGCGCTGTGGCTGGCCGAGGGCTTGGCTCAGATGGCCGAGGAGATCGTGGCGCGCCGGTACGAGGAACTCGGCGACCCCGCCTCTACGGAGCTCTTCCGTTCTGGCACGCGCGCCAGGGCCAGGCGGTACCTCGGGGCTCCCGATACGGTGAGTGTCATCGTATCGATAGGGCAGGGCTCACTGGAGGAGCGTGGGGCCGCGTACCTTCTTCTGCTCTATCTGGCCGACCAGGAAGGCATCGAGGTACTCGGCCGACTCGCGGCGACCACGCGCACCGGCGTCGCGAACGTCGAGGCCGAGGTCGGGCTGGATTGGCCCGACATTCTGGCCAACTGGTGGTCCGCGATCCTGCTCGACGGACCCGGTCCCGAGTCCGGCCCCCTAGTCTACCCGACCGTCAATCTGCGGGCCCTGCTACAGGGTCAGTTTCTCATCCAGGGCATACCAATCGGTGGGGGTGGCGCCCGGCCATCGGGGCTACTCTGGTCATCCTCGGCTGCGTATTACATCGTGAGCCCGGACTCGAACGGTTCGATCGCAGTGCGATTGGGTGGTGAGGCGGGAGGGGCGAGCAGCCCGCAGGCCGTGATGCGGATGCGAATCATTCGGCTACAGTGACACAGGATATCGCGCACGGATTCATGAATCTTCCAAGGCGGAGCCCCGTAGTGGCCATGAGTGCCAGCCCAACCCCGGTCTGCTAATGCGCTGTTCCACGTGCGGTGAGCCCCTCCAGCCCGGGGCCGTGCGTTGCCCAACGTGTGGAACGTCCACGCCCGTCGGGATGGCCCTGGTGCGACCAGCCGGTGTGCGGCGTTGCCCCAGGTGTTCGTATCAAGGGGAGGGCATCTCCTATTTCAGGCGGGGTGGACACATCGGGATGCTCGTCGGCATCTCGGTGTTCACGTACGGCTTCGGCGGACTGGTGTATTGGTTAGCCCGCCGGAAGCACCTGATATGCCCTCGGTGTGGGCTGGGTTGGGAGAACGCTTCGCGGGCGCTTACGCTCGCCGGGTCCGAGGCCGAGCAGCGAGCTGTGGAGGAACAGCCCGACGAGCGGCTCCCGAAGAGCGGCATCAAGCGGCGGCTACTGGGGGCCGGGATGGTCGTGGGTGGTACCCTGCTACTTCTGGCAGGCATCCTCGGAGCCGAAGGCGCACTCGCGGCCTGGGGGTCTGTAATCGGCGGTGGCGGCTCTCTGACCTTCTACTGGGGCTGGCACGAGCTGCAGGAACGCCGCAAGGCGATCATGCAGCGGATCCAGCGGAAGGTTTTGCGGTTGGCGGCGGCCAAAGGCGGCACGCTCACGGTGACGGAGGTAGCGGCGGACATCAATCTCGGATTGCCCGCCGCGGAGAAGATTCTCATGTCGATGGACGACGGCTTTCGGGTCCGGTCGGAAATTTCCAACGAAGGAATCATCTACTACGAATTCCCTGAACTCCTCCACCGAAGAGAGCTGGGTTCGGGCGACTGAGTCGGTCCCGAAATGCATTATTGTGCCGCACGTCGTGTGGCGCTTATGTTGGAACGGCCCCCCGGATACAGCCTTATCCGCCCACGTGTGGCAACCCGGCATCGGAAGAGCATTGTATGGCAGTTGCGAAGGTCCTCAGACTAGAGGACTACCGCGGAAGAAGGGCAATTCGCGTACAGCTTGCTGAGAAACTGTACGGAGCGGACCCAAGAAGACTCGCCGTCTTCCGGCACCTCGCCGAAGTGGCAGAGCTATGCGATGCGGACCGCGCGGCGACGGTTTGGGTCGACGAGTATGGACCCGGATCGGTGCATCCCCACGTAGTGCTCGATCACCTCGCAGACCGACCGCGCCGACACTTCTCGTCCGAGCCGTTGCGTCGAGCCTGGGAGCTCGGCGTCCCTGGCGCCGTCGATGCCCAGGCCGACCCGACATCGTCTGCCCCCACGACGTTCGCGATCTCTCTCGGGAGCGACGGGATGCGAGCTTGGTTCGTCGTGGCAGAATCGAGTGCGCAGCGACCGCCCCTACAGGCGGCGGTCCGGCATCGCCTCATGTTTCTCTCGGGCGAGTGCGCGGCAGTCCTTCTTCACCGCGAACTGGACTCGATGCTCGACGCGGAGCGGCCGGAAGGGGACTTCCCGGGCTGGCCGATCTTGCAGGATCTGGAAGGGCGAGAGTCCGATGAGGAGGTCGGTCGGCGAATCGCGCAGAGATTCGTGGTAGGGCGCGTAGCCCGCATGCATCTGAACGACGAGCTCGTGACGTCCCCCGAACGCATCGCGGAACAGGTGCGGCGTGCACGCATGGAACTGCCCGACCCGAAGCAGTCGGCCGACCCAGAGGTCGCAGAGTGGCATCGCATCCTGGAACTTCTCGTTCGTGGCGCGCCGGATGAATTGGCGGATCGTTTCATTCGTCTCGGCGACCTGGTGGAGCGGCAGGCGCACGACAACGGGGCGCTCGAGATGTATTCGTGTGCCTATGAGATCGCGACCGCGCTGCGGCTCCCCAGGGCCGCCGCGGAGGCCTCCCGTTACATGGGTAACCTCCTGCGTCGGCGCGCGAGCTGGGAGGAAGCCGGCAGCAGACTCACATCCGCTCGCGAGATCGCCGAGCTTGCGGGCCTACGCGACATTGCGGCCCGATCGATGGTGGGGCTTTCCCTCATGCGGCAGGATGCGGGCAACCTGCCCGCGGCGAGGACTGGCCTCAGAGAATCACTTCACGTTGCCGAACGGTCGGGCGACGCCGATACGGTGGCGATGGTGCACCACGCCTTGATGGGCGTCGAGCAGTTGGCAGGAAACCTATCGGTGAGCCTCGAACACGGGTGGGTCGCCGTCGCGACCTATCAGAGCCATGAACGACGTACCCGCTGCATGGCGGGCTTAGCCGCTGCACTCGCAGACTGCGGGGACAGGGAAGCGGCTGAGGACGCCTGGTCATGGGTAGCCCAGCGATCAGACGAAGCGTACTACCAGATCTATGCGCAGGACGCGCTGGCGTACTTGGCGGCACTCCGAGGCGATGGGGTAGCATTCGCGCGGCACGCGCAGCAGTGCGATGCCCTCGGCTGGACGGACAAGCCCGGGTACGCCAAGGCGGAGATCTTGTTCTACCGAGGCGTGAGCTATCGCGCCCTAGGTGATCTCCCGCAGGCACGAGAATGGCTTAGGGCAGCGGTGGCTTTCGCCGAGGAGCACAAATACAACCACGTGCTCTTCCGGGCCGACGAAGCGCTGGCGTCCCTGGCCGAGGAATGTGTGGATCCATCGACAACGACGGCTCCGCCAACCCCCGTCGCGCCGCCCGAGATGCGCGATGGACTCAGGGCGATGCGACGGGAGTTGGCGTTAGCCGAGGGCTAACTCCTCAAGAGCCGGGGTCGGGCGTGTGGCTGCCTGGGTCCGGCGTGTGGCTACCGGGGTCGGGTGTGTGGCTGCCCGGGTCCGGCGTGTGGCTACCGGGGTCGGGTGTGTGGCTGCCAGGATCGGGCGTGTAGCTACCCGGGTCGGGTGTGTGCTGCCCCGTGTCGGGCCCGGTAATGTCAGTGCCGCATGCGGCGGTTCCGATTGCGAGCAGGAGTGCGAGAAGCGAGCGGCGTAGATTCCTCATGATGGATCCCTCGGTTGTGGCCGGTTGCCGCGGTCCAGGGAGGATCGGGCGAAGCGGCCGAAATAAGCCCGTAGTGAGAAACTTGAACTTTCCAATAGGCCTGTCGGCGCGTAGTATCACTTTGCGCATGGGGTATGTCTTTTTCGAAGATTATGGCACTAGTCGCGGTACTTACGAGAGATCCACGGGTCCGGCAGTCGGTTCAAGGCCCTCTGCTCGATGCGCACTCGGTGGCTACGACCCGCTCCTGGGAGCGGCTGTCCTGGCTCGTTCGGGAACGTCCGTCGACCGCGGTCGTCCTGGATTCTGGCGCGCTTCCCGGGCACGTGGCTGAGGACGCGGCAGTGGGGGAGCTGCGCCGGCGCTACCCCAGCGTGGCGGCAATCTTCGTCGTCCAGCCAAGGGCGGATCCGGTGTCGTTGTTCCGGCTGGGACGGGCCGGCCGAACGAACTTGGTGCTCCTCCCCGCCACCGCGCTTGCTACTGACGTCGCTCGAGCGATGCACACGGTTCTCCTGAACGGGACGAGTGCGCTCGTCACGCGTGCCGTGAGTTCTTACGTGCCCTCTCGTGAGTCGATGACGATTCGCATAGCCCTCGAAGCGGTGCAGCGGGGGTGGGCCACCGAAGAGCTCGCAGCGCAGCTCGGTCTCACGCGCCCTCACCTCAGCGTGAGGCTGAGGAACGTAGGGCTCCCCTCGGCCGGGCACCTCCTGATCTGGGCGAAGCTTCTTCACGCCGGGCGGTGGTTGACCGACCCTGGCCGCAGCGCCGAGAGCATCTCTCGGCAGCTGGAATACTCGAGTGGTGCCGCGTTCCGGCGGGCCCTTCGCGCCTACGTGGGGGCCACGCCGACCGAGGTCAAAGAAGGGGGCGGCCTGAGGTTCGTACTGCGCCGCTTCCTTGACGCCTGCGGCCTTGGCGGTAGCGTTGTGTTCGACCGTTCGGTTGCTTGATGGGACGCGCCTACCACACGAGGGATTTCCCGGAGTGAGAGACTTCACAGACGCAGAGGGGCGGGCCTGGCACGCCTCGGTGTTGGAAGAGGCGGGAACCGACTACAAGGGGCGCCTATATCTCGTGCTAGCGCCGCGCGACGGTGGAGGCAGCACGGTGACGCTGGACGACGTGCGCTGGAACAGTGAGCGCGCGGCGCGCCGGTCGCTCGACTCGATGTCCGAGGTCGAGCTTCGCCGCCGGTTGCGTTCGGCCCTCGGTAGAAGCGGTTCGGCAGTCGCCAAGCCCTAGTCCGTACCTGCTCTCCCGGGAATCTCGATCCACTGACCGGCAACGATTCGGTCGCCTTCGAGTCGTGGGTTAGCCGTCAGGAGGTCGTTGAGCGAGACGCGGTATCTGCCGGCGATGGCGCTGAGGTTTTCACCCGAGCTCACGCGGTGGCGGTTCGCCTCGTCCCCTAGTGCGTCCGCCATGATCTGAGCCTCCACCATCTGGAGCGTCGGGGTGCGGCCGGGCGCCCGCTGGAACGAGGCAAGGAGTACGCCGATCTGATTCTCCACCCGCTTGGCCCGGGTCGTCGATCTCGCTTCGTTCACCAGCAAGGAGAAGGCCAGACGCTCTCCGTCACCCGACCGAACCACCCCGGACAGCGCCGACACGCCTTCAATCGTGCCGGTCTTGGCCCGGAGATTCCCGGCAGCAGCGGTGCTGTACATGCGGCTCAGCCCACGGCGTTGACCGGCCTCTGGAAGCGAGGTCCAATATGCAGCCCAGTAGGGGCCCTCGGCCATTCGCTCGAGCACGGACACGAAGGTGGAAGCGCTCACTCGACTCCCTGCGGAGAGACCCGAGCCGTCCTCCTGGACGAGGCCCCGCAGGTCGGCCCCAATGGCCAAAAGCGTCGCGCGCACTGCCCGTCCGCTGGCTGCCGGAGAGCCTTCACCGGTCAACGACCGTCCCAGACTCCTAAAGAGCAGCTCGGCGAACAGGTTGTTGCTTTCGTGGTTGATGATGTCGAGGTATGCGGTCAGCGGCTGGGATACGTGTCGAGCCAGCACCCGCGCTTCGCGCTTTCCGTACGCCGGCGCCCCGACGTTTTGGCGGCCAAGGATGGATTGGTCCGGGTCCTCGACCGTGCGCAGTCCGCCCTGCAGTGTGATACCGCGCTCTTCAAGCACGGCGCGGAACGTGGCCGCCGCGAAGCGTGCCGGCTCGGAAACCGTCATCTCACGCCAGACATCTCGGGTCCCCGCGACGATCCGGCCCTCCACCCGCACCGGATCTAGGGGATCGTCTCGAAGGATCGCGAGCCTGGGGCGCGCCTGGCCCGCCACCGTCTCGGCGTTGTTGACCACCTCCATGCCCGAGTGCGCCGGGACGGTGGTCACGCTGGGAGCCTCCCCCGGGGCGCCCGGGACGACCCGGAAGGACACAACGTTCTCGTTGAACGACAGTGCGCTCACAGCGGCGGTGAAGTGATCGTTGAGGTCTCGCGGGTCCCATCCCGGCGGACGCAACGGCCCCGTGAAGAACGATGCGTCGCCGACGATGTCGCCGGTCACCGTGTGAATCCCCAGAGCTTCCAGTTGGTCGACGAGCAATTGGAAGGCGTCGTCTTTCTGCTGGTAGAAACGATCGGAGATGCCCGGGTCCCCGGTGCCGTAGAGGACGAGGTCGCCATCGACGACTCCGCCGGCGACCGTGCCGTCGGTCAGGACGTAGGTCCGAAAGCGAAACTCGGGTCCTAGAATCCGAAGAGCCGCCGCGGTCGTGAGTAGCTTGAGGTTCGACGCGGGTGTGAGCGCGGAGTCGGGCGCGAGCGCGAAGAGCGTGTCGCCCGAGTCGAGGCTGACGATCATGGCGCCCCAAGTCGCGCCGGGGAGTCCAGACGACCCGAAGACCCCGGCTACGCGACTTTGCAGCTCTTCGATCTCCTGCGCCGACGCCCCGGCGGCAGTCCCAGCGAGAATAGCGCCGACCAAGAGGGTCCGTCGCATTCCCCGGCGGGGTATCAAGGTCGGTGGCTCTGCGCTTGGGTCAGGCGTGCACCGGGGCGGGGCCGCCCTCGGGAAGGCACGTGGAGCAGTAGCCGGAGAGTTGGAGGCGGTAGCCCGTGACGGTGAAGCCGTCCGACCGTCGGCGGAGGGCTGCGATCTCGGTTTCCGCGATTTCTCCGGGGATGTCCGCGACCCGCCCGCACGCCAAGCACCGGGCGTGATGATGGGGGTCGGTGCGGCCATCGTAGCGGGCGGACTCGTCCGCGAAGGTCAGCTTGACGGCGAGGCCACAGCCGACGAGGGTCTCGAGGCTCTTGTAGACGGTCGCCAGCGAGATGCCGGGCAGGCCCTCTCGTACGTTCAGAAAGACTTCGTCCGCCGTAGGATGGACGTCGGTGTTCGCCAGGCAACGGTACACCGCAGCTCGCTGCTCAGTGAAGCGCTGACCGCTCGCTTCCAATGCGCGCCGCAACCGCAGATCGCTCGAATCGGCTTCCATGGCCATGTTGCTTCTCGAGGCACCTTGTCCGAGATCCGTCCAACCGCCGTGAACGCAACGTTACATGGGCGCTGGAAGCAGTGTCAACCTGAATCGCAACGAGCGAGCGACGTGACCCTCCCCAACCGTCAGAGACCCTAGGTGAGCCCTCCGGAACAAGACGCCATTCTCACGCTCGAGCCGCTCATCGAGGCGATTCGCCAGGGATTGGAGGGCGCGGGTTGGGAGCTATCCGGGCTGCAGAAGACCACGAGTCACCAGTTCGAGGGTCGCTGGGAGGGAGAATCGACCCGGAGCGCGTACCTGTTCTTTCACTCTCAGGCCGCTCCCGAGCCCGTGAGCATCGATGTGTACCTGGACGAGACCAGCCGCGGCCTGACCGGGAACATCGCCCTCGTCGTGGACCTGGTGCCCCTCGGCGACTTGGGTGAGCCAGGCGATGCGCTGCGCGTGCTGGGCACGGTGTCCAGCGCGGCCCTACCCGGCAAGTTCCTGACACCGTTGACGTTGCGGCTTCGGCTCGAGAACGGCTCCGAGAATCCGGCGGCCGCCGAGACCGAGGTGAGGTTCAAGCTTCGGCTCACCAAGGCCATCATTGCGAAGGGGCCGGCAGCGATCCAGCGACTTGCCAGCTCGACAGTCGCCGGCTTCGACACCATCATCGCCTCTCCGGAACTGACGAAGTACCTGCCGGAGGGTTGAGGTAGGGGGCGGTTTCCCCGCCTGGAAGGCGCGTGCAGATTGGGCCTCGTGCCGCACGCGCTCGCGCCGCACATTCCACGTGACGAGAACGAGAAAGGGACGCTCATGAGCAGTGAATCAGGGTCGCTCGAAGCACTGTTGGACGAGAATCGACGATTTGCTCCCCCGCCTGGCTTTCGCGACAAGGCCAACTTCGGCGATCCAGCGGTTTACGAACGCGCGTCCAAGGACCGCGAGGCGTACTGGGCCGACTGGGCGGCGCAGCTGGACTGGTTCGAACCCTGGCATACCGTGCTCGAGTGGTCGCCGCCCTACGCCAAGTGGTTCCTGGGGGGGAAGCTCAACGTCTCGCACAACTGCTTGGACCGTCACGTCCAAGCGGGTCACGCCGACCGGAAGGCACTGATCTGGGAGGGCGAGCCCGGCGACACGCGGACGTTCACCTATGGCGAGCTCCTCGAGGAGGTCTGTCGGTTCTCGAACGCGCTCAAGGGGCTCGGCGTGGGGAAGGGTGACCGGGTCACCATCTACCTGCCCATGATCCCTGAAGCGGTGGTTGCCATGTTGGCGTGCACCCGCATCGGAGCGATCCACTCGGTGGTCTTCGGCGGGTTCAGCCCCGAGTCGCTCTCGGACCGAAACAACGATGCGCAGGCCAAAGTGCTCATCACCGCGGACGGGGGGTGGCGGCGGGGTGGGGTCGTCCCGTTGAAGGAGAACGCCGATGAGGCGCTCAAGGCCTCCCCGACCATCGAACATTGTGTCGTCGTGCGGCGGGGTGGCGAGCTGAGCGAGCAGGTGGGCGCCACGCTCCAGGAGGGCAGGGATCACTGGTACCACGACCTGATCGCGGATGCCTCCACCGAGTGCGCCCCGGAGCAGATGGACGCCGAGGACACGATGTTCATCCTCTATACGTCGGGCACGACGGGGAAGCCGAAAGGCGTCGTCCACACGACGGGCGGATACCTGACGCAGGTCTACGCGACCACGAACGCAGTGTTCGATCTCCACGACGACGACGTCTACTGGTGCACGGCAGACGTTGGCTGGATCACGGGGCACAGCTACATCGTCTACGGTCCGTTGGCGAACCGCGCCCAGGTGATGATGTACGAGGGTGCCCCTGACACGCCCGATCGTGGGCGCTTCTGGCAGCTCTGCGAGAAGTATGGAGTCACCGTCTTCTACACGGCGCCCACGGCGATCCGCGCCTTCGCGAAGTGGGGCGACGACTGGCCCGCGAAGTCCGACCTGTCGAAGCTACGGCTGCTCGGGACGGTGGGTGAGCCGATCAATCCCGAGGCCTGGATGTGGTACCACAAGGTGATCGGCGGTGAGCGCTGCCCCATCGTCGACACGTGGTGGCAGACCGAGACGGGGGCCATCATGATCACGCCCCTCCCTGGCATCACCGAGACGAAGCCAGGCACCGCTACGCGGCCCTTCCCGGGGATCGAAGCGAAGATCATGAACGACGCGGGGGAGGAGCGGTCGGCCGGCTACCTGGCCATCACGTCACCGTGGCCATCGATGCTGCGCACCGTCTGGGGCGACGACCAGCGCTTCAGGGACACCTACTGGTCGAAGTGGAAAGACACCTACTTCCCTGGGGACGGAGCGAAGCTGGACGACGACGGCTACTTCTGGATCTTGGGCCGCGTGGACGACGTGCTCAACGTCGCAGGGCACAGGATCGGCACGATGGAAGTCGAGAGCGCCCTGGTCGATCACCCGTCGGTTGCCGAGGCGGCTGTCGTGGGTAAGAAACACGAGATCAAGGGCGAGTCGATCGCGGCGTTCGTGACGCTCAAGGAGGGCTACGACGGGACAGACGAACTCCTTGCCGAGCTACGCGAGCACGTCGGCAAGAAGATCGGCGCGATCGCGAAGCCGGAGCTCATCGTCTTCAGCGCCGACCTTCCAAAGACGCGATCCGGAAAGATTATGCGCAGGCTGCTGCGGGACATCGCGGAGGGTAGGGCCGTGGGCGATACGACGACCCTAGCGGATCCGGCGGTGGTCAAGCGGCTGCAGGAGCAGCACGAGGCGGAGGAGGGTTAGGACTGCTCCGGCGCGGGCTCGTGCCAGAACAGACCGCCGTGCTCGGAGATGCGTTCCAGGATCTGGTGCCGTGTGATCGCGCGCGTGATGCGACACCTGGGCGGTTCGTGTTCACTTCCCTCGTGTGCCATGTGCTTCACGTGGCAGTCACCCGCACACGACCACTTCGCGAAACACCCTTCGCAATACGGGCGCTTGTCCACCGTCCGTGCCCGGAGGCGTGACAGGGCCACGGGGTCGAGTTGGACCCCTTTCCCGCCGGACAGGCGTCCGTAGAAGAAGTCCCCGGCGAGATCGCTACCATCCGAGAACGCCTCGTAGCATGCGGAAACGTCGCCGGTCGGGGTAAGTGCGAAGGAGTCCCGGGTCACCCCGCAGAAATGCCTCGTCACCATGCCGAACCGTGCCGCGGAAAAGTAGACGGTGCGCCCATACGCGCGTCCGATCGACTCGGCCTCGAGGAAGAGCTCGACGAAGCGGTCGGGATCGATGGCCGGGAGGTCAGAACCCCGGCCCTCCGGATACACGGGTTCGAGTTGGATTCGCTTCGCCGAGAAGTTGTCGCAGAGGTATTGCACTGCGACCGCGAGGAAGGGGAGTAGGGCCTCGGTGACGGTCAGGCGAAGCTGATAGTCGAATCCGACCCTGTCGAACAGCTCGAGTGTGCGCTCGATGCTGGCACTCGAGCCTCGCCCCGATGCCGAAGGGCGCTGCAGGTCGTGGAGGTGCGGCAATCCATCGAACGAAACGGAGGCTCCGTCCAGGTGTTCGGCGATCCAGGCGGCTTTGGCCTCGGGGATCGCCGCGTTCGTGGCGGTGAGGGCTCGGAGCGTGAGACCGTATCGGTCGGCCGCCGCAGCCGCGTACTCCCACGAGTCGGTCATGACGTCCCAATTGGCCGTGGCCTCTCCCCCGCCGTGGTATGCGACGGTGATCTGCTTTTCTCCCAGCGCCCGCGCGTTGTCGACGATGAAGTCGATACCCTGCAGGGCCGTCGACAAAGGCATGAACTCACCCGGGGTGTCGCCGGCGCTCGCGTAGCAGTACGTGCAGCGCAGGTTGCACGCCGTCGTCATGAAGAGCGTGACCGACGTGGGCCGGGGGTCACCGGTCACGTCCGGTTCCGGCAGTGCGTCGGGAGGGCCGTCGACGAGACGGAGACTTCGGAGAAAGCCGACGAACTCGGCATCGACCGTCGAACGATCCCGAGCCTGACGCTTCGCTGCCAGGTCGGCCAGAGAGGACACCGCCGAGTCGTTGCAGAGGAATGCAGCGCGCTGGCGTGGCGCAAAAACGAGTTGACGTCCGCCGGGCCCGGGGATCACGAAGATCTCGGCCGTGAGCTCGGGCGCCCCGGATCGGACGTCGGTGTCAGCGGGGCTCACCCGATTAACCTCCGTAGACGACGGGAATGCACGTGCACACGAAGTTGATGCTGCACGACGAGGAGCCACCCGCGGTTGGCGCTTGTCCTGAAACGCAGTTGCAGGTGCATTGCGCACCGGCTGGAATCGGCGAGCCACAGGGAAGCGTGTACCATACCTCCCTTCCTTGGGAGTCGATGGTGCTGTAGTAGCTGAGGCGCCCCCCTCGCGCCGTCGCTGGCTCGTCGAAGTAGCAGTTCTCGAAGCGTCCTGTCGCCAGGTCGTAAAGCCTGAGCGAACTGCCCAGACCAAAGGCCAGGTGGCGTCCGTCGGGAGACGGCGCGATCGTGACGAGACGCCCCCCCAGAAGACCGGGGATGCCTCCGCGGGACGTTCCATCGGGCACGCTGTGGATCTGGAGCCCCTCTGCGCCGATCATGTACACGTCGCCGTTGGCATCGAGCGCGTGCGTGTAGAAGCCGCGGCCCGCCTGATTCGAGTCGACGCGTCGGATTACCTGACGTGTCGCGACGTCCCAGAACGTGATTGGCTCGGTCTCACTGCTCGTCACCAGTACGCTGCTGTCGGGCGTGAAGGTGATCCGCCGGATGAGGGTGTAATCGTTCGCGGGGTCCTCGAAGACGCCGGCCGGCTGCCCGTCGGGCACGGAGTAGGCGCGCACGACTGGCTGTCCTGGGTTGGAGCCATAGGGCGCCACCGCAAGCAACGACCCGTCGGGGCTGAGGTCCAGGCTCTGGAGGAATCCGGCGGAGACGTTGAAACTCGAGAGTTCCCCGCCGGTCGACGTATCGAGCATCGTAACGCGGGTCCCATCCGCATAGGCGAGCACGGACCCGTCTCCCGACAGGGCCAACGCGAACGAGCCTGCCGAGTTTTGCCTGACGTAGTCCCATTCGCTACGAATCGAGCCATCGGAAAGGTTCACGAGCGTGATCCTGCCTGGGAGCTGCGTCGCGACGAACCGACCGAGGGGATCGAATGCGATCGGAATGGCGAACCCGCTTCCGCTGTAGTTGAGCGACGTCACGAGACGCCCGGACGGGAAGGCCCAAAGCTTGAAGTGGTTGTCCCCGCGGCCCGTCCCCCCTGACGCGAGGAAGGCACCGTCCCGACTGAAGGCCAGGGCAGCGATCCCTTGGTGGGCTCCGACCTCGTCGCTGCAAAAAGTCAGGAGGTCGAAACCAGGGTCCCCGGGGTCGGTTGGGTCATCCCCGCTCGAGCACGCAGCGAGGAGGCCCCCCAGCCCGGCCGCGCTCGTGTACAAGAATCGTCGGCGGTCCACGGACCAGCCGAACACCTCGGAATGGAGGCGGTACAGGGCGGGCTCCTCGGGCGGATCCTCATTTGCGAAGCGGGCGAGGTTCTCGAGTCGGTACTCAGGTGCCCCGGGTCCGGTCATCGTGCGCTCGTGAATTCCGATGAGCGCCGAGGGCGCTCGGGGAAGGTGAAGGAGGACGAGGACACGCCCGACCTCTACCCGTCCCTCATCGGATCGTCGGTAGGCGGCGCCTTGGCCGCCCGCTCGTCCGCCGGCTTCTCTTTCACCTTCCGCGCGGGCACCCCCACGTAGACCCAGTGGGGCTCCGTGCTCTTCGTGAGCACTGCGCTCGTGCCGACCATGGAGTCGTCCGCCACGTGGGTCCCAGCCAGGATCGTGGCGTGGTACGTGATGCGTGCACCTTTGCCGATGACCGTCTTGGGCAGGTAGACGATGCGCCCATCTACGATGTTGTGTGAGTGCGAGTAGACGTTGGCGAAGTCGGAGACGGACGAACCGTCTCCGATCTCGATGCCACCGCGATCATCGAGCAGCACGTGCCGGTGGATGACCACGTTGTCGCCGATGTTCAAGTTGTAGCCGTACGAAAACCTCACGTGCGTGAACGCCTTGAAGTTCTTGCCGCAACTCGCGAACACGTGCTTTGCGAGGATGCGTCTGAACGGGATCCCCAACGCGATGTTCTCACCCAACGCGCTCCGGTCGAACATCTCCCAGAGCCACAGGAGCGGCTTGCGCGGGGCATACAGCTCGGTGTCGATATCTTTGTAGTACTCGGGCTCGAGGGTGACATTGCGCGGATCCATTTGCAGCAATGCCAGCCGCGCGGTGGCGGACAGGATCGACGGATCGGTGCCCGCGAACTGCGGAAAGTAGAGATCCGTCAGGATCTGTCGGCACAGCTCGTTCCGATCGCAAGCAGGGTCGGCCAGCGTCTCGGCGAGCCAATCGAGCCAGGCGCCGTACTGGGACGACGCCGCTTCCGTGATAGGAACGGGCCTGAGGGGCAAGAAAGGCATAGGCACGGACGTTACCCCGATTCAGGCGTGTGGCAAGGTGGGCGCGGGCCACAGGGAACACTACTTTAGAGCATGCATGACGTTCTGCGCCAGCGGCTTCTGCGGAAGATCGAGAGCCTTCCCGACGACCAGATCTACCAGCTCCTCGACTACATCGAGTTCCTCGAATCGAAGTACTCGACGGCTGCGCTGGTGGAGGCGTCCGGACTGCAGAAGTTCGCCGAAGGGCTGGAAGACAAACTACGGAAGCGCGCGGTCAGCCCGAGCACGATCCGTGAGGCCTTCCAGCTGATTTCAGCGGCGGACCGGGTGCTCGCAGGCGTGTCCTCCGCCGGCAAGCAGATCCTGGCCGATCTCAATCAGGTCTTGGAGCCTCAGCCAGGTGAGGAAACGCTAGGCGATGGTCCGTCGGGTGAGGGTCAGGAGTCAGGCGGGGAGTCGACGGATGCAGGCAAGCCCCCGCCAGGCTGATATGTAGCCCGGGCGACACCCGTTGACGCCTTCTCGGGGTCCCCATATCCTCTCCTATGCAGAGAGGAACGCTCTTCGGAGCTAGCAACATCAGCCCCTTCGAGGCCCGATATCGGGCACTTACCGGGGTGGGCGTTTCGTTGTTCGAGGGGAGGTCCCTCTGATGAGTGAGGCGCCCGGAGGGCATCCCCGGATTCTCAAGGAAGCGCTGACTTTCGACGACGTGCTTCTGATCCCCGGCCACTCTCGGGTGCATCCGAAGGACACCGACGTCTCAACGCTGGCCACGCGAGGCATCGAGCTGCGCATCCCGCTCATGGCCGCCGCCATGGATACGGTGACCGAGTCGGCGATGGCGATCCAGATGGCTCGAGAGGGTGGGATCGGCATCATTCACAAGAACCTCACGCCCGAGCGCCAGGCGAGCGAGGTGGACCGTGTGAAACGGTCCGAAAGCGGGATGATCCTGGACCCGATCACGCTGACCTCCGGTGCTTCGCTGCGGGACGCGCACGGGTTGATGGCGCGCTTTTCCATATCGGGCGTGCCGATCGTAGAGGAAGGCGGCCGCCTCGTAGGTATCGTCACGAACCGCGACCTGCAGTTCGAGACCGATCTCGACCTGCCAATCTCATCGGTGATGACGTCGGAGAATCTCGTCACGGTCTCCGTGGGGACGACGCTCGAGCAGGCCCAGGCGATTCTCCACGAGCACAGGATCGAGAAGCTGCCGGTCGTCGATCGTGATGGACGCCTGAGGGGCCTCATCACGGTGAAGGACATTTTCAAGCGCCGGATGTACCCGAATGCCTGCAAGGATCAGCATGGTCGCCTCCGGGTCGGTGCGGCCGTAGGTGCGTCGAACGCCGATCTTGAACGGGCTGCGATGCTGGTGGACGCGGGCGCCGACGTCATCGTGGTCGATACGGCGCACGGTCACTCCCAAGGCGTACTCGATGCCATTGCTCGCGTGCGCGAGCGCTTTCCGGACATCCAACTGATTGGCGGCAACGTGGGCACGGCGGAAGGTGCGCGCGCCCTCGTAGAGCGCGGTGTCGATGCCGTGAAGGTGGGCGTGGGACCCGGCTCTATCTGCACCACGAGGGTCGTGACCGGCGTCGGACTACCGCAGGTCACGGCCATCATGGATGCCGCCGAAGGTGCTGGTGGCGACGTACCGATCATTGCCGACGGTGGCATCCGGTATTCGGGTGATATCGTGAAGGCGATCGCCGCCGGCGCACACTCCGTCATGATGGGGTCGATGCTCGCTGGAACGGATGAGTCGCCGGGCGAGAGCTTCCTGCTCGAAGGAAGACGGTTCAAGACCGTGCGAGGCATGGGGTCCCTTTCTGCCATGGAGGAGGGGTCGGCGGACCGTTATTTCCAAGAGGGCGAGCGAGAGAAGAACAAGCTCGTACCCGAGGGCATCGAGGCTCGTGTCCCGTACAAGGGCCCCGTGTCAGACACGCTCTACCAGCTCGTCGGGGGCCTCAGGAGCGGCATGGGGTACTGCGGCACCGCGACAATGAAGGACCTTCGTACGAAGTCACGCTTCAATCGCGTGACTTCAGGCGGGTTGCGAGAGTCGCACCCCCACGACGTGACGATTACGCGCGAAGCGCCAAACTATCGCATGTAACGGAGCTTACTCTGTTTTGAACCCGTCCCTCCGCACCTTGCGACTACGGACGGGGGTACTGTCCCTAGTCGCCTGCGGCTGTGCGGGGGGAACTGCGGTGTATACCATCCCGCCCCCGGAGTCCCCTGAGCTCTTGGCCCACTCGGTCGAGCGGGGCGCCGTCTACCAGCCGAGGCTGGACCCCGTGAGGGTTTCGCCACCGGCGGTGCGACTGGACGAGCTGTTGGCTTCACCAGTCTTCGGTGATCCAGTCGTGGACGGTGTTGTCGCGGAATGGGTCGGCTACTGGGAGCGTGAGGAGGCGGCCGCCATCCCACTCTTCCTCGGGCGCATGGCGAGCTTCGAGCAGGCCATCGACTCGGCTCTTTTGGTGAACGACCTGCCGGCCTCGCTCAAGTACCTCCCGTTCATCGAGAGCGGATATGATCCTGCCGCGGCGAGCGGTGCCCGGGCTGTGGGGCTGTGGCAGTTCATGGAGCCAACGGCCGAAGAGATGGGCTTGGAGGTCACCCGCCTTCTGGACCAAAGGCGGGATCCGATCCGCTCTACGGAGGCGGCGCTCGCCTATCTCTCCGAGCTGCGTATAAGCTTTGGCTCATGGTTCTTGGCACTGGCCGCGTATAACGCCGGCCCCACCCGACTGAGGCAGATCTTGCGCCGGCACGCGCCTGACGAAGGGCCCTCCGACAGCCTCTATTGGACCCTGAGGCATCTCTTGCCACCTGAGACGCAGAACTTCGTCCCAAAGCTCTTGGGCGCGATTCTGGTGGCTCAGCGACCGGCGGCCCGCGAATCGGAGCTCGTTGAACCCGACGATCCCTTTCTGTTCGACGACGTCACGGTGCCCGGTGCCACCACGTTGGATGTCGTGGCGGATGCTTCTGAGACGACCCTGCACGAGATCGAGTGGCTGAATCCGCAGTTCGTGCGTGGGATGACGCCACCAGGTCGTGAAAGCGGCTTGCGCGTACCGCCAGGGAAGGGTCCGACGTTCGAGCGGAACTACGCTGAGATCCCTGCGACGCAACGCGTCAGGTTCGTGGAGCACCAGGTCGAGGAGGGTGAAACGCTCTCGCACATCGCGCTTCGGTACGGCGTGATGGTCGCTGACTTGCACGAGGCGAACCCGGAGCTGCGTCCGCGCTATCTGCGCATAGGGACTCTGCTGACGGTGCCAGTGGCGCCGGGCGCACGCGGAGCTAATTCGGCCGGTAGTTGACCGGGCAGCTAAGGCGCTGTGTACTTGCCTGAGCGGCCACCTTCCTTCTCGACCAACCTGATGCCCTCGATCCGCATGCCGCGGTCGACCGCTTTCGCCATGTCGTAGACGGTGAGGAGCGCGACGGCCACGGCCGTCAGCGCTTCCATTTCGACGCCCGTCTGCCCACTCACCGTCGCCTCGGCACGTGCCCGAACACCGGGCAGGTCTTGATCCAGCTCCAAGGACACCTGAACACTGGCCCCCGGCAGGGCGTGGCAGAGGGGGATGAGATCGGCCGTCTTCTTCCCGGCCATGATCCCCGCGAGCTCTGCGACCTTGATCGGGTCACCCTTCTTGGTCTGGCCAGAGGCGATTACGGTGGCCGTGGCCGCTGCCATGACGATGCGTCCTTCCGCCACGGCGCGTCTGGACGTGACGTCCTTGGCCGAGACGTCCACCATATTGGCCCGCCCTTCCGCGTCCAGGTGACTCAGCGCGTCGTCTCTACTGTTCATGCAGTGGCTCCCTCGGGGCTCCCACTTCGCAGGGCCGTCCGTAGGTCACGGACCAGGCCGCTCACGACGAGCTGGGGGTTCACGTTGGCCCACGCCAGCTCCCTCGCTCGCTCCACCGACCCGAAGGCGAGGGCCGCGGCAAAGGGAGCGACCTTCGCTTCGCTAACGCGCCGTTCGAGCTCAGCAACCGCGTCTTGGTTGAGGACCCGTGCCGATGCGCCTGCGGCGACCGCTGCCACGTCGCGCACCCACTCTTCGACGAAGTCGAAGAGGTCGACCAGGCCCCTGGCGCCCGCTGGTGGAAAGCCGAGGGCGAGTCCGTACCCTTCCGAGCTCCCTGCGCCCATTGCCGCGGCCACGATTTCATAGGCTCGCCGGCGAAGCCGCTCGAGAGGTCCCCGCTCCGATCCGTCCGGCAAGAAACCGAGGGCCCGTCCGGGGGCACCCTGCGACAGCCCCGCGGCCCATTCGGCCTCGGTCGCGTCCACATCGGCATCCTGTTGGAGGAAGTCGGAGACCGTGGCCCTCGGAAGGGGTCCGAGGTGCAGCGGCACAGTTCGGGACCGGATCGTAGGCAGAAGCCGTCCGGGCTCGCTGCTTGTCAGGATGAACTGGGCCGCCCCCGGTGGCTCCTCCAGCAACTTGAGCAACGCGTTGGCTGCCTCCGGGCTCGACTCCTGAGGCACGAGCAAGTCGGCTTCGCCGATAATGAAAACGGGTCCCCGCGCCATCACGGGACGCTTGTAGGCCTTGGCCCGAAGGCTCCTAACGGTGCCGAGGTAGAGCCCTCTCACATCGTCGCTGTGGCTCGCGCGCAGGGGGTGCTCTCGCCGCTCTGCGATGTCATCGACACGCGCCTGCTCCAATGCTTCGACGAGTTTGTCACCCGTAGCGCCCTTGGGGCGGGGGAGGGGGAAGTACCAATGGACGTCGGGGTGCTCGAGGCCGAGCGCCATGCGGCACGGCGCACAGGAGCCGCACGGCTCCGCCGTGGGACGCTCGCAGACCAGGAGTTGCGCGAGCCACAACGCGACCCTCTGTTTGCCGACGCCGCGGGCGCCATGCAATAAGAGCGCGGCTGGAAGCAGGTGCCGAAGATGCGCGCTAGCCAGGGACGCACGGGCTTCGGCATGTCCCATCACGGGATGGAGACTCATGCGCCCGACGTGGGCTTGAGCCACTGCAGCGGATCCTGGGCGCGCGGCAAGTCGCCGTCTACCGGTGCACGGATCTGAAACTCCAGGTGCGGGCCCTCTGGTGTGTCCCCGCCGCCGACCGTGCCCACGACCTGCCCCGCCAGGACGTCGCGACCTTCCACGACGCCGATCTCCTCGAGGTACATGTAATGCGTGTAAAAGCCGCCACCGTGATGGAGAATGACGATGGGTCCGTATCCTTCGAACGGGCCCGCGAACAATACCTGGCCCGCCCGCACCGCACGTACTGGCGTCCCGGGTGGGGCGGCGAGGCCGATGCCGTTCCAACGGAAGGTAGTGCCGTTGGGGCGCCGTTCGAGGCCGAAGCGATAGATAAGATCCCCTTGGAGCGGCCAGTCCAGCGACCCCGCATCGCCCGTCGTGATCGCGGTGCCCCCGGATCGGAGGCGACTGGCTTCCAGCGCGCGTCGACGCTCCTCGAGGCTCACGATGAGCGTCGTCATACGAACCTCGTCGGCCTCGAGCTCCTCGATGCGGGACGCCGCCCGTTCCTGGCGTGCCCTGAAGTCGACGAGCGCCCGCTCTCGTTCGTTTTCGACAGACCGTAACTCAGCGACTTCGGAGACCCGGTCTTGCCGTAGCGAGCCGAGAAGGGCCATCCGCTCCCTCAGGTCGTCGTTCTGGTCAACGAGCTCGTCTTGCAGGAGCCTCACGCGCTCGACGAGCTGGCGATCGGATGACGCGATCTGCTGCAGGTACCGATATCGATTCAACAGATCGGTGAACGAACGGGCTCCGAGCAGGACCTGAACCGTGTGCAGCGCTCCCATCTTGTAGATGTCGCGGAGGCGCCGGTTGAGGACTGCCTCGCCTTCCGAGAGTCGGTCCTGCGAGTAGATCAGGTCGCGTGTGGTATTCTCGATCTGCTCGGACGTCGCATCCGACTGGAACTCGACCTCGGCCAGAATCGCCGTCGTGGACGAGAGGCGGCGCTCCACGTTCGCCAGCTCCTGGGACACGTCCCGGACCTGGTTGCGCATGTCTCCAAGCTGGCGCTCCAGCTGCGCACGTTCCTCGCGGATCTGCTCGAGTCTGCGCTGGCTCTGTTGGATTTCCTGCCCGAGGTTGGGATCTTGAGCGACGGCACGCCGCGTGCCAAAGATCGAGCCGAGGCAGACCATCGCGACGATGCAATTCACGCCGCCCCGGGTCACCATCAGAGGTCCTCCAGATGGCGGCGGATCGCGAGTAGGCTCGAGAAGGCACCAAACAGACAGCCGGCCCCGAGCGCGAGCGCTACCCAGCTGTCGGGCATCCACGCGACTTCGAACAGGTAGGTGTATACGCCGCGGTAAGTCGCGTAGGTCAGAGCCCAGGCAATAGCGCCCCCGAGGAGGCCTGCCATCGCGCCCTCCAGAAGGAATGGCCTCCTTATGAAGCCGTTCGTCGCGCCTACCAGGCGCATCACGTAGATCTCCTCGCGGCGCGCGAAGATGGCGATCCGAAGCGCCGTGCCGATGATGAGCGCCGCCACGAGCGCAAACGCCGAGCCCAGCACCGCCGTCGTCGCCGCGCCGATGCGGCGGAGCGTAAAGAGCTTGTCGACCCACTCCCGCCCGTAGCGCGCGTCCTCGACGAACGGATACAGCAGCGCTGCTTCGGAGACGCGTTGGACGATATCGGGACTCCGGGACCCCGGGCGTAGCTCTACCTCCAGCGACTGCGGGAGCGGATTGACCTCCAGGTCGGTGAAGAGCGCTCCGAACTCCGGCAACTCCACCCGCGCACGTTCCAGGGCGTCCCGCTTCGAGATGAATCTCACGGAACGGACTTCGGGGATTGCCGCGAGCTCGGTGAGGAGCAGGTCGATCTCGCTCTGACGGGCATCGTCGCGCAGGTAGACGGCGACCTCGACCCGCTCTTCGATCGACGAGAGCGCGAGCTGTAGGTTATACGTCGCCAAGCCGAAAAGCCCAACGACGTAAAGGGCGAGCCCGACCATGGCGGACGCGAGGCCCGTAAGAACCGGCGCGCGCCTGAACGCGGCGATCGCTTCGCGGAGTGCGTACACGGTGGCCTAACCCTCCGCCGAATCGAACACGAGCTCGCCGTGGTCGAGCTCGAAGACCCGAGCGTGCGGATAGCGTCGCACCAACTCCAGGTCGTGTGTGGCCATCAAGACTGCCATGCCTTTGGCGTTGATGTCCCAGAAGAGGTCCAGCACCCCCCGCGTTGCGCGGTCGTCGAGGTTGCCGGTGGGCTCGTCAGCAAGCAAGACGAGTGGGTCGTTCGCCAACGCTCGCGCGATGGCCACGCGCTGTTGTTCCCCGCCCGACAGCTCATTCACGTAGGCGCCCGCCATGGTCGACAGACCCACCTGACTCAGCAGGCGCTGAGCCCTCGATGTGATCGCGGCCCTGGGCGTTCCGGTCACCTCCAACACGAAGGCGACGTTCTCCTGCGCTGTACGCCCTGGCAGAAGCCGGAAATCCTGGAAGACGAAGCCGACCCGCCGCCGCACCTTCCAGATGTGCCGCTGCGTCACCTTTTCCGAGGAAAATCCGGTCACACGCACCTCGCCTTTCGTCGGACGATCGGACATGTGGACGAGGCGCATGGTGGTGGACTTGCCGGAGCCGGAGTGGCCCGTCAAAAAGGCGAATTCGCCTTTCTTGAGGTGGAAGGACACGTCCCGAAGCGCGTATCCGCGCTTCGGATATTCCCTCGACACATTCGTAAGTTTGATCACCGGACAAAGCCCGTTCGAGACACGACCTTGCTCCGGAAAGGAAGGTTAGACATGGGCCTGACTCATGTCAAAGCGTGCGTTCGCGAGCCGGGCGGCCAGGCGCACGGCGTGGAGCATCGAGGAGCGGTCGGCACGACCCGTGCCGGCGATGTCGAAGGCCGTCCCGTGGTCTGGCGATGTGCGGACGAAGGGAAGCCCGATCGTCACGTTCACGCCCGCGCCGAAGGCTACGGTCTTGAAGGCAGCCATGCCGACATCGTGGTATGGTGCCACCACGGCATCGAACTCCCCAGCTAGGGCCCGCGAGAACACAGTGTCTGCGGGAATGGGACCTTCGACGCACAGGCCGGCCTCGCGCAACCGGGTGAGAGCGGGAGCGAACACGAGGGCTTCCTCCGACCCGAAGAGCCCACCGTCGGAGGCATGTGGATTGAAGGCGCACAGGGCCAGGCGGGGGCGCTCGATACCCCAGTCACGGCGGAGGGCGTCGTCCAGGAGCTCGGCCTGTGCCACGAGGAGGGACTCGTCAACGGCGTCGGGCACGTCCCTGAGGGCCAGGTGAGTGGTGGCGAGCAGCACGCGGAGGGGCGCGTCGAAGCGCGTGCGTTCCGCAGCCATGAGCATGCCCACCCGGGGGCTGCCGGAGAGCGCCGCGAGCATCTCTGTCTGACCCGGGACGTCCCAACCCGCGGCACGAAGTGACGGTTTGTGCACCGGACCGGTCACGACTGCGTGGACCTCTCCGGCGAGTGCCATCGCGACCGCCCGCTCGATCGAGCCCGCGCTCTCGGAGCCGGCTTGTGCGTCTGACATGCCGACCGCGGGGGTCCCGCTCCCGACCTCGTCGCGAGGAGTCACCCCGTGCGGACCGACGATGAAGAACGACGCTTCGAAGCCTTCGGTTGTCAGCGTGTCGATAGCCTGACACGCGACCTCGGGGCCGACGCCGCGGGGGTCACCAAGCGTGACAGCGATCTGAGGTCGAAACACTACATGCGAATGTCGATGTACGTATTCGCTCTCAGCGTCTCTAGGACCCGTTCTCGCCTCTTGAGCTCCTGGAGCTGGTTTGCGAGGAGAGGGCGCACGTCTTCGAACGTAAACGCGCCCGCCTCGCGGGTACTCATGACCTTGACCACAGACAGTCGGAGGTCACTCGGAGCTCCCGAGCCTTGTTGGTACTCCAGGGGACCTATGACGTCTCCCACCGCCGCGGTCCGCAATGCCGCAAACGAAGGCGGTAGCTCTTGGAGTTGCTGGTACGCGATCGTGAGCGAGTCCGGTTCGGATGCGTCTCCGAATTCGTCGAAGAGGTCCGTCATGTTCTCTCCGGCCAGCGCCCTTTCGACGACGCGTCGGGCGATGTCCCGAGCTTGTGTAATGTCCGAAGGGCTCACGGCAGGCACCTTGAGGATGTGCCGGGCCTGTACCTCGCCGCGGCCGCGCGTACGCTCGACCTTGATGAGGTGGAAGCCGAACACCGATTCGGCGATGCCCATGCGGCCCGCCCCCAGCGCGAACGCGGCGTTCTCGAATTCGGAGACCATCTGCCCGCGGCGGAACCAGCCAACGTCCCCTCCCAGTGCGGCGGTCCCGAGGTCGTCAGAGTTTTCGGTCGCCAGGGCGGCGAAGTCCTCCCCAGCCTGAGCGCGGACGAGAAGCGAGTCGATTTCGGCTCGCGCGGCGGCTTTGGCGGTGTCGGCAGCCTGCGGACGAATCACCACCTGCCGGAAGGTCATCTGCCGCGGCCGCTGCTGCATCTGAGGCTGCAGTTCCTGGAACCGCTCGAGCAGTTCTTCGTCAGTCAACTCGATGGGGCGCGCCGTGCGTAACTGGCTCGCCATGTAGAGCTGCACGATCTGCTGCTGACGGGCCTCGGTGCGACGCATCTCTCGGTACTCGGCGAGCGTCATGCCGATGTCCCTAAGCGCGGCCTGAAGCGCCGGCTGGCCCCCGAACTGGACCGCCAGTTGATCAATGAGCTCGGTGATCTGCTGATCGAGGGATGCCTCGTCGACCTGAATGAGGGTATCGCGAGCGGCCGCCTGAATCACGAGCAACCGATCCACCCAGGACATCAGCACGTCATCGAGGAAGGCCTCGTACTGAGGATGGCCTGGTGCAGGGGTAGTCGAGTCGGCGAGCTGCATCTGCTGCGCTTCGAACGTTACCTGGGACTCCAAGATCGCAGAGTCACCCACCATGGCGACGACGCGGTCGACGACCCCGAGCTGCAAGTCCGCTTGAGCCGCCGCGGCCGACGGCATACACAGCGCAATCAGGGCCAAGAATGAAGCGAGCCGTGTCATCATGGGTGCGTCGTAACCTCGGGCGAGCTGGTGGTTCCGGTCATCTCGCAACCGTGTCGGCAGGTTGCGTGGGAGGTATCTGGCTCTCTTCGAGGGCCGAGGGGGGCCGCGCGGCACGCGTTTGGGCGACACGAAGCAGAACCTGCCCGACACCACTGTCGAAGATGGCGATAGGAACTCCTTCGCGAAGCTGGTAGCCTACGACGCCTAAAGGTACGATGGCCGTCGCCCCGGAGAGGTTGTCCGCGATGGCCGAACGCACGGCTCGAGCGATGGCGCGCTCCCTGGCTTCTCCCGGAGCCTGGTCAAGCCGTAGCAGGCCGAGTGACCTCGTCGCGTCCCGGAGCTGAATTCTGGCCGCATCGGTGAGCGAATCCACCGCGGCCGGCGTGGGCTCGAAGCCCGACCGCCGAGCCTCGTCGACGAGCAGCTTTCTGCGGGCTTGGGCGAGAAGAAAGCCCCCCAGGTCTTCGTCGTTGCCGCGAAGCACCTCGTCGCGGAGTGGACCTTGTTCGGAGCGCAGGAGGTCCAAGAGCTCGCCCGCGGTATAGGCGCCGCCGCTCCACTGGACGAGGGCTCGCCGCGCCGCGCTCCCAGAGAGTCTGCTCTGCGGCGCCCTCGCGAGCTCGCGGGCTACGTCCAAGGCGCCACTGTTGATGGTCGGAACCGACCGCCCTTCCAAGCCCGCAATGAAGGTGGACTCGGCCGTGACGAGCCTTTGCTCCTGCACAAACGAGCGGAAGCCCGTGGCTACGTCGTCGAAGCTCTGCTCTCGGCGCTCCTCGAGGCGGATCAGGTGAAGACCCAGCGGCGTCTGTACGACGTCGCTGACCTCCCCGGGCTCCAGCGCCAGCACCGCCTCTTCGAACGGAGCCACCATCTCGCCTCGCCCGAAGAAGCCGAGGTCACCACCGACGGGTGCCGTACCCGGATCCTGGCTGTACGTCCTCGCCAACTCCTCGAAGGGGGTGCCAGCCAGGATTTGCCCACGAATCTGCTGCAAGCGCGTGCGCACGCTGTCGCGTTGGGCCTCGGTGGCCTGGAGCGGCAAGGACAGCACGATGTGGCGGGCGTGGAGTTGCAGCTCCGGTGCGTCGGCTTCATAGAGCGCCCGCAGCGCTTCCGTGGTGATCGACGTGTCGACCTGGACGACAGAGTCACGGAGCTGGAGCACCATGAGTTGTTGGACGAGGGGTCGTACGAGCGCCGCAAAGTCGAGGTCGGCGAACGTTGAGTCGTCGGCGGCGGCTTCGGCGAGTAGGGTGTAGTCGACCCAGAGCTCCGCCAGGGATCGCACGACCGGTACTTGGGTCGGGAGGCCCTCCTCGTCCACCAGCAAAGTCACCGCTTCGTCGACCGTGAACCGATAGTCGCCCGCCTGTGCTACTAGCGCCGGCGCATCGGAGCTTCCTCCGCACCCCGCGAGCGAACCAAGCGCGAGGCACATCACCGCTGTCCTTCGTGTCCCCATCGATTCTGACCTGTTGAAGCTATCTAGGCCGCGGCCGAACGCGCGCTTTTCAGGGCCGCGAGTGCCACGGTCAATGTTTCCGTGATGGACTCCGATCCGTCGTGCTCGAGTCGCAGTGACAGCGGATGTACCCGCCGAATCTCGATCCGGGCCCTTCGCTGCCGAAGAGGGCTTTCCAGAACGGCCATCTTCGGAACGACGTCCTCACGGAAGGTCACACGTGCGGACCCGGCCCTCACTAGGATACGGGCGACCCCAACGTCCCGTCCCAATACCCGAAGTATCGTGGCGTCCATCAACCGCTCCACCTCGGGGGGCAGTGGGCCGAACCGGTCCACTAGCTCCAGTCGCATCGATTCGATCTGGCTCAGCCCACCGACTTTGGAGAGACGCCGGTAAAGATGCAGCTTTTGACTCGAATCTGAAACGTAACTGTCGGGGAGGAATGCAGCGCCGCTCAGGGAGACTTCCGGATCCGGATGGTCGCCGGCGTCCTCACCCTTTTCGATGCGCTGGACGGTCTTGCGGAGGAGGCGCATGTAGGCGTCCAGGCCGACCTGCTGTGCGAAGCCCGACTGGTCTGCGCCCAGGAGGTTACCGGCTCCCCGCAGCTCCAGGTCTCGCAAGGCCACCGAGTAGCCCGACCCGAGCTCCGTGTAATGTTCGAGAACTCTGAGTCGGCGCTCCGCATCGTCGCTCACATCCTGCGGTACCAGCAGGTAGCAGTAGGCGCGACGGTCGGAGCGTCCCACTCGTCCCCGAATCTGGTAGAGCTGCGCGAGCCCGAAGCGGTCCGCCCGGTCGACGATGAGCGTGTTGGCATTGGGGACGTCCAGGCCGTTTTCGATGATGGAAGAGCAGGTGAGTACGTCGATCTCTCCGTCCACGAACGCTCGCATCACCTCATCAAGGTCGCCGGGGCTCATCTGCCCGTGCGCCACCTCGACGCGGGCCTCAGGAACGAGCGTGCGAATCTCCTCGGCCACTGTGTAGATCGTGTCGAGCCGGTTGTGGAGGAAGAAGGTCTGGCCGCCCCGGTCGAGCTCTCTGTGGAGTGCGTCGGCGATGAGGTGATCGGACCAGGGAAGCACGTTTGTGAAGATCGGCATGCGGTCGCGCGGAGGCGTCCGGATCAGGGACAGGTCACGGATTCCCGAGAGCGACAAGTAGAGCGTCCGGGGGATCGGGGTGGCGGTCAGCGAGAGCACGTCCAGCGAGGCGCGCAGGCGCTTGAGGCGCTCCTTGGCCTTCACGCCAAAGCGCTGCTCCTCGTCGATGACCAGGAGGCCGAGGTCGCGGAACAAGACGTCCGCGGACAGGAGTCGGTGCGTCCCAATGACGATGTCGACCGTGCCGTCTGCCATGCCCGTGAGAATCTCCTTCTGCTGCTTCGGCGTTCGGAACCGGCTGAGCGCTCCAATCTTCACCGGATAGTCGGCGAGGCGCTCGGCGAACGTGTGGCGGTGCTGCTCGACGAGGATTGTCGTGGGTGCGAGGATGGCGACCTGCTTGCCGTCCTGCACGGCTTTGAAGGCGGCGCGGATCGCCACCTCCGTCTTGCCGTACCCGACGTCTCCGCACAGCAGCCGGTCCATGGGGCGCTTGCTCTCCATGTCCCGCTTCACGTCTTCGGCCGCCTGCCGTTGATCGGGCGTGTCGTCATACAGGAACGACGATTCCATCTCCATCTGCCAGCGCGAATCTGCCGAGAAGCTGAAGCCCTCGGCGGTTTGACGCCGGGCGTAGAGCTCGAGGAGCTCCACAGTCATCTCTTCGATGGCTTTTTCGGCCTTGCGCTTGAGCGTCTTCCAGCGCTTGCCGCCGATTCGATGAAGCTTTGGCGGCTTCGACTCGTCGGTCTCTCCAACCCACCGCTCGACCAGGTCCAGCCGGTACACCGGCACGCGTAGGACTTCCGCTTGCTCGTACTCGATCGCGAGCGCCTCGATCTCCTGGCCGGCGACCTCGATGTGCTCGAGGCCCTTGAAGCGACCGACCCCGTGGTCCATGTGGACCACGTAGTCTCCCGGTGTCAGCTGAGCGAGGCTCTCGATGGCGACCGACCCACGAAAGCGACGGCTGCGTCGCACCCTGCGGGCACGGCGGAAGATCTCGTGGTCGTTCAGGACCCTCAGCGGCGGGTCGCAGCAGAACAACTCGAATCCCGTGGACAGTGAACCCAGGCCGAGCCGAGTGCCTGGTGGAATTCGCGCCGGTCCTCCCAAGATCTCCTCGAGGCGCTGGAGCTGCCCGTCGTTGTCGCAAAGGAGGAGGGTTTCCTGTTCCGTCGCCGTTCCCTCCCGTAGATAGGCTTCGAGGCGTGCCATGTCCCGGTTCACTTCGACCGGTGGGGCCGCCTCGAGGGCCGGGCTGACCCCGGTGTCTGCTACCAGAGCCAATTGAGGGCGAGCGCCCAGAATCGCGAGGAGCTCGTCCGGCGGCACGAAGAGCGTGTGAGGCTCCGGCGGGTGCGAGCCCGATTCGATCAAGCCCTCATAGAGTGACCGAACCCGGCTCCAGGTGCGTTCGACATCGACCCTTAGGTCGTAGTCGCCCAGCGTCGTGATGACGGCGTCGGTCGGGAGGAGCTCCGCGAGCGACTTGGCCACCGTCTCCTTTCCCTCGGTCGCGTCGCGATGGAAGTCGGTTGGCAGGACATGGGTCTCGGGGACCTCACCCGTCGAGAGCTGATCGAGCACTTCGAAGTGGCGGATCGAGACGATTTCGTCCCCCCAGAACTCGATTCGCACGGGCTCGCCCGCGGCGACGGAGAAGACGTCCAGGATTCCACCCCGGACCGCGAACTGTCCGACCTCCTCGACGAGGGCCACTCGATCGAATCCGCGCTCTTCGAGGACGCGCGGTAGCCCCGAGAACGACACGTGGTCTCCGACGCGCAGCGTTTGCCGGAGTTCCGCCAGGCGAGTCGGGATGGGCACGCGTTCCTGGAGGGCGCGGGGCGTCGTCACGAGCACCTGGACGCGTCCCGAGAAAAGCGCTTCGACCGCCTCGACGCGCAGGCCACCAATCTCCAAGTGAGGCTCAGACTCTTCGTAGGGCAGAGCCTCCTTCTGTGGATACAGATAGGACTCGCCCTCGCGGTCGAGCACCGCCTCGATGTCGGCCTGGACGGCGATCGCTTCCTGAGGAGAATCTGCTATGGCCACGAAGACCCGCTCGGGCCGGGCCCGATGAAGCGCGGCCAGCACCACGGATGCCAGCGAGCCGGTGGCGCCGCCGATCCGGCTTGTCTGCCCCGGAGCCGGCAGCGAGGCGGCTGTGGCAGCCACGGCGGGGCAGGACGCGACCGCCTCGAGAATGACGTTCGACACTACGTCTGTACCGCCACCGCCGTCCGACGCTGCTCGGTCGATTGGGTCGCGCGGCCCGAGGCCGCGACCATCGACTCGACGATCAGAAGCAGGCACGCCGCCAGCAGGAGCGGCCACCAGAGCTCGGGGCCGCGACGGCTGCGATACGTTTCGCGCGGCCAGTCGTCCGCACGCTGTACCAGGGTCACCTCGGCGCCGATGGCCGACTCGACCTCGGCGTCACCCAGGCGCGCGAGGCGCGACTCTGCGGCCGGAGTATTGAGCGCCACGACTGCGGTGACTGTGTCGGATGCAAGGAACGCATAAGCACCAGCCTCACCTGTCCCACGCACGGTGCGCGTGCCGTCGATCTCGAACTCGCGACCTGAAGGAAAGCGCACATGCGTAGCATCAGGTGGGGCAGGGAGGTGGTCGCCCACCAGGTACTCCGTCGCCCCGCCCGATCCGGCCCACTCCGACGCGACCCAGTCGACGAAGCGGACCATGCCCGTCGACACCGGCAACGTCGTCGCTCCGGAGGTGAGTGGTGAGGCGAGGAGGAGATAGCGCCGACCGGTGGCGTCGGTGCCCTCGAGGACCCATGGGTCACTGCCGACCATGGCTACGGAGCGAACCGGAGTGGTCGTGCCCGCTTGCTCAAGAGCATACCAACGGAGGGCACGTGCCCCGGTGAGGGCGGGCGGCAACGACTCCCCCTCGATCTCCCCTTCACCGACGCTCTCTCGCTGGACATAGCGCCAGCCGATGCCGGCCTCCGCCAGTCGCCGATTGAGGGCCGGCAGGACGGTGACGTCGTCTGGCGGAACGATGAGGGCCGTGGTTTCCGCGCCGCGCGCCTCGAGGCCCACGCCCTCTGGGGCGATGAGGAGCTCGGCGGTCGCCGCCTGGGCCGACTCGATCCTTCCGGACCGCTGCAATACCGCCATCGCCTCGCCGAGGAAGAGTCCGGGCGTTCCGTCGACGGCGACACGGGGCGCGCCCCTCGAGCGGTACGCGAAGAAGCGGCGGTCGTCCGCGCGTAGTGCATCGGGATCGGCGTCCGCGTAGCCCGTTACCCACCCAGACCCGGTCGGCGGCAGCGCGATCGATGCCTCGGCACCGGCGCCTAGCTCTCCCGCGGCCCGCACCCGTCCGTCGAGTACGACGCGGACTGCCCAGCGCGTCGTGTCGTCCTCTCCTTCGAGCGCCCGGACGGTGAGCGCGGTGCGTTGTCCCTCCAGGGGTGGCAGCCCACCTCCGACGAGTACAGACGTCAACGCTCGGTTCCCGTTAGTTGGCCTGTCTCCGGACCACGAAATCACAGGGATATCGGTGGCGGGCTCCCCGCCCGGAAGCGCGAAGCCGGTGCGCTGCATGTCCGAGAGCAGGTGAATCTCTCGCTGGGGCAAGTTTGATGTCCGAAGTAGCTCTGCGGCGCGCTCCAGCGCGGCGGTGAGATCGCCCGCGCCGTCGCTGGTCTGGGTGGCCTCTACGGCTGAGCGTGCGGCGGACACATCTCCCGGGATGGCCGGTAGCCAGGGTTCGCCGGCGCGAATGACCCAAAAAAGGTCCTCGTTGGTCGCCTGATCCAGGGCCGACTGCGCCAGCGCCTTGAGCTCATCGAGGACACGCGTCTCGCCGACGACGAGACCGCTGCTCATGGAATTGTCCAAGATGATGGCCACCGCGGTCGGCGGATGGGAGGCACCCCGTCCGGCGAAGACCAAGCGCGCCCCCGCGCCCACCAGCAACAGCAGGATCGCGATTCGCGTCATGAGAAGCAGGAGCTGCCTCAGCTTGATTCGTCTCGCGTGCTCCTTCTCGGTCCGTTCTAGATATCGAAGCGCCGGAAAGCTGAAGCGGCGACTTTCGTGACGCTGAAAGAGGTGGAGGAAGATCGGAACCGCGATCGCTACGGCGGCTGCCAGGAAGAAGGGATTCAGCGCACCCATCAACCGAGCCGCTCCCGCTTCCTCAGATATGCCCGCAGAGCAAGCGATAGCGACTGATCGGTGTCCACGACTTCGTAGTCGATGCCGTGTGGGCGGAGGTCCCGGTACCATTCCGCGAGGGCTCCGCGCACGGCATCGCGGTATTCCACCCGGATGTCGGCCACACTCACCAACAACTCCTCGTCGGTCTCGGGGTCGTAGAAGCGGGCCTCCGAGGCCGAGGGGAGCTCGCGCTCCCCGGGATCGAGGATGTGGAACACGAGAACCTCGTGCCCGTGGTGGCGCAGGTACTTCAACGCCGTCAGCGTATCTTCCCTCGACACCAAGAGATCGGAGAGCAACACCACGAGGCCCCTCCGCCGCAACCGCACCGCGACGTCGCGCAGGGCCCCCTCCGCTGAGGTTCCGCCTTCCGCCTCCAGTGCCTCGAGCCGTCTCGTGAGCTCGCTCCATTGGCGACGCCCCCCTCGCGCCTGGAGGCGGTCGACGATGCGGTCATGGAACGCGGCCATGCCAACTGAGTCTCCCTGCCGCAGGAGGATCAGCGCGAGTGAGGCGGCGAGGTGTTTCGCGTACCAAAGCTTGGTTGGCAGGACACCGGGATTCGAGCTCCAACCCATCGACTCGCTCACGTCGACGAGGATATGGGCGCGAAGATTCGTTTCCTCTTCGAACTGCTTCACGTAGTAGCGGTCTGACCGGCCGTACATACGCCAGTCGATGTAGCGTAGGTCGTCGCCCGCCTGATAGGCACGTAGCTCGGCAAACTCCGCCGAGAAGCCTCGATGAGGAGAACGGTGGAGCCCCATGAGGAACCCCTCGACCACCTCGCGGGCGATGAACTCGATGCCGCCCAACTGCGAGAGCGCGGCGGGGTCGAGGAGGTCGGGTCGTGCGCCCCGGCGGGCGCTCGTCTTGGGGTCGCTCATTGGGGTCAGGAAGCTACCGGCGCGCTAGACGGGGCTCAACGGCCGTGTCCCTTCAGTGTGTCCCCGACTTCAGGGGCTGTCCTCGCTCGTGGACGGACAGGGCCCGGAAACCCCAGCAGGTTGGCGAAGAAGGGCCTGGCACGCCTGTTGCGACCCTACAGTCCTGCCCGAGTGACATCCAGGAGACAGAATGCGCGGTCTGGCGTTCATCAGCGTAGCGGTCACCGCCCTCGCGGCGTCGAGCCTTCGTGCTCAGGCGCCCGTCGAGGGGGGCGGCCTCGAAACTCGGGTCTGGCTCGACCGCGGTGACGAGCCGGTGCTCCGCAGGGGAGAGACCGTTCGCATCTACTACCGGACCAGCGAGGACGCCTACTCGGCCATCTTCCGCATCGACACGGACGGGAGGATCTCGCTTGTATCCCCGCAGCATCCTTCGGCCGATCCGCTGGTGCGAGGACAGCGCGACTATCGCCTGATGCTACCGAACTCGCCCGTATGGCGGGTCAACGAGGATCCAGGTGTGGGATACTTCTTCATGCTGGCGTCTCCCGAACCCCTCGACCTGTCGGCCTTCCCGTTCGATCCTGACTTCGGATGGGACCTCGGGGCCGTTGGGGACGTCGTGTACGAGGACCCCTACCTCGCGATCGACGAGTATGTCGCCCAGCTGATTCCAGACTGGGAGGTCGTTCCCTACGCACTCGACTTCATCACGTACAACGTCGGGGACACGTATACGTATCCGCGCTTCCTGTGCTATGACTGTCACGAGGCGCGTCCGTACGCATCGTGGAATCCGTATTCGGTTCCTTGCCCTACCACGCGCGTCGTCATCTGGGACGATCCGTACTTCTATCCGTATTACCGCTATGCAGGCACCCGCGTCGTGGTGGCACGGCCCGTCGTGACCCAGCCGCGCTATGCGGTCGCTGCCCGGGTCGCGGGCGACAGTTATCGCCCGCTGATTCGGTCGCGCCCAGGGCCCCCGCGTGCCGTCGCGGACTTCAAGGAGGCTCCGACAGCCGGGAGTCGTGATGCGACACCGCGTCGCGTGGCGCCGCAGGCGAGTCAATCCGCGCCCCGACCTACGCTGCAGCCGCGCTCCGCCCCCAGTGCCAGGCTTCCGGTCCGTACACCGCCACCGCGGGCGAGCCGCGCGACGCCGGCAGCCTCGGCGCCCTCCGACGCACGTATCGTTCGACCGAGCCAGCCTTCGGCGCCGACCGCTCGGCCGACGCCTCAGGCAACACGACCCTCCCAGGCCGTGACCCCAGCCCCAACCAACCGGGGCGGTGCGAACCCATCTGCTCGCCCGGTCGCACCCAGTCGTCCGAGCAGCCGTCCGTCAACGCAGGCACGACCGAGCGCGCGTCCCACAGCCCCGAGTCGTCCGAGTGCACGGCCGGCTCCGAGCCGTCCCAGCGCCGGGTCCACCGCGCCGAGCCGGCCCCGCGCGCAACCGTCCGCGCCGAGTCCCCCGAGGGCCCAGCCCTCGGCCCCGAGTCGACCTCAGGCTCGTCCTGCCGCGCCATCCCGTGCGCCCACGTCGCGTCCGACGGTGCAACCGAGACCGAACACGTCTGGGAGACGGCCGGGGGGCTGAGATCCGCAGCCCTGAGGTGGTGTAGCGAGCCGGGCTCAGGGGGCTATCTTGTTGGTCCTTCGCCGGTGCCTCCGGCCGTTTTCGACTCACCTCCCTGCGCATGCCCGACTCCAAGCACGACCACTGGCTGAAGAACGTCGCCCAGCAAGTGGGGCTGAATCTCGACATCCCGCCCCGTCCCGACGTCTCGGTAATCCGGCAGGCCTGGCCACAGGTGGTGAAGGCGAGCCGCATGCCCGAGGATCGATTCACGCAGAAGCTCGCGGGCCACTTTCGCATCGGCGTCGCCGCTCTCTCGACGTTCGATCCTCAGGCGGTGCGTCTCATTCCCGAGTCGGTTGCGCGACGCCACGGCATCCTCGCGATGAGTTTCACTGAAGGGAATGTCGTCATCGCGACCTCGGATCCCACCAGTCGCGCATCGGTGCGTGACATCGTAGAACACTCGGGCCGGCAACCGGTATTCTTGCTAGCGGGTCCGTCCAGGCTCGCCGAAACGATGGAACGCGCGTATGCCCCGGCCCGCCAGCCTCGCAACGCGCTGCAGACGCTCGTGGCGAAGGTGGCCGAGAGCGATTTCCAGGTCGTGACGAATCAGGGCCGGGGGCTCTTCACGAGCTTCGAACTGGAGGACCCGGCAGTGGTTCAGCTTGCCGACATCGTGCTGCAGCAGGGTCTCCGCTATCGGGCGACGGAGATCCACGTCGAGCCCGGGAAGGAAGCGGGCAGGGTCCGCTACCGGATCGACGGAGTTCTTCAGCACGTGGTCGACTTACCCGCTAGTGCACACACGCGGCTCGTCGCACGACTGAAACACTTGGCGTTCGATCGGCCGGGCGCGAATCCGGACGATGGCTTTCCGGTTCAAATCACGGATCCACCCGCGCGGAAGAGTGCTTTCGTCATCTCGACACCGACGCCGGGTGGCGAGCTCGTGTGGATTCGCCTGGTCGATCCGCAGGCAGTGCCCACGCTCGAGTCGCTGAACTTCGGGGGACTCGAGGCGAGCAAGATCGAGCAGGTGCTGAGCCGGCAGGAGGGGCTGGTCTTGGTCACCGGTCCGGCCCGATCTGGCACTTCGAGTTTCGTATACGCGGCGCTGCATTCCTTGGAGCATCAAGCCGTCATCTCGCTCGAGGGACGCCCCGAGCTAGAGGTCCCGGGTGTCACCCAAATCAAGTACGATCCGTCCAAAGGACTCTCGTTCGCGCAGTCGCTTCAGCAGCTGCTCGATCGCAACCCGGACGTCATCCATGCCGGCGAGATTCGCGACCTGGATACGGCGCGTATCGTGCTCCGCACCGCGGTCACGGGCCGAAAGGTCTTGGCCACGGTTCACACGTCGGATGCGGTGTCGGGCGTGCGTCGACTCCTGGACATGGGGCTGGCTGGGGGACGCCTCGCCGAGTCGATGCACGCGGTGGTCTCACTTAGGCTGGTCCGCGCACTTTGTAGGAAATGTGCCCGCCCGTTCGACCCTACCAAGGATGCCCGCTCTCGCGAGGCCAAAATGGGCTCGTTGTTGAATGCCGCTCCGGTCAAGAAGGCAGTCGGGTGCCGTGCCTGCGCTGGGACAGGATACCTCGGCCAGATACCGATACCGGAGGTGCTCGTCGTGACCCCGGGGATGAAGAGTGCGCTCGCTGCCGAGCCGAACGACGTAGAGCTGCTGCGCGTGGCCCAGGCAGAGGGGATGCGCACCTTCGCCGAAGTCGGACTGGAGCGTGTCGCCAACGGGGAGACCACATTCGAGGAGATCGAGCGGGTCCTCGGGATCGTCCCGGCGAGGCAGGAAACCACGGAGTCGGTGGGTCCCATCCTCGTGGTCGACGACGACGTCCAGGATCTGACCCTGGTCAGCGCCTCGCTGCGGAACATGGGCTTCGAGGTCGTCAGCGCGGAGGGCGGCCCCCAGGGGCAGGCGATGATCGAATCGGGAGAACACGACTTCTGCATGGTGGTCATGGATCTCTACATGCCTGATGTGGACGGGAATGCGCTTCTGCGCACCATTCGGCAGTCCCTCGCGACGCAGACGCTTCCGGTCATCGTTCTGACGAGCTCGCCGGATCCGCGTGACGAGTTGGAGGTCCTCGAGGCCGGGGCGGATGACTTCCTCCTGAAGCCCATCGTGGTCGACCGACTGGAGGCTCGGGTACGGGCTGTGCTGCGACGGAGTGGCGTACACGTCAGCGCGCAGCATGAGGCTGCTGACGCGAACTCGTGGCGGGCAGCTACGAGCCATTAGCTTCAAAGCGCCTGTCCTCTCAACTCCGCTTGAACAACGCCGTGCAGACCGATCACATCCGCAATTTTTGTATCGTGGCGCACATCGACCACGGAAAGTCTACTTTAGCGGATAGATTGCTCGAGGGCACGCGCACGCTCGACCACCGGCAGATGCGCGAACAGGTGCTCGACGACAACGAGCTCGAGCGGGAACGCGGCATCACCATCAAGCTCCATGCCGTGCGCATGTCGCACAAAAGCGCATCGGGCGAGGAGTACGAGTTCAATCTGATCGACACACCCGGGCACGTGGACTTCACTTACGAGGTCTCTCGGTCGCTCGCGGCGTGTGAGGGCGCGATCCTCGTGGTGGATGCCACCCAAGGAATTCAGGCCCAGACGCTTTCCAATCTGTTCCTCGCGCTCGACGCGAACCTGGAGATCGTGCCGGTCATCAACAAGATCGACCTGCCTGGCGCGGAACCGGAGCGCAGGCGCGACGAGGTCGCGGACCTGTTAGGGGTCGATCCGGACTCGGTGCTCCTCGCGAGCGCCAAGGAAGGAATCGGCATCGAGGCGATCTTGGAAGCCGTCGTCGAGCGGGTGCCGGCGCCCACCGGCTCAGTGACGGATCCTCTAAGGGCTCTGATCTTCGATTCGTACTACGACAAGTACCTCGGAGCCGTGCCGTCCGTACGCGTAATGGACGGCGTCGTGAAACGCGGCATGAGCATCACTTTCGGGAACGTCGACGCTGTGTACGAGGTCACCGAGGTCGGGTACCTGAGGTTGGGACGCGTGCCGCAGGCCGAGCTGGGGCCGGGCGAGGTCGGCTACGTCGTCGCGGCGATCAAGGAAGTATCGGATACACGCGTCGGGGACACGATCCTCGATGCGGACCGACGCGCGACGAAGCTCCTCCCTGGTTATCAGGAAGCCCGGCCGATGGTCTTCGCGGGCATGTACCCCACCGACACCGACGACTACGAAGACCTACGAGACGCCTTGGAGCGCCTCCGACTGAACGACGCGAGCCTGAACTACGAAGCCGAGACCTCCGTAGCTCTCGGCTTTGGCTTCCGCTGCGGCTTTCTTGGCCTGCTACACATGGAGATCATCCAGGAACGGCTCGAGCGGGAGTTCGGTGTCGACCTGATTACCACGGTCCCGAACGTGAAGTATCACGTCACGCTCACCGATGGTACTTCCCTCAGCATCGAAAGCCCGACGGCGCTTCCCGACGCGGGTCGCATCTTGGCGGTGGACGAGCCAATCGTGCGTGCGCGTATCCTGTGCCCGGCAGAGTACATCGGGAACGTGCAGAAGCTGTGTTATGACCGGCGAGGCGTATTCCGCGGGATGACCTACCTCGACCCGCAACGCGTCGAATTGGACTTCGAGCTCCCGCTCTCGGAGATCGTGCTGGACTTTTACGACAGGCTCAAGGGAAGCACGCGCGGATACGCTGCGCTGGACTATGAATTTCTCGAGTATCGCCCGGACGACCTCGTGAAGCTGGACATCCTGGTTAACGGAGATCCCGTTGATGCCTTCTCGGTCATAATTCACGAGTCGAAGGCTTATATCTATGGGCGGGATCTCGTGCGTAAGCTCAAGGAATTGATTCCCCCACAGCAGTTCCAGGTAGCGCTACAGGCGTCGATCGGCAACGATGTCATCGCGCGCGCGAACGTGAAAGCGCTCCGCAAGAACGTCACCGCCAAGTGTTACGGAGGTGACATCACGCGAAAGAGGAAGCTTCTCGAGAAGCAGAAGGAGGGGAAGCGGCGCATGAAGCTGGTAGGATCCGTCGAGATTCCCCAAGAGGCGTTCCTTGCCGTGCTGAACCTGGGAGACGACTGAGTTCGAGGCGGCGATTGAGTGCAGAAGCGCGGGTCATTCGGGCACCGAACCACCTCGGGGACGTCGTGCTGGCGCTCCCAGCCATCGTGGCCGACGGCGCCGACGTGCTCGTCGTGCGATGGCTCGCGCCCCTACTGGACATGGCGGGCGTAACAGCGGAGGTCCTGCCCTTCGATCGCGGGCCGTCGGGCTTCGCCCGGGCTATGAAAGAGCTACGGGGGCGGCGATACGCTGCAGGCTCGCTCATGACCCCCGCGTTCTCCGCTGCTTGGCTTCTGCGGTGCGGGGGCGTGCGACATCTTCGCGGAACGAGCACGGACGGTCGTGGCTTTCTGCTCAGGGACCGGATCGACCGGAAGGAGCTCGCCGGCCGACATCGCATCGATGCGTTCAAACTCCTGCTCGGCCAAGACGTCTCGACGGCGCCGGTGTCGCACCGCGTGGTGCCGCCCGCGGAGCGTGTGGCGACATGGCGCACGCGCCTGGGCGGTCCGGACGGGACGAGCCGGCTGGTTGGCCTCTGTCCGGGCGCGAACGCGCCTGCCCGACGCTGGCCGGCCGATCGCTTCGGGGAGGTTGCCCGCTCCATGCTGGCAGAGGGCAGGCCCGTGGTCGTCCTCGGTGGCAGCCGTGAGCGTGAGGTGACCGGTCTCGTGGCCGGAGAGGCCCCAGGGGCAGTGGACCTCGGCGGCCAAACCGATCTGACTGACCTCGCCGCGATCCTGTCGCTTTGCGACCTTGTCCTCACGAACGACACCGGTCCGATGCACCTTGCAGGGGCCGTGGGTACGCCTACCGTCACCCTGTGGGGATCGTCCGATCCACGCGAGGTGCGGCAGCTGGGGGCGCCTGACCTACCGGTGACGGGTGCGGACCTTCCGTGTAAGCCGTGCTGTCGAAATCACTGCCACAGGCGGGGGCGGGGGACCCTCCTGGCGGATGCCAAAGAGGAGTGCATGCGGCTGATCGACGTTCAGGACGTGTATGATGCGGCGCATGCCGCCTCCGGCCGGAGGCGTGTCGATGAGTGATCGGTGGGTCGTCGGCGTCGACATCGGAGGCACGAACCTCGTGGTAGGAGCGGTCCCGTTCGAGGGCGGTCAGCCCGCGGCCATGCGGACCGCCTACACCCGCCCGGACCGGGGCGCAGACGCGGCGGTGGACGACGTCGTGGTGATGGCCAACGAGGTCATCGACGAGACCCTGGAGCGACATGGCGGCACCCGGGACAGCGTGGTGGGCGTGGGGATCGGGTGCCCCGGCCCGCTCGATCTCGATCGGGGGATCCTGCTCACGACGCCGAACCTCGGGTGGGCGAACTACCCTATGCGGCAACGGGTGTCCGACCTGCTGGGCATGCCGGCGTCGCTGGACAACGACGCCAACTGTGCGACGTACGGTGAGTGGTGGCGAGGGGCGGGGCGTGGCGCCACATCGATGGCCGGGGTCACGCTTGGCACGGGCATCGGCGGCGGACTCATCTTGAACGGCGCGCTGCTGCGGGGTGCGTCGGGATGTGCCGGCGAGCTGGGGCACACGACGATCGACTTCACCGGGCGTCGGTGCGTGTGCGGTAACTACGGTTGCCTCGAGGCTTACGCTTCCGGTCCGAACATCGCGGCGCGTGCCCGCGAAGGGATCGAGGCAGGGGACGCATCGCTCATGGTGGAGCTGGTAGATGGCGATCTAGACCGTATCACCGCGATCATCGTGTACGACGCGCTGCTGCAAGGTGACGTGCTCGCTGGGGCTGTCATGCTCGAGACCGCCAAGATCCTCGGTGCTGGCATCGCCAACGTAGTGAACACGTTCAACCCGGAGGTCGTCGTCGTGGTAGGTGGTGTGACGAGGGCGGGAGACTACCTCTTCACGCCGCTCAGGTCCGAGGTTCGGCGCAGGGCGTTCGACGTCGCAGTGGAAGCGTGCCGCATCGTTCCCGGCGAACTCGGTGACGCGGCCGGTGTCATCGGTGCGGCGGGGGTGTTCATCGCCGACCGGGGCGTGGCCACTTGAGCGAGCCACGTACGCTGGGGGTGGTGGGCACCCTGGTCTGGGACCGTATCCTGGACCGCGACCAACGTACCGAACCCGTCGAGGAGTGGGGGGGCATCGGGTATGCGCTCTCAGCCATCACCACAGCGCTCCCTGACGGCTGGCAGGTGCTCCCTATCCTCAAGCTGGGCAAGGACTTGGCCGAGGAGGGGCGACGCTTCATCCGAAGTCTTCCGCGGATGAGCGACGCGGGGATCGTCGTCGTGCCCGAACCGAACAACCGGGTCGAGCTACGCTACGAGAGCGATGAGCGTCGCCTGGAGCGGCTCACGGGGGGCGTGCCTCCGTGGACCTGGCCTGAACTCGCACCCCTCGTAGAACTCTGCGATGCCCTCTACGTGAACTTCATCTCGGGATTCGAGATGGAGCTCGACACAGCTCAGGCGCTACGGACCGGTTACGATGGGCCGACCTACGCGGACTTCCATTCGTTGTTTCTCGGCGTTAACCCGCAGGGGTACCGCGTGCCAAGGACGCTCGAGGCGTGGGCAGCGTGGCTGCGTTGCTTCGACGCCGTCCAGATGAACGAAGATGAGTTCGAACTGCTGGGTGCACGCGGGGATCCTTGGCAACTCGCGGCTGGTGCAGTCGGGCCCGACCTGAAGCTCATCACGGTCACACTGGGCGCGAAGGGCGCGGCCTATGTCACCGATGCCGGATTCGATCCCGACCCGATGGCCTGGCCGCGCGGCCCCCGCGTGGTGGTCGCCGAGCGGGCCCACAGCGGGAAAGTCCCGATCCAGGGTGGGATGCGGCTGGGCGACCCGACAGGATGCGGCGACGTTTGGGGCGCGACGACCTTCGCGAGGCTCCTGGCTGGGGACACTTTAGACGGAGCCATGGCTGAAGCCAATCGGCTGGGTGGGCGAAATGTGGAACATCGTGGGGCCCGCGGCCTCTACCGCCATTTGGCGGGCCGTCTCTCCCACGCGGAGGAAGGAGCCTGAAGGTCCTGTCTGTACCTGCGTCCCTCGATGGTCACACGGTCGACGCCTTCTTCGATCAGGTGGCCCAGCTCGACGAGAGCCGAACCCTCTTCGATGCCCGGCACCTGCGATGGGCGGACCCCAACGGAATGGTCGGACTACTCGTCGCAGGCGTGGTCGCCGGGAAGAAGCAGGGCACCTTACCGCGTCTCGAGCCGCCCGAGAGCGCCGACGTGACCGGTTATCTCTCGCGCATGGCCTTCTTCGAGGCAGCGCGCGGTGTCTTCGACTGCGATCCACCCGCTCGGCGCCCGCCGGCGCGGGACTCCGACGTTCTCCTGGAAATCACGCCGATCACGGCGAACGCCGACGTGCATGAAGTCATCGACCGGGTGCAGAGCAAGGCGGGCTCGATCCTGACGTCCAAACTCGGATACCCGGCCACGGCGGTCGTTCAATTCTCGGTCATCCTTTCGGAGGTGTGCCAGAACATCATCGAGCACGCCGAGGCGCCGGGTTGGGTGGCAGCACAGTCTTACAACTGGGCTCGCCGTTTGGGCCGCAACGTCGTGGTCATCTCCGTCATGGATGTCGGGCGAGGCTTTCGTGGGTCATTGGGTGACGAGCACTCGGCGCGCTACGGAGACCGCTGGGGCGACACCACCGCGCTCGAAGCAGCGTTCCTACACGGCCTCACGCGTTTCCCGGACTCCGGTAGGGGACAGGGCATTCAGCAGATTCGTCGCCAGGTGCGACGCTGGGATGGCGCGATCACAATCAGGAGCGGGACCGCGCGCATCGGCCAGGTCCCCGAGTGGGACGATCAGCCTCCGCTGTCGGACGGGCTGGAGCCCTTTCCTGGCGCCCAGATCTCGATCGTCCTGCCGGCGAAGGCGGGCGAATGACCGAGGGAATGGATCGCATCGCGATCGATGTAGGCCAGGTGCTCCAACGCACGGTCACCTCGCTCTACTCCAACCTCGTGACGCGGCCGACGGGTCGCGCGGTTCGCATGGCCATCGAGACTCGCCTCCAGGATGCCGGCGAGCGTTCGATATCGCTGATCGATCTGTCGGAGGTCGTCATTCTCGACTTTTCCTGCGCGGACGAGGTCGTCGCGAGACTCCTGGAGCGCTCTCACGAGAGCCCGACGCACGAAGCGTTCTTCGTCTTCAGGGGCGTGCACGAGCCTCACCGTGACCAGATCCAGACCGTGCTCGAACGCCGCGGCCTCGCCGCGGTTGCCGAGACGCGTAAAGATGTCTTCGAGCTGCTCGGCCAGCGCTCGCCGGCCGAACTTCGTGCATGGGGGCTGCTCGAACAGCGTGGGTTGATCACGACCGACGAGGTCGATTCACTCGAGGATGCGGACGACCGAGCCGGCTTGGTCCGGCTGGTCGAGCGTCGATTGGCGTTTCGCAGCCCCCACACCGATCGGATCCACGCGCTCAGCCAGCTTGCGAAGCACCTCCTCTAGACGAGAGCCCTATGGCCAGATCAAAGCCCCCCGAGCGGAAGAGAGGCCAAGGGACCCTCGGGATCCATTCCGACGCCGCGGAAAGGACGGCTGGAAGTCCTGTTGTTCCGCCCATCGTGCAGAGTGCCACGTTCCACTGGGCCGACCCCTCAGACGGTGACTTGCTCTATACCCGGTGGACCAACAATCCAAACCAGGAGCTGGTTGCCGACAAGGTCGCAGCACTTGAGGGTATGGAAGCCGGCATCGCCCTCGGCAGCGGCATGGGCGCCATCGCCTGCACACTGCTCGCCCTTACCGAAGCCGGCGATCACATCGCGGCGTCTTCACTGCTCTACGGCGGCACGAATACACTGCTGGCCTCCGAGCTACCTCGACGTGGAGTCGAAACATCGTTCGTAGACCCGCGCGATGGTGATTGGGAGGCCGCCCTGCGCCCAGAGACCCGCGTCATTTACCTGGAGTTGCCAACGAATCCGACGATGCGGGTACCGGACCCGCGGCCGGTCGTGGCGCTGGCACGTAGAAAGGGCATCGTCGTCGTCGCCGACGTGACGTTTGCGTCGCCCGTGAACCTTCGAGCGGGGTCGCTCGGGGTCGACGTCGTCGTGCACAGCGCCACCAAGTACCTGGGTGGCCACGCCGATATCATCGCCGGGGTAGCGGCGGGGCCTCGAAACATCATCGACCAGGTAAATCATGTGTCTCGGTTCTTCGGTCCGGTCCTCGATCCGCATGCGGCATGGCTGCTGGACCGAGGCCTCCGCACGCTGGAAGTCCGCGTGAGGCGCCACAACGAGAACGCGCAACACGTGGCTGAGTGGCTAGCCCGTCAGCCTGGGGTGACGAGGGTCGACTATCCCGGACTCGCGTCGCATCCTGATCATGCGGTCGCCAAGGAGCTTCTCGATGGCTTCGGGGGCATGGTCGGCTTCGTGCTCGAGGGCGGCGCCCCGGCCGCAGATCGATTCGTATCCGCGCTCGAGGTCGCGATCGCGGCGCCGAGCCTGGGAGGGGTGGAGACTTTGGTGTCTCAGCCTCGGTACACGTCCCACGTCGGCTTGAGCGCTGAGGAGCGCGAGGCGCGAGGCGTTCCGGACGGCTTCGTCCGAATCAGCGTGGGAATTGAGGACCGCGACGACCTGACCGCTGACTTCCAGCAGGCGTTGGCCGCGGCGGGCTAGTCCTCGGCCAGGTACGGGTAGCGGTAGTCTGTCGGTGGGACGAAGGTTTCCTTCACAGTGCGGGCGCTCACCCACCGGAGCAGGTTGAGCATTGAGCCGCCCTTGTCGTTCGTGCCCGACGCGCGCGCTCCACCGAACGGCTGTTGGCCGACGACTGCGCCCGTCGGCTTGTCGTTCACGTAAAAGTTTCCGGCGGCGTACCGCAGGGCTTCTGTGGCCTCCATGATCGCCGTCCGTTCGCGCGCGAAGATCGCGCCCGTCAACGCGTACGGAGAGGTCGTGTCGACGACCTCGAGGATCTGCGGCCAATCGGCGTCGTCGTATACGTAGACGGAGAGAACAGGACCGAAGATCTCCTCGCACATCGAAGCGTAGGCGGGCTTCTTGGCACGGATGATCGTGGGCCGGACAAAGAATCCGACGGAGTCATCGCACTCGCCGCCGACCAGGACTTCGGCATCCGAAGAGGCTTGAGCGGCCTCGATGTAGGTCTTGATACGGTCGAAGGACCGCTTGTCGATGACTGCCCCGACGAAGTTGGAGAAGTCCCGCGGGTCGCCCTGTGTGAGCGAGGCCGTTTCCTCTACAAGCGGGCCTTCCAAGTCCTGCCAGATGCTCGCCGGGATGTACGCCCGCGAGGCGGCGCTGCACTTCTGGCCCTGGTACTCGAAGGCACCGCGGATCATGGCGACGCGTAGCGCATCCGGGTCGGCAGACGGGTGGGCCACGATGAAGTCCTTCCCCCCGGTCTCTCCGACCAGCCTCGGGTACGTATCGTAGCCGTCGATGTTCTCGCCCACCGCCTTCCATAGGACCCGGAAGACCGCCGTGGAGCCCGTGAAGTGCACGCCCGCCAAACTCCGGTGCGTGATGACCCCTGAGGTGATCTGTCTTGCATCGCCGGGCACGAAGTTCACGACCCCGGGCGGAAGCCCCGCTTCCTCCAAGAGCTTCAGGACCAGATAGCTGGAGAGCGCCGCCGTGTGAGACGGCTTCCAGACGACGGTGTTGCCCATGATGGCCGGCGAGCCGACGAGGTTCGCGGCGATCGCGGTGAAGTTGAACGGGCTGACTGCGTAGACGAAGCCTTCCAGACCGCGATAGTCGGCGCGGTTCCACATCCCCCGGTCCGAGATCGGCTGCATTGCGTGCACCCGTCCTGCGAGAAACGCCCCGAAGCGAAAGAAGTCGATGAGCTCGCAGGCGGCGTCGATCTCTGCCTGATAGGCGCTCTTGCCCTGGCCGAGCATTGTGGCGGCATTGATTTTTTGGCGCCACGGTCCGGCTAAGAGGTCTGCAGCGCGCATGAACACCGCGGCGCGGTCTTCCCAAGGCATGTCAGACCACTCGTGGCGCGCAGCCAGCGCGGCCTGCACCGCTGCCGCGACCTCCTTGGGCCTGGCCGAATGCGCGCGGGCGATCACATGGCTGTGTTCGTGCGGCATCACGACATCTACCACGTCGCCGGGACGGAATTCCTTTCCGCCGATGACGACCGGGATATCGACGACCCGCTCTGACTGTGCCTCGAGCTCGGCTTTCAGAGCCGCCCGCTCGGGGGTGCCGGGCGCGTAGGAGAGCACCGGCTCGTTGGTCGGAAGACCTATCGAGGGCGTGCTATGCATGGCGAAATCTCACGAGCGGCAGTGGGCGACGCAACGGCTCCCGAGCGTCCCTGTCCCGCGTTGACTCGTCTTGATGCGTGCCGGTAGTATTCGCCCCCGGCCGCACCCCGATCGCCCGCATGAGTGCGGGACCGACGGCCGGCTGCCCACGCAATCCAATGAAAACTGACGAGCTTCGTGGCTCGGTGATGGCCGCACTGGCCGCGATATCGCACCCGGTTTCCGGGCGTGATCTCATCGCCGGCGGTCACGTACAGAATATCGAGGTGGACGCGACGGGTGTCGCTCGCTTCCAGTTCCTGCTTCAGCCCGCCGACCCCGGCGAGTTGGTGAAACAGGCCCGCACGGCTGTGGAGGCTATCGGCGGGATCACCGAGGTCAAGGTCAACGTCCAGCTTCCCCAGATGGGCCCGACGGGTGGGGGAGGCGGTGGGGGCCGGCAGGGAGGACTCAAGCCCGGCTCGGTGCCGGCGCCGACGCCCAAGCCTGGTCTGCTGTCCGACGTCGGTCACATCGTGGCCGTCAGCTCCGGCAAGGGCGGCGTGGGCAAGTCCATGGTGGCGGCCAACCTAGCCGCCGCGTTCGCGCGGGGCGGACGGACGGTCGGCCTGCTCGACGCCGACATCTACGGCCCGAACATCCCGATCATGTTCGGGGTCACGGGTCGGCCGAGTGTGACGGGCGATAAGGGCCGAGAGCTCATCGAGCCTCTCGAGGCGCACGGCGTCCGCTTGATGAGTCTGGGCTTCCTGCTCGATCCCGAGCAGCCCGCCATCATGCGCGGACCCCTGATCTCCGGCGTGCTCAAACAGTTTCTGCAGCAGGTCAACTGGGGTCCTTTGGACATCATGGTAGTCGACATGCCGCCCGGCACCGGCGACGCGCAGCTGTCATTGGTCCAGTCCATCGACCTTGACGGCGCGGTGATGGTCACGACGCCGCAGGACGTCTCGACCGGAGATGTTCGTCGGGGCGTGAAGATGTTCGAGCGGGTAAACACCCGCGTGCTCGGAATCGTCGAGAACATGAGTGGACTCGCCTGTCCTCACTGCGGGGAGCCCATCGACGTGTTCGGAGCGGGCGGCGGCGAAAAACTCGCGACGGAAATGAAGCTCCCGTTCTTAGGCCGTGTCCCGCTCGATCCAGCAGTGGCCAAGGCCGGGGACGCGGGAGCTCCTACCGTGGTGTCGGCGCCGGAGTCGGCGGCGGGGCACGCGTTGAACGAGGTCTCGGAGAAGGTTCTGGGGGCTCTGTCCGTGCTCGCCGAGGCCCGAAGCTAGTCCTTCGAGTGGGCGTGCCAGGACACCCACACGATCAGGCCTAGAAAGCCAGCGAAGACGAAACCCAGGACGAGGATCTCGTAGAGATCCACGTTCGCTCCCCTACTCCCCCTCCAACCATTTGCGGTCGGCGTCCGAAAGGGCGCCCCCTCCGCGCGACTTCTCGATCAGCTTCACGACGACCCACCCGACGAGAAGGATCGGCGCGACCTTGAGGAGCAGGAAGGACGCGAGCCCAATGGTCAGCGAGAACACGGTGCCGACGATCGCGAGCACGACTCCAGCCACGACGAGCGTAGCCAAGCCGACAGCGAAGAACGTGAGTAGTGCGCCGATCATCGTAGTACCCCTCCTACAGGAAGTCCGTTAGCGGATCCAGACGACCCGAACGCTACCGAATGCGGCGTCCAGGTCGATCGTCACACGACGATCCGCGGTGCTCCAATCTAACGACTCGAAGGTGTCGCCACGCTTGACGAGACCCTCCGAATCGAGTGCCGTGAAGAAGCTCTGCTTGTGAAGCTGCACCCCGAGGCCTTCGGGGATTCGCAGCTCGAGCGCGCCGAGCCCCATGTCGATGTTAAGGTGCGCGTCCCGCTGCCACTCACCGTCGAGCCACAGGACCAGCGATCCGACGCCGGCATCGACCTCGATTTGCTCTGCGTTCAGATTGCCGAGGTGCTGGACGGTGAACTCAGCCGCTCCGACCTCGAATCGGGCCTGTCGCATCCGGGCGCGATTCGGTTCCGAGATGTCGATGGTCGACTCGGACGCTCCGGTGCTCAAATCGAGATCGGTCAGCGCCAAGCCGCCTAGGTCGAGTTCCGCGTGGACTGCTCCGAACTCGAGGTCGAGTTGCATGGGAACGCCGCGCGCCAACTCGAGATGAAGCTCGCCCGACTCCCAGTCGCCCCGCATGCGCGAGCGGCGGATCGACTCGAGGCCGACGTCCAGACTGTGTCCGGTATACTCGGCCACGGGCTCGAACCGATCCTCGTCGTAGCGGAGGTTCATCCGATAAAGAAGCCCCTTGCTGACCGACCGCACGCTGAACCGTCCGACCCCGTACTCGACGGACACCTGGACCTCCGAGTTGTCCTCGAGCTGCCGTGACATCGTCACCGAGCGCATGCTCTGCGCGTGCACGGCCGACGATGCAGCGGCGCTCAACAGCGCCACCAAGATCGTGCTACGCACCCTCCCGCTCCTCCCCGCCCACATCGCCGGGCCCCCGAGTCGTCCCCACATCGTCATCAACGTCCACATCCATCGTCGCATCCCACGCTGCGTGGGCGTCGTACGTCGTCCAGTACTCCCGCCGCCTGCCCGCCCGGGTCAGGAGGACCGCACCGAAGCCCACCTGGACAGCCAGGAACGTCACGATACACGCACCCGCAATGAGCAGCCCCGTCACGAGTCCGAAAAACGGCACGATCGACAGGACGTTCGCCGCGACGAAGAGCGCCATCAGGCCAACCAAACCGCCGACCATCGTGATGAGTGGGTTGGACTTCCGAATCCACCCCGTCCACGGGTAGTGACTGTCTGCCAACCATTCGCCTGCGTTGCGCGCCACTGCCAAGTATCCGACCACCGCGGCCGCCGCTGCTGCGAGCGGGAAAAGCGGGAGCCAAGCGATCGCCACTGGAATCCCGATGATGGAGATCGCGAGTGCGATGAAGCCGAGAATCCAGACCGGAAGGAGCAGGAAAGTCCCCGCAACACCGACCATCGCCGCCCGACCGGGGGCGCGCCGAGCGGTCTCGGAGATCACGTCGACCTTGTCTCCCGCGAACATGGTCGCGGCAGCTCCGACGAGTGCCAGGATCAACACGACCAGCAAGTTCTCGATCAGGCCACCCGCGGCTCTAGCCACGGAGCGGAACGGGGCCATCAGGGCGGAGTCGCCTTCGTCGTAACCTCGATCCTCGACGCGGATCTCGCGTCGCACTTCGTTCCGGATTTCGTTACGCAACCGCGCCCGTGCTGCGCTCGCGCCTTCCTCGGCATCGGTGTCGGCGTCGCTCTCGATCTCGACGACTCCTTCGCGCACCGAGCCCCGGTTGCCTAGGACGCGCGCATCAGCCAAACGGACGGCTCCCGAGACCTCGCTTCCCTCGCGGAGATCCACGGTCCCGCCGATCACCACCACGTTCCCGGCCACTTCGCCACGAATGACGAGGTCCCCGTCGATGACCACAAGGTTGCCCGAAACGGATTCGCCTTCCGCGATATCGACGTCCTCGCCGACGTGCACCCGCACGTTCGAGTCCAGGCCCTCCAGAGCCGCTGGGAGCAGTCCTAGGCGATCCGCGGACCCCAACAGCGCCCTCAGGAAGGAGCGTTCGTTGCCGATCGAGATGGATACCGTGCCGTCCGATGCGTCGACCTGCACGTCGAAGTCCTCGAGTGCCGTTTCCAGCGCTCGGTCCATTGCCTGGGCGACGTCGGCGAGACTGCCGGCGAGCTCCGCGGGGATCGTCCAATCGGCGAGGGCTTGGGAGAGTGGACCATCCTCGAGCGCCACCGCCCGGCCGAGGAGCTCCCGCCATGCCACGTCGAGCTCGCCACCGGGCTCGAAGGCGCCGACGCGCTCACCGTCGATCAGCACTGAACCATTACGTAGGCTGACCTCGAGAGCGCCGTCGTCCGAGAACTCCAAGCTGAGCGTAGCCTCGGAACGGCCGACCGAAACCTGTTTCGACACCACCTCGCGGACCTGCGCGTGGGTGGCGCAAGGGACGAATAAGGCCGCCAGGCCGAAGACGAGGACGGACCTACGAAGCAACTGAAGCATAGCGAGGCCTTATGGATCGACTGTCGATGAGGTTCTTGTAGAGGACTCGGAGCGCGAGGCCCGACCCGGCCGCGTAGATCGCGACTCCCGTGGCGGCCAAGAGCGGCGATCCGACGATCAAGTCGACGAAGCCATCGAGGCCCGTCACGCCGGTCGCCGCGAGCCCGGTAGCCAGTAAGCCATTCCAGGCGGCCGCGAAAAGGTCGGTGAACTGCCAGTACGTGAACGACACGAGCGCCTGCGGCGTCAGCGTCGGATGCGAGAAGACGGCGAAGAGGACGAGACCGAACGTGACGGCGGGCGTCACGGCCGCACCCGCGATGGCTGCCCATGCCCGCCGGCTGCGGGGGAGGAAGCGGCGCGCGCTGGCCAGTGCCCGGGCCCAGCCCGGCTGGCGCACTGGGGCGCGCGAGGCGGCCGGCGTGAGGCCCGCGATCACCCGGTCGGCGAAGCCGTCCATCGGGTCGAAGCGGTCCAGCTCGGAGAGACGCGCGAGCACGGTCGTCCAACCCTGAAAGTCTGCCGAGCAAGCTACGCAGCCCCCGAGATGAGCCTGCGCTCGCTGCGCCTCCCGCGCGACCAACACCCCGTCCGCGAGATCCTGCAGGACGCCCGCACCAAGGTGGACGGGCCGGGAGGCTGGTCGCAGCGCCGCTAAGGTCGCCTTCACACGGGCTGCCAACGGCAGTCGGACCGGCAGCTGTACGCCCGACATGACTCGGGCTTGGAAGTCTGCGCTCGGTCGGTGTGACCGGAGCCCGTCCAGGTCCTCGAAAAGAACGCGCCACGTCGCGAGCTCGTCCGAGCACTGGGCACACGTGGTCACGTGTGCCTCGAGCCGGCGCCGCTCCCTGGAGGGAACGGATCCGTCGAGGAACGCTTGCAAGCGATCCGTACTCGGATGGTTGTTTCTGACGTCGTTCATGACCGTGGCACTCCTACGCCCTTCGGATGTCCAGCCTTACGTCCAGGGAGGCGCCGCGGTTTCAGAATAGTCGGGCCGCTCATGGCATCACGAGGCCAAGTGGGCCAAGCTCTTCTTGAGCTCGCCACGGGCGCGGTGGAGGTACGTCTTCACGGTGCCGAGGGGCACCTCCATGATGTCGGCGATCTCCTCGTACGCGTAGCCCTCGACATGCCTGAGGAGTATGGCCGTGCGGTACTCCTCCCGAAGATCACCGATCGCCTGCTCGATCTGATCACCGAGCTCGCGGTGCTCGACGTACTCATGTGGGTTCTCGTCGCGCGATTCGACCACGACCCGGGTCTGTGAGATCTGCTCGTCGGTTGTTGCGTGCGGAGATCCGTGGATCGAGACGGTGTCGAGCTTCCGCTTCCTGAGATGATCGATCGTGTGGTTGTTCGCGATCTTCAGGATCCAGTTGCTGAACTTGTACGACGGCTTGTACGAGCCAATGGCGTTGAACGCACGGATGAAGGCCTCCTGAGCGAGGTCCTCGGCCAGTGTGCGGTCCCTGACCATGCGGTACACGAGCGAAAAGACAGGCCGCTCGTAGCGGGTCAGGAGTTCTCGGAACGCAGGCTCACGCCCACGCGTAGCCAGCGCCGCGAGCTCGCGGTCTTCGAGCGCCGAATAGTCCGGAGCAGCCAGAGGTGCCTTGTCCTGCCGCGAGTTAGCGATCCACCAGGCCGCGCCTCGAGGAAGGGAAGGGGCTTCGATCCGCATGAGACGCCCCTACGCCTTCTAGAGGCTCGCGGTTTCGTGCGAGCCCGTTGAGCCCCTCAACCACATGCCGTAGCTTCACTTCCCCAGTCGCCTGCGCACGTCCCGGGGCGGTCAAAAGCTACGCACCCAACGGATCCCTGTCATGCAATCCGCTTCGCGAGCGGCAACCACCGAAGGGTCCGAGGCGGCCCCCAAAGAGGGAGCGGACCGGGCGCACCAGGTTCAGCGCATCTTCTCCGAGATCGCGCCGCGCTACGACCTGCTCAACCACGTCCTCAGTCTCAACATCGACAAGCGTTGGCGAAAGGCAGCCATCGCGAGGCTCGACTGGGAGCGCGCGCCGGAGGGAACGTACCTCGACGCCTGCGCCGGCACATTCGATCTCGCGCTGGAGCTGGCCAAGAAGGACGGATTCGGGGGGCGGGTCGTCGCGTCGGACTTCGCGCATCCCATGCTCGTCCAAGGCGCCCCCAAGATCGAGGCGCGGGCGGTGTCACCCGTGTGTGGAGACTCCCTACGGCTGCCGTTCGCGAACGGAATCTTTGCTGGCGCCACCGTCGGCTTCGGCGTGCGTAACCTGGCCGATGTCCGTGCCGGAATCGGTGAACTGCACCGGGTCCTGAGTCCCGGAGCGCGCCTCGTAGTGCTCGAGTTCACGGTCCCGCCGAATCCAGTCGTCAGGGCGGGATACCTGCTGTACTTCAACAGGATCTTGCCTGTCGTGGGCCGACTGGTCTCGGGCCATCCATGGGCGTACACCTATCTGCCTGAGTCCGTGAAGGAGTTCCCCGGGCCCAAGGAGCTCGGCGAGATCTTCGAAGCTTCCGGGTTCAAGGATGTCGGCTGGAAACTGCTGTCTGGCGGCATCGCGGCGCTCCATTGGGGCGTCGCCTAGCGCGCGGGTAGGTCATAGACACCCGACAGCCCTCGGCCGAGGTGCGCGTCGACGCCGAGCTGGTCCGGCGGTTGCTCGACTCGCAGCACCCAGGCTACGCGGGTGAGGACGTGGTCTTGGTCGATGAGGGTTGGGACAACTTCACGTTCCGGGTCGGATCGGAGCACGCCGTCAGGCTCCCACGCCACAGCGCTGCGGTCCCACTCATCCTCAACGAGCAGCGGTGGCTTCCCCTGGTTGATTCTTGGCTGGACCTCGCCGTGCCGGCCCCCGTCGCGATCGGCGAAGGAGGTGATCTGTTCCCCTGGCCCTGGAGCGTCGTGCAGTGGATCCCTGGGACGACCGCCGAATGCACAGTGTTTTCACCCGACCAGGCGGAGGTCGTAGCGACGTCCCTCAGGGCGTTGCATCGACTGGCCCCCCTGGACGCGCCTGCCAATCCGTTCCGAGGCGTCCGACTTCAGGCCCGCCGGGACGTCGTCCAGGAACGCATCGAGCGCCTGGCGCTGCCAGAGCTCGTCGTCCCCTTTCGGCGGGCTCTCGAGGCCCCGCCCTCAGAGGAGGTGGTGTGGCTCCACGGTGACCTGCACCCCCGAAACGTCATCGTTCGAGAGAGAGCGGTGATCGGGCTCATCGACTGGGGTGACATCGCCGCGGGTGATGCCGCTACCGATCTCGCGTGCGGGTGGATGCTCTTCGATTCTGAAGGGCGCGACGCGTTCATTGCGGCTTACGATCCGTCTCCGGCAGAGCTCGCGCGCGCCGTTGGGTGGGCCGTGAACTTTGGGTCGGCGATGCTCGACAGCGAGGAACCGCGGCATGTAGCGATCGGTCGCACGATCATAGAACAACTCGGAGTCTGACTCACCCATGATGGAGCCTTTGGCGTTCGGATTGCTCTCGGTCTTCGCGGGGGCGGTGGCGGCGGTGTCTGGGTTTGGCATCGGCAGCTTACTCACGCCTTTCCTGCTACTGTCGTTTCCGGCGGCAGAAGCAGTTGCGATCGTCGCGGTCCCGCATGCGGTTGCGACCACGGTGCGCTTCTGGAGACTCCGGGCCGACATCGACATGCCGACGTTCCGGCAATTCGGGATCGCCAGCGCGGTGGGTGGGCTGGCGGGCGCGTCCCTGCAGCCGGCCCTGGGAAGCGAAGCGCTAACGGTGGTACTGGCTGTGTTGCTGCTCGCCGCAGGTGGCAGTGAGCTCCTTCGCCGTCCGGTACCGCTGCCGCCTACGCCATTCTGGCGCCTCCTGGGGGGGACGCTTTCGGGCGTCTTCGGCGGCCTGGTGGGGAACCAGGGTGGACTCCGGGCCGCCGCCCTGTTGGGCTTCCAGTTGCAGACCCGGGCGCTCGTGGCCACGGCCACCGCGTCGGCTCTACTGGTGGATGCGGCCCGCGTACCGATCTACTTGGTCGCACGCGGCTCGGTCATCGCGGCGACGGTTCCGATTTGGGCCGCCGGAACGGTCGGCGTGGTGGTCGGAACGTTCCTGGGCGTGCCGCTGCTCGGCCGCGTGCCCCCGCAGCTCTACCGCCAGCTCGTCGGCGGGTTGCTCGTCCTGCTCGGTATCAGTTTGGCGTTTGCGGCTCTAGTACCGTAACGGGCCCGAGCCGGGCCAACGCATCCCTCCCGATGCGGTCCGGATCGCCGACGACGAGGATGGTCATCTCCTCCGGCCTCAAGTGGTCGGCGAAGACCTGGCGGATGTCGTCCGTCGTGACCTCCTGGACCCCCTCGGCGTAGCGCTCCAACCAGTCATCGGGCAACTCGCCCGAGACGTACAGCATCATGCGCTGGACGATCTGTTCGGGGGCCTGAAAGTTGAAGACGTATCCGTTCACGATGCGGTCGACCGCCGTCTTCAGTTCGCCTGCGCTGGGCGTCGACGTGCGCATCTGGTCCATGGTGCCGAGAATCACATCGATTGCGGGCACGGCATTCTCGGGGCTCGTGCGTGTGATGGCGCCGATGAGCCCGTCGTACCGCCTGGGCGTCGTCCACAGGGACGAGGCGGAGTACGCATAGCCCTCGTCACTCCTCACGCGTTGCAGGATGCGGCTGGAGAAGCCGCCACCGCCGAGGATCGCGTTGCCCATGGTGGCCGCGAAGAACTGGGTTTCATCCGCCAAACGGACCGAGGTCGGGTGGGCCATGATGATCACGGCCTGCTCGAGATCGCGCTCCATCAGGTAGACCCCGCCACCGCGGCGGATTTCCGGGATGGCTGACGCTGTAAGCGCTTCGGGGCAGGGGGCTAGGGCACGTACCAAACGCTCGAGCCGCGGCCGCGCGTCGTCCCAGGCGATGTCGCCGGCCACTCCGAGCGTGAGGTTCTCCCTGCAGAAGATGCGTGCGTGGATCTGTCTGAATTGCTCCGGCGTCGTGCGGTCCGGCGCGAGGTCCTCGGCGTCGAGCTCCCAGCCGATGGAATGGTCCCCATAGAGAAGGCGATTGAACGCCGAGTACGCGAGTCCACCCGGATCGTCGGCGCGGCGCAGGACGCGCTCGAGCTCTCGTCCCCGCCAGATTTCGATCTGATCTTCGTCGAAGCCCGGGTCCGAGATGAGCTCCCACCACAGGCCGAGGGACTCATCGAGTTGGCCGGTGAGCGTGTTCAGCGTGGATCCCATGCTGACTCCCCCCGACTGGAACGAGGTCTGCATGGCGTAGAACTCGAGCAGCAGCTCGACCGAGTCCGGCGAAGCAGTTGCGGTGCCCCCGTACCGGAGTAGTGCAGGGAGGCCCATGGTTGCCGCGTACTGGTCGCGCCCGAAGAGCCCATACCCTCCGCGGAAGCTCGCAAGGACAGTCACGAGAGGGAGTGTCCGATCCTCCAGGAGTAGCGCGGTCACGCCGGATACCTCATGGCGCTCCGGAGCCGGCGGCGACCACTCGAGGGGGTCGTAGACGAGTGCCTCGATCGCCTCTCGAACGTTCGGCGTCTGGCCGGACACAACGAGTGGCGCCCAGGCCAAGACCGCGGCGCCTAGCGTGAATCCGAACAGATACGTGGACCGAACCATCAGCTGCCCGGCCTCCTCAGCACCGCGACTGTGCGATTGCTCTCCACGAGATACCGAGCGGCGATCCGTCGCACGTCCTCGGCGGCGACGCTGTCCAGGAGTTCTGACCATCGGAACGTCTCCCTCCAATCGCCAAGAAGCGATTGCGAGTCCGCGATCTGGAACGCCAGCCCTAGGTTGGAAGTCATGCGGCGGACGTTTCCGGCCTCGACCTGGTTGCGCACCTGCTCGAGTTCGCGCTCCTCTGGGCCGGTGGCGACGAGTCTCTCGATCTCCTCGTAGATCGCCGCCTCGACGAGCTCTATCGACCGTCCGCTCCGAGGAATCGCATCGATCTGGAAGAGTTGTGGAAATAGCGTGCCCGGTCCCGTGGAGGCGTAGACCCCGGTCACGAGCTGTTCGTCCATCACCAGGCGCCGATGGAGTCGCGACGTGCGACCGCCGGTCAGGACCGAGCCCAGCATCGCGATTGCCGCCGCGTCGTCGTCGAGTCCCGAGGGCACATGCCACCCGATGCGGAGGCGAGGCTCGGCGTCCCACTCCACCGTCACCCTCCGCTCGCCTCGCTGGGGTGGTTCCACAGCCAGGACTGGAGGAGGGGCTTCGCCTCTCGGAATGTCCGCGAAGTACTGGCGGGCCCAGCCCTCGACCTGATCGGGATCGACGTCGCCGACGACCGCGACCACGGCGTTGTCAGGACCGTAGAAGCGCCGGTAGTACGCCTCCACGTCCCGACGACTCAGCGTCTGAAGGTCCGACATGTAGCCGACAACGGGAACTCCGTAGGGGTGCATCGTAAACGCCGACGCGAGATGTGCCTCGTACAAAAGGCCGCCCGGCTCGGTCTCCACGCGCATCCGGCGCTCCTCGATGACGACGTTCCTCTCGGTATAGAACTCGCGGAAGACGGGGCGGCTCATGCGGTCGGATTCGAGCGCGAACCACAATTCTGCCCGATTGGCGGGAAGCTCCACGAAGTAGGTCGTCGCCTCCGAGGACGTGGTGGCGTTCATCCCCCGCGCCCCCGCCTCCGTGAGGATGCGGTCCAACTCGTTCGGAAGGACGAAGGCACGCGCGCTGTCCTCCAGCATCTCGATGCGTGCCTCGAGTGCGCTCACACGCGATGCGTCCGCAGCCGCGCGGGCGAGAAGAAGCGTGTCGTGGGTCGCGTCCATCTGGACGAAGAGGCGTCGTTCCGCCGCGACGTCACGCGTCCCGATGGAGTTCGTGCCCTTGAAGAGCATATGCTCGAGGAGGTGGGCGATTCCGGTTGTTCCGAGGTGCTCGTGTACGCCGCCTACGCCGAAACGGACCACGAACGAAACCGTGGGCGCCCCTTCTCGGGGGAGCACGAGAACGGTCATGCCGTTTTCCAGGACCACTTCCCGTACCGGGAGGCGTTCTCCCATCGACTGCTGAGCGAGGAGCGGCGTCGCTCCTACGCCCGCACCGGCGATCGCGGTGGCGAGGACAACCGCCGCATGGTTCATGCTCGCGCGCCTCGGCGTGGTTGGCATTTGGGGCAGTAGAACGCAGAGCGACCGCCGAACACCACTCGATGAATCTCGGTGCGGCAACGTGAACACGACTCGCCGTCGCGACCGTAGACGAGCAAGCGGCGCGCGTACCGGCCTTCCTCGCCGCTGGCCGTCCGGTAGTCTCTCAGTGTGGTGCCACCTGATTCGATCGCATTTCGTAGCACGCGTCGAATCCCTCGGTGCAGGGCGGCGGCCTCGTTCCTGGAAACGCTCTTTGCAAGCCGTTGCGGATGCACGCCCGCAAGGAACAGGGCCTCATTGGCGTATATATTGCCGATGCCTGCAATCTTTCGTTGATCCAACAGCCAGGAACGAAGCGGCGAGCGAGACTCTCGCAGCCCGGCGTGGAGGACACCGCCCGTGAAGGCCGCCTCGAGAGGTTCCGGACCCATGCGCCGGGAGCGTCGATGCCACTCGTCATGATCCAGGCACTCGACGGTGCCGAAGCGGCGGGTGTCGTCGAAGACGAGGGCTTTCCCGTCGTCGAGTCGAAAGCGCACCGCCGGGTGGGCGCCCGGCGAGCTGTCCGGCGTACGCCCGGCAGTGGGGAGGAGACGTCCGGTCATGCCGAGGTTGACCGCGACCACGCGCTCCCCGTCGAGCTGAAGCAAGACGTTCTTGCCGCGACGTCCGACCTCGACGATGCGGCGGCCGCGCACCCTGCGGGTGAACCGGTCTCGAGCCTCTCGAAGCACGTCGGAGTGCAGCACCTGAGTTCCGCGGATGGTGCGACCGACCACGGCGGGCCGGAGCCCACGCACGATCGTCTCCGCCTCGGGTAGCTCGGGCATGGCTCAGCCGAGCGTCCGCGCGCGTTCACGCCAGCCGATATCCTTACGCAAGTAAGCCCCCTCGAACTCGATTCGCTCCGCGCCAGTACGGCTGGCCTCGGCAGCGGCCGCGAACGAGTCGGCGACCGCAGTCACCGCCAATACGCGTCCGCCCGCCGTCAGCAGCCGGCCGTCCCTATATGCGGTACCGGCGTGGAAGACTATGAGGTCCTCCGACTCCAAGTCGTTCGGGACGGTGATCTCTTTCCCCTTCTCGTAGGCCCCTGGGTATCCGCCGGACGCGACGACCGTCGTGACCGCCGCGGTGCTCCGTTGGCGCGCTGTCCGGCCCGCCAGGGAGCCCCCCTCGGCGACCGACACGAGCAGGTCGAGCAGCGAAGACTCCATGAGCGGCAGGACGACCTGCGTCTCCGGGTCGCCGAACCGGCAGTTGAACTCGACGACCCGAAGCCCGGACGGGGTCAGCATGAGGCCGGCATAGAGCAAGCCACGAAAGGGGGCGCCGTCCGCCGACATCGCGGCCAACGTGGGCGTGAAGACCTTCGCGCGGGCCTCGTCGATCAGGGCAGGCGTCGCAAGGGTCACGGGGGCGTAGGCACCCATCCCGCCCGTGTTCGGCCCGGTGTCTCCTTCGCCGATGCGCTTGTGGTCTTGGGCCGGGACGAGAATCACGGAATGCTCGCCGTCCGTGACGGCAAAGACCGAGACTTCCTCGCCCTCCATGTACTCCTCGATGACGACCTCGCGGCCGGCCTCGCCGAAGGCCAAGTCGCCGAGCATCGACCGGACCGCGCCGAGCGCCTCCTCCTCCGTCGTGCACACGACGGCGCCCTTACCGGCCGCGAGCCCGGACGCTTTCACGACGATGGGCGCGCCCCGCTCGCGCACGAATGCCTCGGCGCCGTCGAGGTTCGTGAACGTATGGTGCTCCGCCGTGGGTACGCCGGCGTTGCGCATCAGCTCCTTGGAGTACGCCTTGCTCGACTCGATGCGTGCGGCATCCTTCGACGGCCCGAAGACCGGCAGGCCCTTCGCCTCGAATCGGTCGACGATGCCGGCGGCCAGGGGCGCTTCGGGGCCGATCACCGTCAAGTCGATGCGGTGGGCCGCGGCCCATCCCGAGAGCGCTTCGACGTCGCCGGGCGCGATCTCAACGGGCTCGCACAACGGCGCCATGCCGCCATTCGGTTTCGTCGCGAAGAAGTGGGCCGATGGCGCGTCCTTACGGAGCTTCCAGAGGAGCGCGTGCTCCCGGCCGCCGTTTCCTATGATCAGAATCCGCATGGGCGGAGTCTAGGCGGGTGGCCGGGAAAGAAAAGGGGCGACCGGGGCTATGCGCCCGGTCGCCCCCTACAGCCACGTTCCGGTCGACTCAGCGCTTCAATCCGCTGAGGAAGTCCGAGCCCATGCGCTTGGCGGCCTCCGCGACGTTGTCCACGAAGTCCTTGGCGCCCTCGGCGTACGCCGAAGCGGCCGCCCGCAGGTCCTCCTGGTAAGCCGGGTCGGGCTCTCCTCTGCGGGAATACTCGCCCCGGAGAATCCGGTCGTAGTCTCCCGATTCGATCCACGTTCGGAGCTCGCTCACACGCAGCACGTAGAAGGGGTGAGTGGCCGCCATGAGGTTGAGCACCTTGAAGACCTGATCGGCCAGGTCGCCGCCCTCCTGATATTCCTCGGCCTGCACGATGAAGGCCTGCAGGCTCGTTTCGTCGTCTTCGCCGCCGCCCGCCATCTTCAGCATGGCACGCATCACGACCTCGGGATCCTGAACGGTCAGCAGCCCCGCCCGGTCGCACGAGAGCTCGGACTTTCGCGACCACTCGAGTAGACCGACCAAGACCGCTCGGGCCGCGAGCCCCACGATGGGGAAGCCCATGTTCGCGAGATTGATGAGGAACACGGTCATCGTGCGGTAGAGCACGTGGTCGCTCAGAATATGCCCGATCTCGTGCCCGATGATGTACTCGAGCTCGTCGGGCGAGGTGAGCCGCACCGTCCCGGAGTTGAGGATGATGAACGGCTGGTCCATTCCGTAGGCGCCCGCATTGACGATCGGCGTCTGCGATACGTAGAGCGGGTACTCCTCGGGCGCGTCGAGCGTCTTGAGCGCCTGCTTGTAGATCTTGTAAACCTCGGGGAACTGGTGCTCGCCGACTTTGACGGCGTTCGCCTGAAACGCCAGCCGAATCGGCTTTTCGCCGAAAAAGCCGAAGAGCTTGCGGAGCACCGCGTCGAAGACCGGAATGCGCCGTAGCGCCTGAAGGGCAGCCTTGTCGGCGGGGTGCTCCCAGGCGTGAGAGGCGATGTCCGTGAGGACCCGCCGCGCCTTGGCCTCCTCGCCCTTGGCCCCTTCCGCCCGGTTCTGGTCGTCGGTCATGTCATGGTTCCTTTTACGTGGGTGCTTCCCCTACGCGGCGCCGCATCGCTCGGTTTCAGTCGGGCTGCCTGCTAATGTAGGTCTGCCCGAGAGGACGCCGCCACCGAATCTCGTTGACCTTGGCCGGCGATGCGGGCGAAACTTCAGCGGCGCGGTGGTCTCGCCGCGAGCCCGCGAGAACAGTTCAGGAGGTGCGTTGCCGGTTCAGATACCCGAAGGCTTGATGGTGAGCGTTTCCGGCGTGCGCGGGCGGGTCGGTGCTCCCTTGACGCCTGAGTTGATCGGCGCGTTCGCCTCCGCGTTCGGCGCCTTCATGGCGGAAGGGTCGCGCGGCCCCGTGTGCCTCGGACGGGATTCGCGTACGTCCGGACCGATGTTCGCGCGTGCCGTCACCGCCGGCCTCCAGTCGGTCGGCGTCGATGTAATCGACCTGGGTATCGTGCCGACGCCGACGCTCCTCCTGGCGGTCCGGCATCACGGCGCGGCCGGTGCGATCGGGGTTACGGCCAGCCACAATCCTGCCGAGTGGAACGCGCTGAAGCTTGTCTCCGAGGAGGGAATCTTCCTCGACGCCGACCGGTCCTCAGCCTTCCGAGCCTATCTCACGGAGCAGGATCCACCCCGAGCCTCTTGGGATACCTTGGGGACGGTCAGCGAGGACGGTGGGGCGTGGACGAGACATCTGCACCGCATTCTCGAGCTGCCGCACGTCGACGTCGGTGCCATTCGGGCCCGTGGCCTCAAGGTGGCGGTGGACTGCGTGCACGGTGCGGGGGGTCCGGTGGTTTCGGAATTACTCGACGCATTGGGATGCGAGGTGGTAGGGATCGGCATGGAGCCGGACGGCCTGTTCCCTCGGGATCCGGAGCCAACGGCCGCCAACTTGGCGGACCTCTGCGAGCTCGTCCGGGACAGCGGGGCAGTGGCCGGGCTCGCGATCGATCCCGACGCAGACCGACTCTCGCTCGTGGACGAGAACGGACGTCCGCTGGGTGAGGACCTCACGTTGGCGCTCGCGGCCGCGACTGTTTTGTCTCGCACTCCGGGTCCGGTCGTGACGAATCTGTCGACCAGCCAGGTGCTCGAGGACGTCGCCGCGGCGTACGGGGCCACGGTTCACCGCGCCCCGGTCGGGGAGGTGAATGTCGCGCGCCGCATGCAAAGCGAGGGTGCGGTGGTCGGAGGAGAGGGGAACGGTGGGGTCATTCTTCCCGCCTTGCAGCACACCCGTGACGCGCCACTGGCAGTTGCCCTGATCCTGCAACACCTTGCAGACGAGGGCATTACGCTATCCGAAGCGGCAGGCCGTTGGCCTACCTACACGATTGTCAAAGAGAAGGTGACGTTCCCGCGCGAGGCGTTGCGGGCGGGCTACACGGCGCTGGAGGAGGACCTCGGCGCCGAGTCGAAGGACGAATCGGACGGGCTCCGGTTGGCCTGGCCGAAGCGGAAGGCGTGGCTTCACGTGCGGCCCTCGGGAACCGAGCCGGTAGTTCGACTCATCGCGGAGGCGCCCGACGAATCGCGCGCCCGCGAATTGGTGAAGAGGGCCGCGGAGGTCCTGGAAGGAATCGCTTAAAGACCGTTAGAGACAGGGAGCATCGCGCATGTGCGGCATCGTCGGATACGTGGGGTCGAAGCAGGCCACCCCAATCCTCCTGGAAGGACTGAAGCGCCTCGAGTATCGCGGGTACGACTCCGCCGGCGTTGCGCTCCTGAATGGCGACGTGCATGTGGTCAAGCGCCCCGGCAAGATCCGGGTGCTCGAGGAGGCCATCGCCCGGCAACCGGCCTTGGGCAATTGCGGCATCGCGCACACGAGGTGGGCCACGCACGGCGCCCCCAACCAGCCGAACGCCCACCCCCACACCTCCACCGACGGCGACATCGCCCTGGTGCATAACGGGATCATCGAGAACGCCGACATCCTACGGAGCCAGTTGCAGAAGGAGGGCTATACCTTCGTGTCCGAGACGGACACGGAAGTCGTCGTCCACTTGATCGATCACCTCTGGGGCGACGGCGACGGCCTCGAAGACGCCGTGGCCGCCGCGCTGCGCCAAGTCGACGGCGCCTACGGAATCGCAGTCATCTCGTCCCGCGATCCCGACAAGATCGTGGTGGCCCGCAACGGTAGCCCGCTCCTCATTGGCGTCGGGAAGGACGGCGAGATGCTCGCAGGGTCGGACGCCGCCGCCGTGATCGGTCGTACGCGCGAGG
>JAOTVA010000227.1 GCA_029863645.1 Gemmatimonadota bacterium
TAAATTTAAGTGTGCAAATCATATGCGCGGGCAGTCAGATTCCCGCGTCCTGCCCTTGAGATCAGTGGATTGGGTAAGTGCACTTCCACACAAAGGGGGGGACCATGAAGCGTCTCGTATGTGCAGCACTCGCGCTGGCCTTCTTCGGGCTGGCAGCGCCATCGGATTCCTCGGCCCAGGCGAATGTCTTCATCGGGGGTGGCGTCACGTCCCCCACGGCTGACTTCAAGGACTTCGGCGACGGGGATGGCGCAAACCTCGGCTGGATGGCCACCGGGGGCGTTCAGATGCCCGTCGGCGACGCTGGGCTGGCGCTCGGCGTTCGGGGCTTCTACGGCACCAATAACCACGACTACGAGGGTGACAAGACCAACCTGTACGGCGGCACGGCTCTCGCGACGTTTGCCTTCGGTGAGGCCGGTGCGGTGGCGCCGTTCATCTTCGGTGAAATCGGTTACCAGGCTCACTCCTACAAGTCCACCGACTTCGCGAGCTTCGAGGACACGGAGTGGAAGCCGTTCATCGCAGGTGGCGCTGGGCTCAACTTCCCTCTGGGCGGACTCAGTGGGTTCGTCGTCGTAGGGTACAACCAGGGGCTGGGGACGGAGGATTTTGGGGCCGACACCGGAAAAACGACCTACATCACCGGGGCCGCGGGCGTGAATATCCCTGTCGGCGGCGGCATGTAGGCGAAGGGTCGACAGCACTCCGGCTGCAAAGCAGGTAGCCGGGGTGCAAGAAAGCGTCGCGGGGCCCGAGTGCTCCGCGGCGCTTAGCCCCTTTCCGAAGCGGGAAACCGGACTCGAGCCGGTCACTCGCTGCCTCAGCGGTAGCGGTCCCCGTCCAACTCGATCCACCCCCCTGGGTGGTCGCCGTCAGGGTCATCGTGCGTCCAGTGGAGCACCCCGCCCTGTTGGTTCCACTCATACTCCCCGCGAACCTGCACCGCGTCGCCGTCCCGCAGCGGCACCCTCGGGGCGAGGTCGATGTTGTGGGCCACGAGGAGCGTATGTCCCGAGGGGAGCTGGACGATGAAGCGCTGATGCCGAGAACCATCGTTGTCGTCCGGGAGGAGCGCTTCCACGACTCCACCCACCAGGACGACGGCACCGGAGCGTCGGCCCTCGAAGAGCTCGAGGACCTGCTGCTCGCCGCTTTCGGTCGCCGCACCCCCGAGAATTGCCGAATCGGAGAGCCAGTTGCGGCCCGCCACCAGCAGCACGGCGAGGACGACCAATACCGCAGCCCGCATCAAGCGACGAGCGTCAGAACCTTCCGCTCTATGAGCCATCGCCTTCCTGGATGAGTCCGGACACGCCTCTGGAGCCCAAGGTCACGGGGAGACCTCCCGGCGACAAGCTGCTTGCCTCGCAGAAGCGAAAAACCCGGCAAGGCCGCTTGAGCCTTACCGGGTTTCGTCGTTCGCCAGAGCGGGAAACCGGACTCGAACCGGCGACCCAAACCTTGGCGAGACGCCCAAGCCTGTTGTTGGCAATCGGTTACGCCCCCGAAACCCGCTCAGCTCCTAATCGTTTACCCCGGCGACGGCTCGTGGGCAACCGTCAGAATCAGCGCCAGCCCGGCCCGACCCCGCGTCAGCGACGGGGCAGGTCCAGGAACTCGGCCACCTCCCGGGCAATCACGGCGTTGCCTGCCCGGGAGTAGTGCCCGCCGGGTTGCAGGAAGTCCGCGATGGGCGTGCCGGAAGCGGTGAAGGCGTCGAGCGGATCGAGGACCTCGAGCCCACCGCGAACCAACTCGCGCCTCAGCGGATCATACTGGGATCGCAGCCCGACGGCGTTACGCTCCATGTCGTAAGCGCCAGGGAGCATGAGCACGACCGGCCTCGCGCCTCGACTCTCCACGGAGTCGGCGAACGCGTGCAGCACGGCTACTTGGACGCGGAACGCCTCGCTGTCCGTGCGGAAGACGCCGTCGTCTACGAGTCGATCCGGATCGAAATACCTTCTCCGCAGCCGGATCCAGAAGTTCGTGACGAGGCGGTAGGTAGGGGACCAGCGGTAGAGCCTATGCTGGTAGACGGCCGGTTCGTACCAGTGGTCCATGCGGCCCACCTCCCTCACGAACCCCGGATCAGCGATCAAGCGCTCGGCGTCGGCGGTCGAGGCCACCGGCGGGGGGATCAACCCCAGCGTGTCGCCAAGCAGGACGAAGCGCGGCTTGAACCACGGGCCCTCTTCGGGATGGATGAACCCGCGGAACCGATTGACGATCCGGCGCAGATTCACGGGTGCGAAGCCGATCAGGACGACGTCCGGCGCGAAGTCCATCCCTTCGCGGAGATATCGGAGGAAGGCCTGATCCGTGCCGTAGCCTCCGACCCCGTAGTTGAGCATCTCGGTGTCCCAACCCTCCTCCACCAGATACGACCACGTATCGGGGTTGGCGACCTCGTTGCAGTACACGTACGAATCTCCGAACGCGGCGACCCTGAGCTTCCCGGTGGAGGGGCTACGTGCGTATGTGCGCGACGTGCGCATCCCTGCGCCATTGATCGTGTCGTGGCCCGCCGCGAAGCCTCTGCGGTACCGCCAGCCCAGGTCACGGTCGATCTCCTCGCGACCCTCCGTGTCGATCAGGGAGGCAAGCCTGCGTGCCTGCTGCGTGAGTAGCGTCCCGCGTCGAAGGATCGGGGTGTCCAGCATGGGATTGACCACGGCCGTCATCACCGCCGCCACGCCCTCGAGAAGCGCCAGGGAGCCGAGGATCGCCAGCCCCACGCCGATAATTCGGCGGCGCCCCGGACGCCGCGGTGCGATCGACGCCTTGTCGAGAGATTTGGTCATCCGCGTGCTATGCCTACGCTCAGAGAAGCTGCCCCGAACATCCTGCGAAAATGTAGTCATGGCCGATTTTGCTGTCGACCGATCCGTTGGGCGGGGAGTCTTGAACCGCCGAACGGCCCCAACGCCGAGGATGATCCATTCGTAGAAGCGAAAAACCCGGCAAGGCCGCTTGAGCCCTACCGGGTTTTGTCGTTCGCCAGAGCGGGAAACCGGACTCGAACCGGCGACCCCAACCTTGGCAAGGTTGTGCTCTACCAACTGAGCTATTCCCGCGTTGGTGCACGCCCAAGCTAGATACACCACAGGGGGTGGTCAATGCCAATAAGGGGGCCCGGAGCCCGTACCTTGGTGCCCGACAAACCCTTATGTTACGGGGCTGATCGCGGGATCAGCGCGACTCCACGAATGCGCGTTTGCCCGCTCTGGCGACCCCTCCTCTCCGAACGCCGCATGCGCCGATCCCTGGCCCTGGTCCTGCTCCTCGCACTCCCGATGGGAGACGGCGTGGCCGCACAGGCGCTGGACGACGCGCTGGTTCCGAGGGGCAGAGTCCGACTCCAAATGTTTCCGGTCTATACCCGCTGGGATTCGCGCTTCGGGCGCACCGACGCGGGCGTCACCGGCAGGGAGGCCCTGGGAGAAGACCTGACCTCCACTTCGGCCGAAACGATCTTTCCGGGCACGGCCTCGCTCGTCACGGCGATCGAGGCGATGAGCGGCACGCCCGGGTACATGCCGATCTTGGGCGAGAGCATGGGGCGAGTGACGAAAGACATCACCCGCGTCGAGTTCGGGGGCTACATCGGGGTCTTCGACTGGCTCACGGTGG
>JAOTVA010000228.1 GCA_029863645.1 Gemmatimonadota bacterium
AAAGTCCATGATCTTTGCCTGTCTCTGGCTATGCATCAGCAACGCTCACGGGCTGTCCAATAACGTTCTAGGGTACCGACGCGGGTCGCAACGCGAGCCGTGTCCTCCGGAGCGAACGTAGTGAGCGAAGGCGGTAACCGGTTGTTATCGGATGCGGGGATCGGCCCGTTCACTCTCGGTCCCTCTCTCCTAACGTCTCGCGACCCTGCTGCGCGGCTAAGATGGTGACCGCAAGCGAAGGGCGCGAGCCTCAAAGCCAGCCGCGACTGCAGGCAATCGCTTGTTCTGTAGCGCCCTGTCTGCTTGACCCAGGTCAGCCCGCGCCCGATCCTGCGTCCTTTGACTCGACCATCCACCCCGGGAGTGACGGAGCGGTCAGTGAATCAGGTGAAGACGCCGAAACCGTGGGCTCGAGGAGCGATAGAGCTTTTGGTTATCGTAGCGGGCGTGCTCATCGCGCTTGCCGCAGATCGGTGGATCCTCGCCCAGGAAGAGGCGGGCCTAGAGAGGGAATACCTCATCCGCCTTGCTTCCGATCTACGACGAGACTCGACGAACCAGAGCCAGCGGGCGGAGCAGGCCAGAGCCACCTATGATCGAGGAGAGCGTGTCCTCACGGCGATTCGGGAAGGATCGGGATCCGTAGAGAATCCGGGCCGATTCCTCACGGAAATCCCCTGGATTCATTTCCACCAGTATCGCATCGACTATGCGACCGAGACCTGGGACGAGTTAGGGTCGACGGGGAATTTGGCCCTGATTCAGGGGTCGGAATTCAGGCGCCTGCTCGGAGAATACCAGGGCGAGATCGAGTTTTTCGACCATTTGGAAGCCTCCTGGTTGAACGCGCGTGACCAGTGGAGCCAGGTGACGCTGGCCGCCTTGCCGCCCGAGATACTCGTCGAGTCGCAGCTCCAGTTCCACCTGCGCTTCATCGAAGACAACAACATCGACCGCGTGCCGGCGACTGGGTTGGATCCCGTCTTCGACGATGGTGCGCTCGCCTCGGCACTAGCACGGCTGGCGAACGATGCGAGATCGGTACCAACCCTCTCCGAGATTCTCATGAATTCTGTCTCGCAAGTGGTGATCTACGAGGGTCTGGTTCAGCGCAGCACCGAGCTTCTGCGTCTCGTGGACACCATGATCCCAGACGCCCCGTGAGGAGCGGGTCCGAGTGCACGCGAGCCCTCCTGCGCGGAGCTCAATTTCCACAACTCCCGAACCCGCTGCGGGCCGTCTCGATTGCACCCGTTTCCCATAACGTTTCTAAGTTCGCTTGACGCCCGCGCTTCAGCGCGGGTGTGCCGCCAGTCCTAATGCATGGGTCACCGTGACTTCTGGGCCTGGCGGCCAAGGCGGGCGCAGCCCGCCGCAGCGCGAACTGTTTGTTATGCGGAGGCGCTGCCACAAGAGGTGGTGGTACCGCCTCTCCCCACCGCGACCTCGTACTCATACATCGGCCCGTCTTGGCAACTATATCGTGCGATTCTCCAAAGGGGTATCGCACCTACCCGAGAGCCTTCAGGGCAGCAGCAGTCTCCTTGCTAGGCAGTGCCTCGGTTCGCGCTGGTCAGGCAGACAGGCCGCCGACACGAACGATGCCGATCGACCCGAGCACCAACGTGACGGTGGCGAGATAGAAGAGGAACGCCAGCGCGATTCCGGCTAGCTCTCGCCACCTGAGATCGCGATAGACCCTCCGAAAGGCGAGGTGGCAATACCCGACGACCCAGATCGCAGCAAGTGGCCCGACATCGAAGTGAGTGCTGACTCGGATCAAGGGAACGAGAGTCCAGGAAGCGAACGCAAACGCATGCACATGGACGAGCGTTACCAGATGTTCGACGTAGAGGCGCCGGTGGCGGCGGAGTGCGAGGGCCAGTAGAAGCGCGCCATAGGGTACGAGGAGTAGGAAGGCCGGCGGCAGGAGTTGGAGGCTCTCCGCGATCACAACCTCTGCCTCGAGTCCTGCAGCATCGTTCAACGCCCCCACAAGGAAGCCTTCAGCACCTGACGCGACGAACGAAGACTCCGTGCTACCCATCCGATTGGTGAGGCCGATCACCGCGAAGAAAACGGCTGCCGCAACCAGGTAGAGTCGCAGCGGGCTGGTCCAGGAGGCCCGATGTCCGTTGATCCAATCGACCGTGAGTCGCCCGGGGTGCCGGACCAGCGCGACGATCGTTCGAAGCCAGCGAGCGTCTAGGTCAAGGAGCTCTACGGTGACTCTGCGGAAGAACTCAGGAGCAGTCGGTAGCAACGGCTCCTGCGCCTGACCGCATCGCGAGCAGTAGTCGCCAATCTCTTCGGCTCCGCAGTTCGGGCAGCGCAGCACCTCCAGCTCTTCGGTCACTACGCCTCCGCGGTCATCTATGGGGAGTGATCTCGCCAAGCACACCCGCCGAACACAACTCGTGATGGGTAACCGGAAAGAGGGGCGCTGCCTAACCACCCGATTCTGTGGCCGCTCACGCGTCCGCGCTTCCGCATAACGTTCAAAGTTACCGGCGCGGCTCGCAACGCGAGCCGTGATTCACCGGAGTGAGCGTAGCGAACGGAGCGGTAGCTGTTTGTTAACTGCCGTGACGGCCTACCTGGTCCTCCGAAGCTCCTGGCGTCCTCATCCGGCTTGGGCGGCAGTCCGCTTCGCCCGGCGTCGGGCCCGTACGCTCGCAAGCAACACATCGGGGTGCTGCTCCGCCACTTCGAGGAGGCGCAGCGTGGCACCGTCCGGCTCTCGCTTTCCTTGCTCCCATGCTCGGACCGTCTCTGGGCTCACGTTCAACGCTGCGGCAAAGACGGGCTGGGAGAGGGCCATGTGATCTCGAATCTCTCGAATACGCTCCGCAACATACCGGGGAGGCGCTTCGACCCTTGTTTCCGCCGCCGTGTATCGCGTGACCCGGGCCGGCTCCTTTCTGCCCTGGTGGATCTCTACAGCCTCTTTGGCCGACTCGATCAACTGCTGGCCAAACGCGTTCTTCTTCTGTGCCTTGGTCATTTCTCTTCCTCCAGTGCCTTCGCCAGCTTCCTGAGCTCGTTCTGCTCAGCCCGGGTGAGATTGTCCTTCACTCCCTTCGCATACACGAAGAGCAGGTAGATCCGGTCTCGTTGATCGACGAAGTAGTAGACCACTCGAGTCGCCCCACTTTTGCCCTCACGGCGACTTGGGCGAGCAAAGCGAACTTTCCGAAAGCCTCCGGTCCGCTCCATCACCTGCCCCCGTCGCGGATCCTCGACAAGAAGTAGCTCAAGCTCGCGCCGGTCCTCTTCCGTCAGAAGCTTCTTTGCCGAGGACTCAAAGCCATGGGTTGAGACGATTTCGATCGGAACCTCCCCTCCAGTTCGACCAACGTAGTATAGTACTCAGTACTACTACGGTCAATCGAATCAGGTTCCCCTTTAGGCATGGCAGTTAACTCGTTTTACAGGACGTGGCCGACCTCGCGATGCGGTCAGCTTGCTCTCGACAAGGGAGATCGACGACATGGACGAGCTACCGCGTCATGATCGAATCCACCGGTCGTTGCTAGGGCCTCCCTTCCCGATACCGCCGCGCGGTGGGTTGTCCCGAAGACCGATTCCAGCGCCCAAACCGCACC
>JAOTVA010000229.1 GCA_029863645.1 Gemmatimonadota bacterium
GCTTCGTAAGACGCGGTGCCCATGGAGCACGCGGCGTCGGCGCTACGTTCGCCTCCGGGCATGAGACCACCCACGGGCCCCGGTCGTGCAACCGGGGCCCGACCTTTCTCAGCGTCTATACCACCCCCGACACGCACGACTCCATGTCGTCTGTCGGCACGTCGGAAAGGGCTTCCTCAAGCCCGTCGCCCGCAGGTGCGTCCAATGCGTCCTCAACCCTGCCGTAGTTTCCGAGCGGCTTGGTCGCGAACCAGAAGGCGACTGAGTCCAGCGGCGTCCTGTGCGACTTCAGGAGGAGAACGACCGGCTCTCTCTCGGAGAGACCTATGACGACCACGTAGATGGGCGCGTCCCCATCAATGACTGCCCCGGTCACCCCCGTATCCGTCCAGATGGCATCGGTGACTTCGCCGGGAGCCTCGGGGTAGCGCTCCCCAGTGCCACTGTTCGTGACTAACCCTTCCGCTTGGCCCATGGGGAGGGTCTCGAAGACCGAGCAGTCCGGACCCTCGGCTCCTTCGTCGCCTCCTTCCTCGTCCCCTCCTCAGCCGGCTACGAGGCCAAGCACGAGCGGGATCGCGATTAGAAGGCTCAGCAGCTTGCGATGCCTCATGGCCTCTCCTTGCTAGCGGTCGAAGCTGACTGACGGTATCCACCGCCGCGCTAGATGCGCGCCGAGTATGCGTGTCGGCTTCGCGGACATTACGAGCGGAGATTCGCGAGAGGGAAGGACGGGGAGCGCGATCGCCTGTCTGCACACCCCCTCCACGCTGACGCCTGAGAACGTGTTCGATACCCGCAACTGGGAGTTCTTCATCTGGGCATCGGCCGAGATCGAGGCCGCAATCCCGCCTACAGGGGTTGCGGCCTCTGGCTGAACAATCCGGCCACCACGCTTGCGATGGCGGTCAGGGCGGCGGCTCCCAAGGGCGCGATCAACGCGCCGACAGGCAACCGCGTCGGATCGCTTCCGGTTTCCTGCACCGGCAGCCAGAGGCTCAATGCGGTCGCGATCACCCAGATCACCACCACGGCTGTGCCGAGGCCGATCCAAATCGGCTGGCGCTCGACGGTGCCGCGTAGCTTGGCCATCCCCCAGAGGAAGCCCCCGGTGGCGATCAGCCCCCAGAGCCAGGCAAAGAACGCCGCAAGAGGCAGATGCTCCTGCTCGCTGCCGCTCACCAGGTCGGGGGAGAACACGCTGATCAGCAGTACGCAGATCCAGATCGCCGCGAGGCCGATCGTGGCCCACAGCATCCACGATCCATCTGCGCTCTGCGTGCTCTCGGCTTGCTCGGACATGACGGCCTTCCCGGCGAGGGTCTCCCCCCGCGATGTCAGCAGTCCCGGCCGCTGGGGGCATCCGGTGTTTCTCCTGTCTTTGCCTTCGGACGAGCCGGGGCGGCCGTCATCGGCCGGCGACCGGATCGGGGCGGCACCCCCGCGCGGTAGGGGGACCTTCCACACCTACAGCCACCGGATGCCGCTGGCTTCGACGGCTCCGGCTCGACGCCGTCATCGGACGCGGCGGGATAGGTGCGGCCCTCCGCGCCAGCAGCTCCTGACGCTGCTGCGTGAGTTCACGGTATTGCACGAGTCCGCGCCGCGGATGGGCGTACGGGACAGCGCCAGCTGTTCGGAGGCCCCGCAAGCGGCGCGCTAGAAGCGGGCGCGGAGTTTCTCGCCGATGGTCGAGCCGATGACGGTGAGGAGCGGCCGCTTGACGAGCGCCTTGTCGGTGCCGATCTCGGCGCGGATCAGCGCGTTGAGCTTGGCGTTCTGTGTGGCCAGGAGGTCTTCGTCGTAGCGGGGGTGGTCGGGGCTGGCGAGATTGTCGCGCTCTTCGGGGTCGGTCTGGAGGTCGTAAAGCGCGAGGTCGTTCCTCTCTCGGAGTTCCCCGACGCCCTCCGGGATGTTGTAGCCGTCGAGGGCGAAGTAGCGGACGAGCTTGTAGCGCCCGTCGAAGATGCCGCGAAGGTTGTGGCGTTTGCTGAAGTCTGGCCTGAGCACGCCCTGCATCGTCTGCAGCGCCTTGCGCACGAGCCCTCTTTCGTGCTCGTCTTCTGCGTCGCCGCCGACCGGGCCCTCCTCGCCCATGTCGATGGTCGCCTGAGCGACCCGCGCGAGCCAGTCGATATCGACCGTGGAGAGCATGTCGTAGGTGTAAAGGACGCCCTTCCCAGGCACAGCCGGGCTGCCTCGCGGCCCATCGCCCTCAGGCCGCGCGATCAGGTCGGAGAGATTCTCTCCGTGCAAAGCCGGATAGCGTGCCTCGCGCTCCCCCTCGGTCACTCCGGCGATCGCAAGCACGGTGGGAGCGATGTCCAGATGAGAGCCGAGGGCGTCTGTCTCGACCCCCTCCGCCCCATCGGGGTGAACAACGACGAACGGGACGTTCACGGTCTCCCGGTACGCGACCCCGCCCTTCTGGCGAAGGCCGTGCGCCCCGGCAAGCTCACCGTGATCGGACGTGTAGACGACGATCGTGTCCTCCGCCTGCCCGGACGCTTCTAGCGCGTCCAGAACCGTGCCGAGGCGCCGGTCGAGGTCACGGATGCAGTTGACGTAGTAGTTGACGTGGCGCAGCCACAGGTCTGTGCGATCCCGCGGAATCTTCCCGTAGGTGACATCGCAGAGATGGGCGTAGGCCTGCACCCCCTCGGGCTGAGCCGAGAGATCATCATCGAAGCTCGCTGGCAACTCGACCGCCAGTTCGTCCGTGTACGGCTCGGCGTCTGGGGCAGGAAAGATCGGGAAGATCTCGCTCCGCTGCGTTCCACCTTCGGGATCGGTATCGAAGTACATGATGTCGTGGGGGTTCACGAAGTTGACCGCGAGGAACCACGGCCGTGGTTCCGCTCGATCGCCGGCCTGGGTCTTCAGCCAGCGTGCGGCCTCCTCGGCCACCTCCGGATCGCGCCGATAGCCATCCAGCGGCTCGCCAAAGGTCTCGCCCCAGTCCTGGAAATCAGAGAAGCCGTAGGGCTCGAGAGCGTCCTTCGATCCCTTGGCCGGGACCTCGCTCAGGTGCCACTTGCCCTTGAACGCCGTGTAATAGCCCGCGTCACGGAGCATGTGGCCCAACGTTGGAAGCCCAGGGTCCATCTCCGAGATCCAGGCCAGATTCGTGTTGTCCCACATACCCGTATGTGGCGTGTGCTGACCCGTCCACATCACCGATCGTGACGGCGTGCACACAGTCGTCGTCACCTGGTGGTTCACGAACGTCACGCCACTCGATCGCAGCCGCTCATGATTCGGTAGTGAGACGCCCTCGGGGATCGCCTGGTGCGCGTACTCCTGGTCGCTCACCAAGAAGAGGATGTTGAGGTGCTGCTGAGACCCGTCTGTCATCGATCCTCCTGAACCAGCCGACGCGAGGTGGAGCATACGTGCTCTGTCGAGATCTCTCGACGCTTCTAGCCAGAGGCGGCCCCATCCTTCGCGCCCTGCAGCGGAGGCCGCGGACGTTCCTGCCTACGACGGCTGGTACGCCTGGCGCACCGAGAGCGGGCTCTCTCTTCACGACCTTCGGGGACAGCTGCTCG
>JAOTVA010000230.1 GCA_029863645.1 Gemmatimonadota bacterium
GCCCGAAAAGCAATCCAGCGCCAACCGAGACCAGTATCGAAAACAAAAGCACGGTGCGGTCGAGCGACAAATCCAGCGCGATCGGCAAAGGGGTAGGCAGGTCCACGGAAAGGAGAAGCCGCAGCGCCTGCGTAGCCAAGAGCACCCCCACCAGACCACCGAGTGCCGAAAGCAACACCGCCTCGGTGAGTAGCTGCCCAACGAGCGTTCGCCGCCTGGCACCAAGCGCGAGTCGGACCGCGATCTCCTTGCGGCGGTCCGCCGCGCGCGCCAGGAGGAAGCTGGCGAGGTTCGCGCACGCGATTAGAAGCACCAGCCCGACCACCACCATCACCATGGCCGTAGCCGGTATAAGCACGCGATCGATCATCGGATTCATGATCACGTCCGCCGTCGGGACGAGCGCAAAAGCCTGGGATGGGGGCCAGTTGTCCGGATACTCCAGCCGGAGGCTCTGGGTCAGCCGTTCGGCGACGGCCTCTGCCTCTGCGTAGGTGGCGCCCGGCCGCAGCCTGCCCTTGGCGAACAGGCTGTGATTCCCCCTCGATGCCAATATGTTGCTGCCGGTACCCTGCAGTTCGTCGTACATCATGATCGGCACGAAGAAAGCGGGCTCCAGTCCACGGACCGTCCCACGATAATCCCTTGGGGCCACGCCGATCACCGTGTACTGGCGTCCGGAGAGCCGCAGCTCACTGCCGACGACACCGGGGTCCCCCGCCAGGCGGTCTTGCCAGAAGTCATACGAGAGCGTCACCACCGGATGGGCTCCACGGTCGACGTGATCTTCCACCGAGATCACGCGGCCGATCGCAGGGCGCACGCCTAGAAGCGAAAAGTAGTTTCCTGTAACCGCCTCCGCGGCCATCATCTCGACCCCGCCGTCCACGTCCACTTGGACGAACGCGAATTGAGTGCCTCCCACGTCGGCGAACACATCCCCCGAACCCTCCAGGAGATCGATGTAGTCGGGGTAAGAGAGCGTACCGTGAGAGAAGCCTTCCATGGCCTCGTACACATCGACGAGGGACTCTGGATCCTGGAACGGCATGTCGCGGATGACGATCGCGTTGACCAAGCTGAACATCGCGGTGTTCGCCCCGATGCCGAGCCCGAGCGAAAGGATCGCGACCAAGGTGAACGAAGGGCTGCGCGCGAGTCGTCGAGCAGCATACCGAACGTTCTTCGCCAACGTCTCCATGCGACGACTCGATCCCTCCGATTGGAGTGACTTCGGCCCTCTCCCTGTGCTTTCGCCCTACGTGGCCGATGCCAACGAGTTTCGACGACCTCGGACCGGTATGGACCAGTGTGCCTAGCTTCGTGTAGTATGAAGGAGCGTACACGGGGGCGTCACGGTTTCGACGTGTCTGGTGAACGTGGAGTAGCGTGCCGAGGTCTCTCGACCCTCGTTAATCTTCGGGAAACTTTTTAACTGCCAACAACAACCTGGCATTGGCCGCGTAAGCTTCTTACCGGTCCGGTTCTTGGATTGCCTGCCCGAGGCGGTCCCTGAAGCGTCGCTAATTCGGGCTGGGCCTCCGGTTTCGTCACCGCATCGGAGATCGAGATACAAGGTGACTGGTTGTGGTGCGGTCGGTCGCTGACCGCCCACGACGAGACTAACAGCGTCCTACGCACGTAGAGACTCTGCAGGACCCAAATGCGGACGCGGGTTCGACTCCCGCCGCCTCCACTCTCGCAATGAACTCGAACCGCCGTCCGGGGCCTCGGCTCCGGGCGGCGTTTTGAGTAAGGCGATGCAATCGATGGAGGTCCGGGCCAGGTAGTACGGCCGGCCAACATCCCCTCGCTGAGGCTCCAAACGGATCGTCCCGAGGACGTCCCGGAGGAGGAGTGCCGACTGCTCGGTGCGACGCTCGAGCACTTCCTGGACTCGGCTAAGGCGTTCCTCGATCCACTCCATTGGCGGCGACTGGAACACCTTCTTTCGGCTACGACGCAGGGCGTCCAGCTCTGACCGCAGAGCCTCCACCCTGCCTTCGGTCTCGATGAGGGCATTGGCGAGGGCCTGGCTCCCACGTCCCTCGCCGATGAAGTCGACGAAGTTCGTAAGTCGGCGTTCCTCGGAGTTCAGCTCGGACTCCTTTGCCCGAATGGTCTCGGGCAGGTGCTCCGAGAGCTTCGCGACCTCGGCTCCCACGCGTTCCATCACGGTGCTGATCCACTCGGCTTGCGTGAGCTGTTCTACAATGGCACCGAGGATGACGTTCTCTGCGAGTCTTCGGCGCACCAGCATCTTGTTGTCGCAGGCGCCCTTCGTCGCGCCCAGACAGCCGTAGTAGCCACCGGCCTTGCCGCTGACTTGGGCGATGGTGGCGCCACACTGGGCGCATTCCATGGCCCCCGACAGCAGGTGGGTCGGGAAGTGCCTCTGCTGGCCCTTCTGGTCGCGCGAGAAGCCGCGCCGACACTTGCCACCGGGCCAGGCCTTCCGCACCTGCTTCCGCCGCTGCCGGACCCGCTTCCAGAGCTCCTGTGGGACGATACGGAGCTCTTCGTCCTCATGGATGATCCACTCGGACTTCGGCTTCGGGAACCTGCGTCGCCTCCCCGTGCGCGGGTCGCGACGCGTCGCCGTCTTGTTCCAGACCCAACGGCCCACGTACTTCTCGTTGTCGAGCATCCGGCTCACCGTGGCGGGTGACCAGCCCTTCGCTGAGCGGAAGCGGCCCGGCACGCCCTCCTCGTTGAGCGTCCGTACGATTCGCGCGGCAGCTAGTCCATCCGCGTACGCTGTGAACACTCGGAGCACGACGCCGGCTTCGCGCGGCTCGATCTCCATGCGGTAACCGTCCGGGCGGGGCCGGCCCTTCTTGTCCATCCGGATCGTCCCCACGGGCACGGAGCGGTAGCCGAAGGTCCTCTCACCCACGGAGAAGCCCCGCTCCTTCTGCCCGATCTGCCCGCGGAGCGTCTTCTTCCTGAGGTCGCGGAGCTGGAGCTCGTTGAAGATGCCGCGGATCTGGATTCCGAGCGTGGCCTCCTCGTCCTCACTGTCGAGTCCGTCGGCCACGGATACGACGCGCACACCCTCGAAGTGGAGCTCTGCGATGACCGAGAGCATCAGGTAGTTGTCGCGAGCCAAGCGAGAGAGGTCGTCGACCAACACGACCTCGAACTCATTCTCCTGGCCGGCGGCGACGAGCGCAGAGAGCCCGAGGCGGTCGCGCCTGGCCCCTGACTTCGCCTCGTCGGAATAGATGTGGCCGTCGAGTACGGTGAACGCACGTTCGGCGGCGAGTCGCCGGCATGCGGCGATCTGGTCTGCAATACTCTCCGGGCGCTGGTTCTCGGAGCTGTACCGGGCGTAGATGGCTGCGCGCATCGTCATGCTGCCTCGCGACTCGGGTCGCCCGGGCCCACCTCCTCATCGACGGCCGCCGCTTTCAAGGTGAGCGGCGGCTTCACCGAGGCCGCACGGGCGGGGGAGCAGGAACGGATAGGAAGTTCAAACGGCTTTCGCGGCAGGAGGCGAGGTAGGACGGGGCAGGGGGTGACGAGGGAGGCGGCGGAGAGGA
>JAOTVA010000231.1 GCA_029863645.1 Gemmatimonadota bacterium
AGCCCCCGTCGAGGGGCAGCACCAGCCGAGCCAGCGCTCCAACCCGGTCAGACCGATTCTCCAGGTCCAGCGTGCCCCCATGACCCTCCGCGATCTGCCGCGTGAGGACCAGACCGATTCCAGAGCCGCCAGGCTTCGTCGTATAGAAGGGGACGAACAGGTTTCCGGTGTCGGAGAGTCCCGGCCCTTCGTCCTCTACGACGAGGTGGAGGCGATCCTCACGCTTGAACCAACGGATCGCGACGCGTGAGCCGTCGGCTTCTACCGTGGCGTCCACCGCGTTGCGTTGGAGGTTGATCAACGCCTGCTCGAGCTGATCGGGGTCTGCCACGAGGGTGACGTCCTCTCCCTCGGCCACTTCGACATGCAGACGGGTCTCCAAATCGGCCACGCCACGCACCAACGTCCGCACGGCGACCTTGCCGAGCGTCGGTTGCGGTAGCCGTGCCAACGTCGCGTAGGCCGCCATGAACCGGCCCAACGACTCCGCGCGGTTGGAGATCACATCCAAGCCGCGCTCCATGTCGTCTCCCATGTCCGCTGCCACGCCTCCCCGCGACACCATGCTCTGCAGGCTGCCCGCGATCGACTTGATGGGCGCCAAGGAGTTGTTGATCTCGTGGGAAAGCACGCGAATGATGCGTTTCCACGCTTGTCGTTCCTCTTCCCGGAGCGCACGACTCAGGTCGGAGAGCGCGATGAGCTGCAGCGGGAACCCCTCCTGGCGCACGACGCTTCGCCTGAGCTCCCAGCGCCCGGTCCCACCGGGGAACGCGACCTCGAGTGTGCGGGGCGCCGGTCCTTTGAGCGTATCCGCGAGGCGCAGCTCAGACGCCGTCCGGCCCGTTACACGGTCCGCGGGCTGGCCCAGGAGACGCTCTCCGGCCCGATTCACCAGGCGTAGCGTCTCCTCGGGATCGAACGCGAAGACGGCCACATCGATCGCCTCCAGAACCTTTCGGAGGGTCTCCGTGGCCTCAACCGCGCCGAGACGTTGGTTCCGAAGGAGCTCCTCGAGGGCGTTCACCTCCATGTACGCCAGGGACAGCGGGTCCGAGGCGTCCGTCACGCGAGCGCGAATCGAGAAGTCGCCCTCCCTCAATGCGGCCAACATGTTGGCCAACGTGCCGAGCGGCCTCACCACCTGCTCTCGCAAGACCATGGTCAGGGTCAGCCATGCCAGGAAGAGCACTGCAGTGACCGACCAGCGCAGCGTGGAGGAGAAGTCGCCGAACCACAGAAAGCCCAGGGCGATGGCCACTCCCGGGAGCCCGATGAGGACCGCGAGCACGACGACGCGGCCCGAGTGGCTGAGGCGCGGCACTACTCGTCGAGCCGCTGAAGTCGTCGATAGAGCGCGCTGCGGCTGAGGCCCAGTGACTCGGCGGCCCTGGTTACGTTGCCTTGATTCCGTTCCAACGCCTTCTCGATCATCAGTCGCTCTGCGTCCTCCAGGGTGAGCTCGTCCATGGACGTCGCCCCCTCGTCGCGCCGGCGAAGCCCGAGGTCGGAGGGCTCGATCAGGGAGCCTCGTGCCATCAAGACCGCTCGCTCGACCGCGTGCCGCAGTTCCCGGACGTTGCCGGGCCAGGAATGAAGAACGAGCGCATCCATCGCCGTGGCCGCGAACCCATCGATGGGGCGCTCGTAGCGGGCGGCCTCCTGCGTCAGGAAGTGGTTGGCCAGAAGAGGAATGTCGTCTTGGCGGTCCCGCAGCGGGGGAAGCCGGATCTCGACGGTATTGAGCCGATACAGGAGATCTTCCCGGAAATCCCCCGAGGCTACCAGTTCGCCGAGGTTCGCGTTCGTGGCGGAGACCACGCGCACGTCGACGCTCCGTACCTTCGAAGAGCCCACTCGCTGAATCTCCCGCGACTCGAGCACCCGCAGCAGCTTCGCCTGCTGCTGCGCGGGCACGTTGGCGATCTCGTCCAAGAAGAGCGTTCCACGGTGGGCGAGCTCGAAGCACCCCACTCGATCGGTTTTCGCGTCCGTGAAGGCGCCCTTCACGTGGCCGAAGAGTTCGCTCTCGAATACTCCTTCGCTGAACCCGCCCGCGTTCACAGCCACCAAGGCATGGGCCGACCGATTGGAGACGTTGTGGAGCCAGTGAGCGACGACCTCCTTGCCAGTCCCGTGCTCCCCTACAATAAGCACGTTGGCGTCCGACGGGCCGACGCGTTCGATGAGCTCCAGCACCGGCTTCATGGCCGAGGAGCCTGAGACGAGCTCCGGGGCGCCCTCTCCTTTGAGCCGGAGGTTCTCCCCCTCCAGGAGTTGCCCCCGCCGGAGGGCACGGGCGAGAGCCACCTGTGTCCGGATGGTGGCCAGCAATCGATCGTTGTCCCAAGGCTTCTCGATGTAGTCCCTAGCGCCCCGGCGCATGGCCTCCACGGCCCCCTCGACGCTTCCCCACGCCGTCATGACCACCACCGGCAGCGTGCTGTCGAGGGCTCCGATCCTACTCAGTAAATCGAGACCTTCCTGCCCGGAGGTCGTGTCGCGGGTGTAGTTCAGGTCGATCAAGGCCAGATCGAAGTCGCCCCGCTCCACAGACGTGAGGACTGCGGACGGCGACGAGGCCGTGGTGGCCTGAAATCCTTCCGCCTTGAGCAGGAGTCGTAGGGCCTCCAGCACATCGGGCTGATCGTCGGCAACGAGGATGTGTGCGGTCATGTGCGTGTGACTACTCGTCGACGATCCAGCCGTCCTTCAGCTGAATGATTCGGTCCGCGAACCGGGCATATTCTTCGTTGTGCGTCACCTGGATGATCGTCGTGCCCTCACTGTTCAACTGCTTTAGGAGGTCCATGATCATTCGGCCCTGACTCGAGTGCAGGCTTCCCGTAGGTTCGTCGGCGAGAATCACGGCGGGCTCGGCGATGACCGCGCGAGCCACGGCGACGAGCTGTTGTTGGCCTCCCGAGAGCTGGCTGGGATAGAGATCCTTCTTTCCCACGATGTTGAACCGGTCGAGCGCGTCCGCGACGATGGCCTGGCGCTCCTTACGACGCACGTTCCGGTACGAGAGCGGGATCTCCAGGTTCTCGTAGACAGTCAGGTCGTCGAGCAGGTGATACTGCTGGAACACGAAGCCGATGTACTTCTTGTTCAGCTCGATGCGGGCCCGCGGCTTGATTGCGTGGACCGGCTCACCCATGAGGTAGTACTCCCCCCGCCAGTCACCGTCGAGCATGCCGAGGATCGCGAGCAGGGTCGACTTTCCTGCTCCGGACGGTCCCATGATCGTGACGAATTCGCCCTTCTCCACATCGTTCGTCACGCGTCGCAGGACGAACGTCTCTCCAGCGCCCGACCTGAACGACTTTTCCAGGTTACGAAGCTTGATCATCGGGTCAAGCTAGCACGGCCCACGCGCCGGGGCTCCCCCAGAAATGGCGCCTCTTTAGGTGAGGTCGAAGCCGGCCTGCTCGAGCTCCTGGGCCTTCTTCGCGTCGTCCTCCGAGACGACCTGGCCGTCGAACAGGTGGATGGAGC
>JAOTVA010000012.1 GCA_029863645.1 Gemmatimonadota bacterium
TGCAGCAGAATCGCGCTGTTCACGAGATCAGCCGTCCCAATCGCCCCACATGCCGGTGACTAGGAGAACGTGAGTGAAGGTGAAGATCGTTGTCCGAGGACCCGCGGAGCTCCACGACGACGATTTCGAGCCGATCGCCGACCCCGTAACGGGGCCATGGGGCGAGGCGTATTATCTAGCCGCCCTTAGCGGTGTACGGCCCCAGTTTCTCCATAGCTAGCCTGGTCAGGGGGCCTTCACACAAGTGAATACAGATGCGACTCGCACAGATCATGCTGGTGGCCAGCTTCGTGGTATGGCCGAGCGTGTCTCTGGCCCAACAAGATGAACGAACGCCTCCACGGCGTTTCGACGCCGAGGTCGGATACCTGAACTTCTCTTGGGTAGCACGACCGTCCGATTCTTTCGCAATCGGCCCCGAGATCGGTGGGGGCTTCCTTAAACAGGTGGTTATCGCACCCTCCGGAGATGACCTCACCGGGCTTCTACACCTCGGCGTGACCTCCACCGTGCGACTGAGTGAGCATGTCGATGTCGAGGTGGGCGTCCGCGCTGGGGCGGGTGAGCTCAAGTCGGTTGCGTGCGCGGGTTGCGGCTTTAGCGGGTACTACGGCGTGGCACTCGCGATGTTTGCCGGGTACCGCACGTTGCGATTCGGCACACGCTTCGTGAAGGGTGGGATTGAGGATGCCTCGCTGCTGATGTGGAGCCCCTTGGTTGTTCGGGTTCAGTTCTAGCGTGTCCGTCCCGGATCGCCGTTCAGTCTCTTGTGTGGCTTTGGCGGTGCAGACTTGAAGCGCTCTCGGGCTGGGCTCTCCGACCATCTGGGCAGCGCCTCCGCCTAACAATAAGGTTGCCGCCTGCGCTCACTACGTTCGCTCCGGTGAAACGGCTCGCCGCTGGCGAACCGTCGGCAACCCATGAACGTTAGCGGGCAGCGCGAGCGCACGTGGGTTGAGTAATCACCTGTACCTGAGAGGGATTGATGAGCGAACCCTCGGGATGAAGCCAGAGGTGTTGGGAAAGACGGAGCCTCGAGGTCCCGGACGGGTTCCTTTCGTCGGATGGTCGGGTTGTGGCGCTGCTGACAGAGATGGCGGAGGCCGAGAAGTGGACTGCTCCGGTTCCGGATCGGATGCGCCGGCGACCGGCGCTGGGCACGCTCTTCTCGTACCTCCTCGTCGCCATCTCCGTCGATTGGCAACTCGATCACCCCGCAGCTCCGAGTGTGGCTCTTCTCCTCGACCTCGCCTTGCGGCGGAACACTCCGCGTCCTCCGGGTCACCGAGGCGGAGGCGTTGGTGGCGTTTCCGCCGGATCCATCCAATGCTCGTCGCCCTCGAGTCGGAGGCCTGGAGTCCCAGTCGCGTCCGGCGGGGCGCGAGGACAGAGAGATCATGCACGAGGTGGACATCGCTCACCGGAGCGTGATCCGGAAGTCGATGGTCATCGATCCGTTCTCGGTCACGCTCCCGGTGGCCCGGACCTCGTAGCTGCCCGGAGGCAGCGTGCCCGTTTGGTTCAACCTCGCTTCGCCCCCGCGGAGCGTGCCGCCGAACACCCGGTAGATCACGGTACTTCCCGAGATCAGGGAGAAGCCCGCAGCCCAGAAGTCGCCGCTGCCCGACGCGGATCCCGTGGCCGTGAACTGCACGGGCGCGCCGACGACCGTGAAGGATAAGATGTCGGCGACGCTGGCGTCGTTCGCGATGGAGCTGCGGTCCTCGACCGCATCCAGTGTGGCCGAGAGCGTCGTGCCGAAGAGCTCGCCCGTGACGGGGTCCACGCTGAACGTCATGGTCCCGGAGGTGCGCGCGTCGAGCCGCTTCGGGTCCGGGTCCGTGGGAGTCGGCGGAATGGGGCAGAGACCACCGAGGTTCCAGGACAACGTCTGGAAGTCCGCGGCAACGACCTGCTCCTCCTGGTCGCAGCCGACTAGCGCGACCCTGGTGCGGGCGAAGCTGTTCTGGCTGCCGGCGAGCGCCGAGCCGCCCGGGCGGGACTCGGCGGTGAGCTCGATCGAGTGCGTGCCGGCGCCGGTGAAGGTGGCGGTGATTCGGACCCGGAAGGTCGGCGCGGCCGCGTCGAGCGTCCCCTCGGCTTCCCAGTTGCCGTCCGCGTCCGTGACCGTGGAGGCCGGGACCGCGACGCCGCCGACCGCTACGAGCTCGATGTCGACCCCCGCCTCGAACACGGTGTCTCCCGCCGCGGTGATGAGCCCGGCGCGCCCAAAGATCGGGAACGGCGTGCCCGCCTCCACGGAGTCGGGCATCGTGGCCTCCAGGAGGATGGCGAGGCCCACGCTGGCAGCGAGGGTATCCGCGATCTCCTGCTGTAGGGAATCCGAGACGGTCACCACGATGTGGACCGAATCTCGGGCAGAACTCGTGAAGATGTCGGAGACGAACTCGCCGTCCGAGCCCGTAAGTCCTTGCGAAGGTGAGGCGAGGCCTCCCTGCACGCTCAGATCGACCTCGAGCCGAGGCTCGGGGACCTTGGTTCCGGAAATGTCGAAATAGCCGGCCGTGACTTGAAGCTCGGTCACTGTGTCGCCCCGGATCTGACCCGGAAAGACCGCGTCCACCCACAGGGCCTTGCCGACGGTCACTTCGTAGTCCCTGGAGACGAATACTTCCGCTGAGTCGGGGATGCCGAACGAAGTGCCCGAATAGACGAAGGGCACCACCCCCGCCCCAGGGAAGATTCCCACTCCGACTCGACTCACGGGCACCGGCTCGAACGACACGTTGCCGACGCCAGTGCCCGCTCCGAGCCATTCGAGCTCGTCGGGCAGGGCGGTCAGAACCCCACCCCCGGACTGCCTGAGATCCACCAGTGCGGACGTCGTGACGGGCACCTGCCAGTGGTTCTTGGGGATCGCGAAGAGGTCGACGATGTCCGGGTCGTATCCGAAGTCGGGATTCTGAGCCTTGTACTCCTTGAGCGCCTTCTTCATCACGTCCAGGATTTTATTGAGGTTGTCCAGGATCTCCTGTTTCGAGCCCTTCGCTTTCGGGCCGACCAGGCCCGCGATGTTCAGGAACTGCTCCACGAAGTCGTTCGCGGTGATCGCTGGAGGTTCGCTGGAAGCGAAGACCATCAGAACGCTGTGCGTGGTATCTCCGAGCGTCAGTGTCGCAACCGTATCCGTCAGGAAAAGATCAGACGACGACCCGAACCGAATGACGAGCGAATCGAGCTTCGTGGGCAGGCTGGCCACGATGAACTTGGCCATGACGAGATTCAGGAGTGAGTAGCCCGAGGAGACCGCCGAGAAGTACTTGTCGAATTGTTCAGCCAAAGGCCCAAGCCCGAGGAAGCCCAGGGCCAGCTCAACGGTCGTGATGATTGCCCCCACCCCGTCCAATCCCTCGGCGGTGCCTTGAACGAACGAGTTGGTGTACTCGTCGAGTATCGCGGCGGTCTGCATCATGCTCGACAGACTCGCGTCATCGGAGCCTCCGAACTCGATCGCCGCCGACCCGACCGCTCCCGACTCGCCCGCTGTCGGTGCCGGTGTGGCCCCGAGATTCGTGGCCAGCGATGCAAAACCATCCGCGATCGCCACGATCTTCTGATCGACGTCGGCGGCACCGAGATACGAATCGAGAAGCTCGAGGATTCGTGGGTCTGCCGTCGAGAGCGCGGTGGTCGACTCGAGATCCAGTTCCACGACCAGGCTGTCGATGGCCGTGGCAACCGCGTAGAGCAGCTGTTGCTGCAACCCGACATCCGTGTCGAACGCCGCCACAACCCCCTTGAGTGAAGCGGCCAGTGAGTTCAGTGAGGTGACGACCCTTTGCGTCTCGCCGGTCGAACTCGGCAGCGGGTCCGAGGTGTACGACTGCAGCGCAGTCGCAAAGAGCGAATCATTCCTGAAGACCACGATATCCAGCAGTCCGACGGGTGGTGCGTGCCACTTAAGCTCAGGATCGAAGAAGATGGGGGCCACGGTGGTGACCGTGCCCACCGGGTCGAGACTCAAGTAAGACTGAACGCCACCCACGAACACGGTATAGGACTCCAGGGCCGTCGTATCGAGGGTGAGATCCACCAGCTCGAGAGCAACTCCGGGAGGTGCGTGGGACGGTATGACGGAGATCGCGAACGGTTGCAGCGGGTCGGGCTCGAAGGGGTTGTCCTTGGCGCAACCGGCAAGTCCGAGTATCAAGACGAGAGACAAGGCCATCCCGGCAGCGCGTCGAGTGTGCTCGAGGGTCAAGGACAAGCTCCAAGCTGACAGCTGGGCCGGGGTGACGAGGAATGGCCTGTCGGTACGCATATCCGCGACTCCATCTCAGGGACGAACTTGAGGAGGGGCCGGCAGCGCTGCCCGTGTCCCCCTGTTGCATAGTTCGCGGGTTGGCGTTCTCGGGGATCACGGGGTGGACCGTTCGACCGTTTCATGAGCGTTCGTGATCTCTCCCCCGGCGATTCCGCGAAGGAACATGCGAGGGGCCGTGCAGCCGATCGCAGAGCGCCCGGGCACGACTCGAACAGACCTAGGAGGCTGCATGCGTGGCAGCGATCGGGCCGGACTCGGTCAACGGGATGGACCGCCGTGCTGATGGTCGCGGGGCTCAGCTCCGCGTGTGCTGGCGACGCAGCAGCTGCTCGAGTTGACCTCGGACGGGCTCATGCGCGAGCTGGGATGGCGTGCTCTCGGCGGTTTCGGGTCGGGAAGCATCGACACCGGTTCAGACGGGGGCGGCGACCGCGCCTCGTGGCGGGTCGAAGGCGATCTGCTGGTGGTCAGCTATCAGGGCAGTCCGTGGGTCCCGCTCGCACGCTTCGGGTTCTCCGACGGGCGACTCGTGCTCCGGTACGTGCAGGACGGCTCGGTTCAGGTCTGGTCGCGCGGGCGGTGACGGCGATTCGAACTGCGAGCGTCGCGGCCGTTCGCCGGCCGCACGTTTCAGGAAAGGCGGTCGGCCAGGAAGGCTCGCGCCACGCGGAAGTCACGCTTGACGGTGGCAGTCGAGACGCCGAGCGCTTCGGCCGTCTGTTCCACCTCGAGCCCGCCGAATACGCGACACTCCACGACCTGCGCAGCCCGCGGGTCGAGTTGCTGCAGCTCCTCGAGCGCGCGATCGAAATCGAGAACCGCGACCGGATCGTCTGGGATGCGTCCGTCGATCGCGTCGTCCAGCGTCAGCGGCGTGTCGCCACCCCCGCGCTTCTTCGCCTGCCGCGTGCGCGCCTCGTCGAGTGCGATCTGACGCATCGCTCGCGCGGCGAGGTGTTTGAAATGGGCGCGACTCTCGATCGTGATGTCTTCGGCCTGCCCGAGTTTGACCCAGGCCTCGTGCACGAGGGCGGTGGTGCTCAACGTGTCGCCCGCGCCGCGCCGTACGTGATGCGCGATTCGTTTGAGCTCGTCGTAGACGATGCGCAGCACCTCGTCGGCCGACGACCGGTCGCCCGCCTGAGCCGCCCGGAGGAGGTCGGTCAGAGAGTTGCTGGGATTCATGCTCGGCTGGGGAGGACGGCGACCTGGGCGAGTGGAGGGCGAGACGCGGTCGAGATCGCCCATACCCGGCAAGAGAACTCGGGGCGGAGGCGACCGGCAAGGTGGATCGTACCGCGTCACTTCCCTTCGACGTCCACGACCCGCATTCTGGCGCATGGACACTGACCGCTGGATGCGGGTGCGGCAGCTCTTCGAGCAGGCCGCCGAACTACCCGGCGGAGAGCGGGTCGCGCTTCTCCGCGATCGGGCTCGCGAGGACGAACTCCTTGTCTCGCAGGTGCGGCGACTCCTGGCGGCCGATGGCCTGGAACACACCGCCGTCGAGCAGGCGGGCCCCGCCGTCGTGCAGCTCCTGCAGCCCGCCGCGCTCCTCGCTGAGCTCGGCTCGGCGTCCGTCGAACCGTATCGCATCGTCCGGCCACTCGGCCGCGGGGGCATGGGCGCGGTGTACCTGGCCGAGCGTGCTGACGGAGCCTTCGAGCGCACCGTCGCCCTCAAGCTCGTGCACGGAGGGTTCGATTCCGCCGAGATCGTCCGCCGGTTTCGCGAGGAACGGAGGATCCTGGCCGCGTTCGAGCATCCGAACATCGCGCGGCTGTACGACGCCGGAGTTGCCTCGGACGGACGTCCCTTTCTGGTCATGGAGCACGTCGAGGGCGAGGCCATCGACGAGTATGCCGAGCGACGCGATCTCGGGCTCCGGGCGCGCATCCGGCTCTTCATCGAGGTGTGCGCCGCCGTAACCCACGCGCACCAGGGTCTCGTGATCCACCGCGACATCAAGCCGTCGAACGTGCTCGTGGGCGAGGACGGCGCAGTGAAGCTGCTCGACTTCGGAATCGCGAAGATCACCGACCCGAACGAGGACGGGGCGACGCCCACAGAGCACGCGAGGCTCACGCCCGACTACGCATCTCCCGAGCAGCTCCGGGGCGAGGTGCTGTCGACGTCGACGGACGTCTTCTCATTGGGGGTGGTCCTCTACGAGCTCCTCGCGGGCACTCGTCCCTTCGAGGACGGGCGCGAGGCGCTGGCCTGGGCGTTCCGGGGAGGAGACGATCGTCGCCCGATCGACCCGCCGAGCCGACGGGTGCTGCGAACGGAGGGTCCCCGGGTCACGCCGGCGCTGGCGGCACGCGGGCGAGCACTCGGGGGCGACCTCGACAGGATCCTGTTCAAGGCGCTGGCCTGGGACACGAGCGAGCGCTACCAGAGCGTAGCCGCACTGGCGGCCGACCTCGAGGCGTATCTCGAGGGACGCCCGGTGTCAGCGCAGCCACCGTCGGCGACCTACCGGCTCGGCAAGTTCGTGCGCCGCAACCGCGTCCCGGTGGGCGCCGTATCCCTCGCCGTCGTCGGTCTGGTCGCGACCACGGCTGTCGCCGTCGATCAGGCCCGGAGGGCGGACGAGCAGCGCGACACCGCCGTGGGTGTGTCGGCGTTCCTCGAGGAACTGTTCCAGGCGTCCGATCCGCGCGGTGGAGAGCTCTCCGACACGACCGCTCTCGGTGCCTTCCTGGAGTCGGCGGTCGGGCGGGTGCGCGGGGGACTGGGTGATCAGCCGGTGACCAGGGCCCGTCTCCTGTACGTGCTGGGGTCGGTGTATCGCAACCTGTCGAGAGCCGACCTGGCGATCCCTCTGCTCGCTGACGCGGTGGCCGCGAACTACGCGGTGCACGGTCCCGGCCACGAAGACGAGATCCAGGCCCGTGAGCTGCTGGGGCTCTCGTTCGTGGAAACGGGCTCCTTCGATGCGGGAGTCGCCCAGCTCGATACCGCCCTGACGCTGCAGCGCGCCCGGGAGGGAGATACGGCCATGCTCACCTGGCGCCTGCAGGAGCGGCTGGGTCAGGCCTACGCGACGGTACAACGGAACGAAGAGGCTCTACCCTACCTCAGAGCGGTCGTCGAGGCGACGAGCGCCGCCGATCCGTATGACCCCGCTCGTCACGCCTCGGCGCTCAACGTGCTGGGCAGCATACTCGCGCAGATGGGTCGATTCGTGGAGGCGGTGGACCCGTTGGCGACATCGGCGGACCTGCACGCGTCGGATGCCTCTACTTCGGCGGAGGGGGGGCGCCCCCTCGACGAGGGCGTAGTCCGCGGCAACCTGGCGTTCGCGCTCCTGCAGGTCGGTCGGGTCGAAGAAGCCGAGGTTCAGATGCGGCGCAGTCTGGCGCTCATCGAGCCCCGTGTGCCGGCGGGTCATCAGCTGCGCGCACAGTTCGATTTTCGTCTGGCCGAGATCCTGGCAGCCCGGGAGTCTCGCGGTGCGGACCCCTCCCTGAGAGACGAGGCGGAGGCACTGTTCCGCGCCGGACTCGATGCCGGACGGCCTCTGCCGCAACTTCGGGTCTGGCTCTTGACCTCTCTGTCGTCGTATGGGCGCACGCTGCGTCGCTGGGGCCGACTCGAGGACGCCCGCTCGGCACTCGAGGAATCGGTCGTCGCCGGGGTCACGGCTCTGGGTGGTGAGCACCCGATGGTGTGGGCGGTTCGCAGCGACCTCGGCCTCGTGCTCGCCGAGTCGGGACAGACGGCAGAAGGAGAGCGGCTCACCTCGGCTGCGCTCGAGGCGCTCGCGGGCGCTCCCGCGTCGCTCGGTCCGCAGCGTGTGAACGCGGCGCTCAACCATGCTCGAGTCCTCCTTCTCGACGACCGCTCGATCGAAGCGGTCGGCCTGCTGGAGGCGAGCCGCGCCGAAGCCGTCGCGGCGTTTCCGCCGGACCACCCGATGCTCGAGGCACTCGAGGCGCTCGTGGCGGAGGGGCGCGATCGTGGCGGTGGATGAGGGCGGGTCGAGACCGGCGCTGAGGATGTCCTGTTCAGGTGTTCAGGATCTCAATGAGGCTCGGCTCGCCGAGCTCTGCAAGAAGGGGCACGGCTGGAGTCGCGGCAATCGAATACGCGGGGCGCGAGGCGGCAGAGAATCGAGCTCTCGTCACGGAAGAGAAGGGGATCCGCGACTCCCTCCGGCGGCCCAGGAGCCGAAGACCGAGGGGCTCACTCCCGCAGAGAGTTCGCGCGAGTTAGCGAACTGCCCGGCATCCGCAAGTTCTGAAATCAGGCCTCGCGGGGGCCGCCGCCCTATAACAATGCGGTTTCCGGTTCCGCTCACTACGTTCGCTCCAGTGAAGCATGGCTCGTATTGCGCGCCACGCCGGAAACTTCGAAACGTTATCGGGCAGCGCCGTTGCGGGTGGGTTGCAGTAGAATGAGACGTTAGGGTAGGCGTAGGCGGCAGCCATCGATGGGCTGTACAAGGTGTCGGAATGACCCTCCAGTTGACCCGACCTACCTGAGATCGACTCCATGCGACGAGACAAGACTCTCGAGGACCTTTGGAAGGGAGCCCCGCCAGAAAGCGACGTATTCGACCCTGGCTCGATCGAGCACCTTCCGGCTACCGCCCAGCGCTACCTCAGGCATGCGCTAGCTCCTGGCGCTCTGCTTTCGACGTGTGTCCGGATAGCCATGACAGGGTCGATCAAGTTGAAACCTGGGTGGTGCCAATTCGAGGCCGAGCAGGTGATCCGTTGGGACCGCGGCTTCGTCTGGGCCGCACGAGCAAGAGTGAACCGGCTCCCGGTGACTGGCTTCGATCGGTTGATCGACGGGAGGGGCGAGATGCGCTGGAAGCTCCTCAGTCTCTTCCCAGTCATGGAGGCGGACGGGGCAGACATCGGGCGCGCGGCGGCGGGGCGCCTTCACGCCGAGGCCATCTGGGTTCCGGCGGTGCTCCTAGGGCCTCATGTGATATGGTCGGAGTCGTGTCCGAGTCACGCGCTCGCGACCATCGATGCCCATGGCGAGCGGTCTGAGCTTGACATCGAGATCAACGAGGAAGGCGCTGTCCTCAGCTGCTCTCTCGCTCGATGGGGCGACATGGATACGGGAGAGTTCTCTTATCACCCGTTCGGTGGAACGGCCGGGAGCGAGCGAACGTTTGGCGGTGTCACGATTCCGGTCCAGCATCGGGTTGGCTGGCTGTTCGGCACCCCACGCTTCGAGGAAGAGGGTGAGTTCTTTCGATGCACGATCGAGGCCGCGGAGTTCCTCTAGCGGTCAGTGAGTCGCCTCGCCGCGCCGCGCGTCGCCAACAGACACAAGTTGAGCGGCAGGCCTCCGCATAACACTAAGGTGGCCGGTTCCGTTCGCTCTGCTCTCTTCACTGAAGCAAGGCGCGTATTGCGCGCGTGCAAGATGGGTGACGGTATGTACCACGCCGCGCCGGCAACCCCGAAACATCATAGGACAGTGCGGAAGAGGCTGGTCGAGTGAGTGACGCAGTGATTAGATCCTCTTGGGAGGACCAGCATGTTCATATAAGACGAGCTATCTGTGATCGCCGAGAACGTGCTTGGCTGTATAATCCGTAGTTAGACTGAGCCGAGGGTGAGTGATGACTTATGGCGGAGTAGAGGCGTCAGATGCCTTCGCGTCGATCGCCAAAGGCTCGGCGTCGTTTCAGGCGCGGGCCGACCTGGAGAATCACCTCGCATGGGTCCTCCGCACCGGTGGCCCCGAGGGTGTCTGGGATCTTCTCCGGTCACTCCCAGACTACGACTTCGCCGCCGCGACGGGACTCCCCCAACACGAAGCGCGATTCGTGGCCTCATACACGAATGATCTGCGCATCGTTGTGGCGACTTTTCTCGGCCCGCATTCCAGTTCCGTCAACGTAACGGCCGAGCCCGCTACCAGCTCGGCCGCTGAGCCAGATTCTCGCCACCGAACGTTCTACGAGATCTGGGAGTCGTTGCTTGGCCTTCCCGAGTCCGCCGTCTCGAAGCTTGATCCTCGTCGCAAAGCGGTGTTCCTCGTCGCGTTGCTGGAGGCAGAGGTCATGAACGGAGGGTTGGGCCAGTACCTCTCAAACACCGATGGCACGCACCTCGAGGCGACGATCGGGTGGCTTGGCGAGATCGGCGCGACGAAGACAGCGTCGATCCTCACGCGTGCCGCAGCTCTTGCTGCGGACCACGGATCCTTTCTCGCCGCCTGGGAGTCCAACGCCCGAGAATTTGAGCTACTCGACGACGAATTCATGGACGCCGACGAGGACCTAGCGGGACTCACCGTGGACGCTTTGCCCAAGTAGGTCCTGGGAAACGACTCAGTCCAACAATCGATCGCATCGGACGCGGAATACCTAGAGGGAAGCGCGCCGTGCTTGTGTACGTGGGCCCCGCGCAGCAGAATCGCGAGTCAGCTAGGGAGCCGCAAACCTGCGTCGATATGGCCCGCTGACCGAACATTGTTCCAACCTGGGGAGACTGTGATGGAGCGCCTACTCAAGATTGGCATACTGGGGATCGTAGCCTTCGCTGGTCTGACGCTCCTCACCTTGCGCCTGACCGGCTTCGACCCGCCCTATCTGGATGCCGGAAGTGAAGAGTTTTCTGAACGAGGGAGGACTGGGTATCCCGGATTATGGCTGAGTGGAGAGCTTGTACGGGAACCGGTCACCAACTGGGATTGGGTCAATGAGGTCAACGATCCTGTTCGCGGCAACACCATCATGCTGGAGACTCGTACCTGGTACGGAATTCCCCTCTCTGTGGTGATCAACCCAACCCCGCGCGGCGACCAACTCTACATTGGCGGCAGCGAGCAGGACTTCAGGCTGGAACGAGAATTTCCTGATTCCAAGAGGTGGTGGGCAAACATTGAGCGCGATCCACGCGTGCGAATGAAGATCGATGGCAAGATCTACGAAATGACAGTGGCTCACGTGGCTGATCAAGCAGAGGTTGCACAGATCATTGGAAGGGATCCCGTGACGCGATCCGTCGCCGAAGACGGTACCGAACAAATCACAGGAATCAGACATTACTGGCGCGTGTTTCAGCGCAATATCCCGGACTATGACAGCACAATAGATGAAGCTCCCTAATCCGATTGATACCAGCGTATGGATAGGGAATCCGAAGGGGGCTCTTCAGGGGAGGCTCGCTGGCAAGGAACTACTGCTGCGCGGATTGCCCAGAGGATTGGTATCCGACCAAACGGCCTCACGTACAGCGCTCGACAGGCTCGCTTCTGGAACGGTGAGACTCCGTGGCGAGTGATGCAAATGAGCACGCAGCTGCTGTGCGAGAATGGGCGGCATCGGCTTGGTCTGCTTGGTCCGAACACCATGAGTCGGTGCGCAACAATGCGGTTCGCGCTTTCGCTCACTACGTCCGCTCCAGTGAAACGCGGCTATGCGCCGCGCCGGCAACCCAAGAACGTTATGTGGAATCGCAGAAGGTGTGTGGCTGTGCATTCCGTAGTCACGCCCCAATAGGGTCGAGGAGGTCTTGGATGTATGGCTTTCGTCCGGAGCGTGCTGTGTCGGGAGTGGTGTTCGTGGCTCTTGTTGCGATGAGCATGGCTCCGTCCGCCGCACAAGGGCAGGTCAATGAGTCCGCGGCAGAGGTAGAGGCCCGCGAGATCGCGTTTGCGAAGGCCTTCGCAGATCGTGATCTGGAAGCGTTTCTCTCCTTCGTATCTCCCGAAGCGGTCTTCTTCAATGGCAACAATCCGTCACGGGGGCACGAGGCGATCGCTCAACTGTGGGCGCCGAACTTTGACGGCGCTGATGCACCGTTCTCGTGGCATCCTGACGTGATCGAAGTGCTGGAATCTGGTCACTTGGCGCTTAGTTCGGGTCCGGTGCGCGCGGCTTCCGGCGAGGAGGGGGGTCGATTCACTTCCATCTGGCGGAAGGACTCGGACGGCCAATGGAGGGTCGTGTTCGACAAGGGATCGTAGTCGCGCGGGCGGAATCTCAGGAGTGTCGTCGCGGAAGTGACTCCACATAACAAACAAGTTGCGCCTACGCCGAGCGGTGCGCGGCTCCGGAGAACACGACTTCCAGCAAATCAGCTTCGTCTTCGGCTCACCGCTCAAGGTGATATGGATTCGCCCGGGAGAACTGTGGCGTGCGTGAGAGCAAGGAGATTCTGAGATCGAAGTCTGCTCGGATTCAACTTCGTATGACAACGAGATTGCCGCCTGCGTTCGTTTACTCCGGTGAAGCACGGCGCCTTGGCGCCGCGCCGGCAACCTAGAAACGTTAGGTGAAATGGCGGGGTGTGTTCGGCCGCGATATGCGCAGTTAGAGTGCAGGCCCTGCGGCGGAGGGTGCCGTCGACGGCGGGTCGGTTGGCCCATTCGCACACCGCTACCCCAAACCTGGTGCCGAGCATGAGATCGAGGTTCGTCGTCGTAGCGACAAGCTGTCTGATGTGGCTAGCCGGACCCCTGAGCCTTCCCGTTCACGGGCAGGACTACTCCCGCACGACGGTTGAAGGACCCATATCGGGAGGCGCGCAGGGACAACCGTTTGGAGGCCTTGGCGAGGCCGGACTTCCTTCGGGCTACGTCGAAGAGGAGTGGTTCGTTTCCGGAACAGCGACCTCTTATGCGAAGGCGAACGAATGGAGGACCGACGGATTATGGCAGGCGACCCCGGACGAAGCGGAGCTCTACGCCGTTCGGATGCTCGTGCGGCGCCCGGCGGACGTGTCAACGTTCAACGGCATCGTGGTGGTGGAATGGCTGAACGTGACGGCGCAGATGGAGGGCGCCGCCGACTACTCTCAACTGGAAGAGGAACTCCTCCGGGAGGGTTACGCCTGGATCGGGGTCGGCGCACAGTCCGTCGGCATCAATGCGCCGGCAACGGGACTGAAGGCCTGGGATCCCGGCCGGTACGAGAGGCTCCACCATCCTGGCGACCGCTTCTCATACGACATCTTCTCACAGGCTGCATGGGTCGTCCGAAACGCCGCGGCACTCGGAGGACCGATGGACGGTCTCCAGGTGGATCATGTGCTGGCCGCCGGCCGATCTCAGTCGGCGTTCCGTCTGGTGACCTACCTGAATGCGATACATCCCCGCGGTCCACTGTTCGACGGCTACTTCATCCATAGTCGAGGCGCTAACGCGGCGGGCCTGACGGCGGAAGCAATGGCTAGGGACGAGTCGGATCCAATCCCCCCGGGTGCGTGGATCCGCACCGATCTCGAAGTGCCCGTCTTCGATCTGCAAACAGAGGGTGACATGGTCACATTGGGCTCCCACCGAACGCGTCAGCCCCCGAGCGAGACCTACCGGCGATGGGAGATCGCCGGCGCGGCACACGCCGACGTTCCCCGGTGGGTGGTCGACGTACCACCCGAGCTTCCGCACGGGCCCGGCTGCACCGACCCCGTGAACGCGGCTCCGAGTCATGCGTTCGTGAAGGCCGGTCTGCGCGCCCTGGTGAACTGGGTCACGGCGGATGTGATCCCTCCACAATCTCCGGAGATCCAACTAGGGAGTCCCTCGTCCTCCGACCCGGTCTCACGTGACGAGCACGGCAACGCGCTCGGCGGGGTGCGCATTCCACAACTCGAGGCGCCCACGGCTACCATGAATGGCCTGCAGAATTCAGTGGCTTCTGCGACGCCCGGCGGGCAGAATTTCTGCTTCCTCTTCGGGAACACCAAACCCTTCGACGCTGGGACACTGCGCGAACTATATCCCAGCCATGAGTCCTTCGTGGCCCCCTTTGTCGCCGCGGTAGATGCCCTGGAGCGCGACGGGTATCTCCTCGCACCCGAGGCAAGTGACGCTCGCACAGCTGCGATGGAGTCGAGGATCGGAATGTAGACCGGTGTAGACGGGAGGCGAGTGGTGTCCAATCAGAAGATGCCGCCCCGGATTGTGACTGAGCGTCTGGTCATCCGGTGTTGGCATGAGGATGACGCTCCGCTCCTTCGCGCCGCGATCGATGGCAGCCTCGAGCACTTGAGGCGGTGGATGCCGTGGGCCTTGAACGAACCGAGTTCGATGGATGAGACCCGCGAGCGACTGCGTGGCAACAAGGCCAAGTTCGAAGAAGGACAAGACTTCACCTACGGCATCTTCAGTCGCGACGAAGTGGAGGTTGTCGGGGGAAGTGGACTACACCCTAGAATCGGGAAGGGCGGCCTGGAGATTGGGTACTGGATCCGAGCAGATCGAACAGGAAGAGGCTTAGCGACCGAGACTGCGAAGGCTCTGACGGAGATAGGTATGAGGGCATCGGGAGTCAGTCGCCTACAGATTATGTGCGATCCCGAGAACGCGGCGAGCCGGCGGGTGCCCGAAAAACTTGGCTACAGTCTCATCGAGACCCGTGTAGGGGACACGCACACCCCTGACGGGGGGCTGCGGGACACGGCGGTATTCGAACTCTTGCGCGAGTGGGCCTAGGACCGGGCTGGCGCGCTGCTCGCCGCGCTTGGTGACGACGACGTCATGGCGCTCGCCACCGCAAAGGCGAACGACTGGCGCATCTATCTCCTCCAGCATGAGCGGGCACACCAGTCGGCAGCAGTGTTGGAACTAGTGCGTGAGCCGCCCGTGACAAGGAGTTGCTTCTAGCCGTGACCGTACCTAAGCCAATAGTCAACCAATGCTCGAACAGACCTCCATACACCGTAAATGAGTATCACGCCGAGAGGCAAATACATCCAAGCGGGGCTCAACCCGGCCAGTTCTACGCCGAACAGGTAGAGGACTATGGATCCCACAACACCGTAGAAGCCGTACAAAACGCTATACGCAACGACGATGACGAAGCTAACTGTGATTCGGGTTAGCCACGTGTGCCTTTGAGATGGGTCCTGATGCTCAAGTAGCCGCCGAACTATTGCTTCCATGACGAGACCATTGGTAGAAACGCATCCTGAAATGTAAGCGAGGAGGTCGGCCACATAACAAGTTCCGCGAGCGACAGGCGTGGCGCCGCCCGATAACAAAGGGTCGCCTGTCCCATTCGCAGTGCTGGTTGAGTGGGCCACCGACTCGGAGGACTAATGGAAAGCGACGGTTGACTGGTTTTCTAAGCTGCATCTGGAGACACTCCTGGATGAAGGGAAGATCAATGACCGGTCCGAATGGGTCTCAGAGAGGGTGCCGATGAACGGGGTCGGGGTATTGGCTGGACTCGCGTTCGTGTTTGCTCCGTCTCTTGCCGCCGGCCAATGGGTATGCACCGCACCAGGGGTGGGCCGGACTGTCCCGCACCCGCGAGCGCGGATCCGATGAGTGGCGGCAACTGGATCGTGTCTGGTCACATGTACTCCGCGGACCCCGCTGTGCCTTCCCAGAGGATAGACGCAGGTTGCGGCATTCGGGACCCAGCAGCGACCCAATCACCCCCCCGTTGACCGTGGCGATCATTCCGACCAACACGCTACGCTTCACCCAAGCGTCAGGGCACAGCGAAAGCCGAAGTCGTTGAACGTCTTCTCTGGGCCGAGGCTGCTCCGTGCAGCACAGCGAGAGTACCGGATGGCGTGTCGCCAGGCCCCACCGCGGGCCGAACGACGGTTGCCGCTCGAGGGGCCCGTAGGATTTCGGCTTGGAGACGACTCATAGTACTTCTGGCCATATCGATCCGAGCACCATTCATGCACGCCGACCGACATGTTGTACAGTCCGTAGCCGTTGGGACCTTCTGTTCCTACTTCTTCCAGTGGCGGGTTCACCCCGCGTAAGTCCTCCGGTGGCTCATTGCCCCAAGGGTAGTCGCACCCTTCCATTCCCCCACGTGCCGCCTTTTCCCGCTCGGCCTCTGTGGGCAACCGGTAGTGCTTGTGAGTCCGCTCGGACAGCCACTCGCAGTAGGCAACTGCGTCGAACCAACTCGGACCTACGACGGGCTGATTCGGGAGCAGAAATCTTGGGTCATCCCAGAACTTTGTTGGCGGATGCCCGGTGGCTTCGAGAAAGACCGCGTAGTCCTGACGCGTCACCGGATACCTGGCGATCGCAAAGGCATCCACCCATACGCGGTGTACCGGCTTCTCAATAGCGCCGCCGGTTTCGCTTCCCATGAGAAAGTCCCCGGCGGGAATGGTTACGACGTCGGGCTCGAGGGACACGATTGGCTGCATGGGCTGATACTCAGGCGTCTTGCTGAGAGGCGCCAGCGCGAGGCCTCGTGAGCCGGTAGAATCCCGCAGTGAGATCTTCAGAAGAGATACCGCATGGACCCAGTGGGCAGCTACGCTATGTGTATCGGATCGATAGCCCTGGCGGAGTTGCGAATGGAGAAGCATGAGGCGATCGGAGCTCGGCTGGACCGCGTGGACGAGATCGAGGCCCAGATCGACCCGACCCTCAGACGTCGCGGTCGCATTGTCGCGGACGTGATCACGCTTGGGATCGTAACCCCCCTCTCGATCGCGTTCGATCTCCACGTGACGCATCCCTTTGGGATGCTCGCGCTCATGGGGGCGGGACTAGCTCTCAATCGTGTGGTGCCGCTCGTCACGGAGCGGCAGTTAAGAGCGGAGCGGGAACGGCTGCTCTCCCCGTGAGCTAGGAAGCTCTAGCGGATGTCTTGGGCTTGCGGTCCACCACGCGGCTGATGAGGACCATGAGCAAGACGAGAACCAAGCCCGGAACTATCCCCAAGGCGATTACCCAAAAGGCTAGTGGGCCGATGGCATCGATAATGGTGCTCATGCCGACTCCCAAGACTGAGCGAACATCGTCCCTAATAATACGACGCGTACCGTATACGCGCTATCCTGCGGTTAACCGTCGCCATCCTCTGTCAGCAACGGATGGTCTGCGGTCGGATCATCCTGTGGTCCGTACGTAGCTTCGAACTTCTTCACGTAATGCCTGAACTTCGCCCGCCAAACTTCGACCGCGAACTTGAGGATCGCGCCACCCTCCAGCACGAGATCCAGGTTGTCGAGGCACATCTCCCAGCCGGCCGCATTGCGGGCCCCCCAGGAGGGATCTTCGATGGTCTCCGACAGGCGGAAGCGGCAGCCTGATCCGTCCGGCTCCAGCTCGAACTTCAGAACGTGTGCGCCCCATCGAAACTCGAGGAGCCGTGGCTCATCGACGGCCAGGACCTCACCTCGGAGCTCCTCCTCCGACAGTCCTTCGCCTTCGCCGTGTAGGAAAACGAACCGTAGCGCTGCACCAACGCTCCATCCTCCCTCTACAGCGGCCGGGAACCACTGCTGGAGCAGCTCGGGCTCGGTCACGACACGCCATACCTTCTCCGGAGGGTGATCGAGGCGTCGTTCTACCACAAGCGTGTATCTCGGCCCGTCTCGTTCGAGCGCAGCCTCCATGACTCAGTCCTCCATAGACGAAACAGTGTCTTCCACGTGAGCATATTGCTGCAGAGGCACGGACGCACTTGGACGTTGCCGAGGCTTGACGCTTCCTGGCCGCATCGCTCTCGTTGGCAAGGCCTCGCTGGTCGGTGCGGCGCGGGTCGGCCATCTCTGGCGAGCGTTGCATGAACGCATCCAATCTCGAGATCCTGGCGTACGAAACCACGCCCCTTGGGGATCTATGCCTACGCCGCCGCGAGCTTCTCGCCCGGCCCGGCGTGGTGATCACCGAGATCACGCTTGACCACCAGCTCTTGATGAGCAGCCACAACACGGTGTCAGAGGAGGCCCTGGCGACCGAGTCGCTGGCGCACCACCCCGGGCGAGACCTCTCCGTGCTCGTGGCCGGGTTGGGTCTCGGCTACACGGCCCAAGCGGTGTTGCAGTCGGATCGTATAGCGCGGCTTACCGTGATCGAGCTGTTTCCTGCGGTCGTGAAGTTTCTGACGGAGGGGCTGGTGCCGCTTTCCGCGCGACTTCTGGCCGACCCCCGCTTCGAGGTCCGCGAGGGCGACGCGTACGCGATGATGGACGGACCGGCGGTAGAACGGTGGGACCTCATACTCATCGATGTCGACCATGCTCCGGACGATCATCTCGGGACCAGCAACCAGGTGTTCTATACGCCCCCCGGCCTCGAACGCGCGAAACGACACCTTGCTCCAGGCGGGATCTTGGCGATCTGGTCGTACGCCGAGAATTCTGAGTTCGTGGACGCGCTACGTGCCGCCTTCGATGTGGTCGAGGCCATCCCGGTGAAATACTTCAACGATCTCGTCGACGAAGAGCACACGGACTGGCTCTTCGTGGCCCGGGACGGGCCGGCACGATGACTCGAGTGGGTCGGGCGGCCCGCAACGGGCGAGGCCGGTTCACCGATCGGGCCAAAGGCATCCTGGCCTTAGAAAGCATCGCGATTGGCATCTCGCTCGCTGCACCGGTAACGCCGAGCAGGACTGGATCGACATGGTCACCTGCCGAGTTCTTCACCCCCGACCCAAACTATCTGCAAGATGTTCTCGCCTCGTTCGTTGCCGTAAACATCATCCTGTTGCTTCTTGGCACCGTGGCCTGGCTGGTCGCCAAGGTGGGCCGGTCGGGCTAGGCGAGCCCCACCCCCACAACCTGGGACCGTGACAATGACGGACGCCGATTCGCGGGTGACGATCCACATGGTAGCCAGCCTCGACGGCTTCATCGCTCGGAAGGACGGCAGCGTGGACTGGCTGGAGACCACGGACGAGTTCGCGGACGGGGAGACCCTGAGCCCCGAGTACGTCGAGGCGTTTCTCGCGACGATCGACTGCTACGTCATGGGGTCTCGCACCTACCAGACCGCATTGGATTTCGAGGTGAAGGGCTTCGGTTGGGCCTACGGCGACAAGCCCACCTTCGTCCTGACCACCCGTGACCTACCGAGGCCCAGGGATTCGATCCAGTTCTATTCCGGCGATCTCACCGAACTGGTGAATGGGCAGCTGAAGCCAGCCTTCCGTAGCATCTGGTTCGTGGGAGGCGGAGCCGTCTCGGGTGAGTGTCTACGCCTCGGCTTGGCCGACGAGGTTCACTACTCGATCATGCCCGTTGTGATCGGCGACGGCATCCCCTTCTTCCAGGGGCTCGAGACGGACGTGGAGCTTCACCTGCTGGGGGTGAAGGCCTACAAGAGTGGCATGGTCGAGCTGCGCCATGAGGTTCGGAGGTAGGGTCGGAAAGCGAGCCCTACTTCTTCGGCCTCTTCGTCGGTTTCGGCTTCAACGAAGTGACGTAGGCGTAGCTCTTCTTCAGATAAGGTTCGAGCAACGCGGTCTCCGGGAGCAGCGAGTCGGGCACGCGCACGTACTCCTTCATCACGGTCCCGTACGTCTCGAGTAGTGAGGTGTCGAAGTCCCGTATGAATGTTTCTCGATCGTCCTTACCGAGTCGGATACCGAGCTTTGCGTTGGTCGAGAACATCGTGAACATGTGACCATTCACTGATGTGTACAGCAGGTTCTTCCCCTTCATGTCCACGTCCGGGTGCGTCGCGACAAGTCGGGCGTACCACTCCTTCTTCTCTTCCGACACCGGTGTCTTCTTCTTGGGCATCTTCGCCACTGCGCTGCTCCTATAGCCGCAGACGTACTCGGACCGTCGCCACCTGCGTCTCCAGAAAGTTCTCGTAGAGCGCGGTGAAGCCCTCCCCCTGCACGTCGGTTTGGACCGCGAAGTCGTTCAAGACGTCCGTGAAGGTGAACACAACCTCGGCGCGCTCGTCCATGAAGGGCCACGTCGCGGCCAGGTCGAGCGAGGAACGCGCGCGCTCCCTGCCTTGCGGCACGTCTCGCGCCGCGTAGTAGATGTAGCCGAGTCGGAGCTCGGCGGCTCCGGGGAGCCGGAATCGGTTGCTGAGCGTGAAGTCCCACGTGTCGTCCTTGGACGCCGCCAGCGAGAACGGACGCGGCGTCGGGAACAGGAGTGTGGTCTCGAGCGCGTCGATGTCGTTCACGAACCAATTCACGCTGCCCGAGACGTGCCATGGCGCGGCGAGGTCCTGATCGAAGACCAACTGGACGCCGGTCTGCTTGGAGTTGCCGGCGTTCTCGTAGATCCGGTTGACGATGTCGTAGCTGGGGTTGGAGCTGTCGATCGCCAAGATGCGTTGGAACGCATCCGTGATGTCGCGATGGTAGGCCGACGCGCTGGCCGAGCCTGTCTCCCAAGACCTCGCGAGTCCTAGCTCGAATACGTTGGTGAGCTGGGGCCGCAGGTAGGGGTTTCCCACCTTGAGTAGCTCCGGGTCGTCGTACTTCGGAAAGATGCGGAGCTCGGGCTCGCCTGGCCGGTCGATGCGGCGGTTGTAGGCCGCCACGAGTCGGTTCGAGCCGCCGAGCGTGTAGGTGAACCGCACGTTGGGAAAGAGCTCGAAGTAGTCGTATGCGTCGCCGCTCGGGTAGTAGATGTTCTCCGCGGGAATGGTGTAAGAGACGTTCGTTTGCTCGGCGCGCACACCGGCCTCGAGCGTATAGGACGGCCTCGCCCTCACGAGGTTCACATAAGCCGCGAAGAGGTCCTCGTCCCAGTCCGACGCGTCGCCCAATCCGTCGTAGATCACGCTCTGTGTGCCGCGGTTGACCGTGTACGTAATGGGCAGCCAGCGCGTCTGTAGCTTACCGCCCACCTCGATCCGGCCACTGGCGAGCGGCCGCGTGTAGTCGATGCTCAGCGGCAGCGTGTTTTCGACGGCCTCCAGGTGTGTCATGTCGGTGCCCACCCGAACCGTCGACTCTTCGTTCAGGAAGTACGACTCGTTCTCCCAGCCGCGTGTGTACTGGAGGTTCACGTCGAGCTCGTGGCCGGGGGTCGAGAACTGGTACCGCCAGTTGAGCGATGCGTTCGCGAACCCGGTTTCCTCCTTCTCCGTCCAGAACCAGTAGCGCTCGCGCTGACCCGTCGACTCGAGGATGAACGGGACCTGCGCACGGTCCGTGTGGTTCTCGACGTCGTAAATGCCCGAGACGGTCAGCGTGTTCGCGTCGTCCGGAAGCAGGTCCGAGCCCGCCCTGACGATGTAGTGTGTCTGCTCACGGTTCTCCGGCACTTGCGAGTAGATGACACGGCCGTCGTCGTAGAAGCGCGTCGTGAACTCGTTGTTCGGCAGGTCGTCTTGGCGGACGTACTCGACCTGGGCGAAGGTCCGCACACGCGGGGTGTTGTAGTTCAGCGCCAGGCTGGGGCCGATCTTGTCGTTTCTGGAGAAACTCCCGAGCTCGGTGGGGAGGTCGGGCCGCTGCTTGGTGAACTGGCCGACGCCGAACGAGAGGCCCACGTCGGCTGAGAGACCGAGCGAGCGCTCCTCCTCGTAGATGACGTTGATGATGCCGGCCATGCCAGCGGCGTCGAAGCTCGCGGACGGGTTGTAGATGATCTCGATGGCGGCCACGTTCGCGGCCGAGACATTGTCGAGGCCGCGCTGACTCCCGAACCCGGTCAGGCTCGACTGTCGGCCGTCAATGAGGATTGCGACCTGATCGCTGCCGCGGAGAGATACCTGCCCATCTTGGTCGACCGTCACCCCCGGCAGGCTCCGCAGCGCATCGAGTACGGATCCGGTCGCCTGGGCCGGGCCGTCACCGAGTTGGAAGACCTGTGTGTCGATCCCCGCGGCGCGCACCGCGTCCACAGTCACGGTTACCTCTTCGAGGTCGCCCAAGCGCCTTAAGCGTACTTCTCCGAGGTCGTACGACGGGTTGATCTCGGAGACGAGGAGGTCGAGCTCCTCGGGGAAGAAGCCCGGAAACGACGTGTGCACCGTATAACGACCGGGAGCCAGCCCCAGAACGAAGAACCGGCCGTCCTCGCGGGTGAGCGTTCCGGACAGCGTGTCTCCCGACTCGGTACGTTCGATCACCACTGCGGTCAGCGGCAGTGGCCTGCCGTCGGCATCGTCGAGCACGCGGCCGGAAATGGACGCGCCGCTTTGAGCCAGTGCGGCGGTGGGCAGCAGCAGGAGGGCGAGAATCGAACTGAAACGCAACATGCAGTGACTCCGGTCGGTGCAGCGAGTGCCCCCTACAGACCGACCAGCGCCGTCAATCGTTAGGGTCGGTCCCGTCGCCCCTAGCGTCTCCTCCCACTGAGCGGAACCGACTGCTCGATGAGCAGCTCCGGATTCGCGCCGGGCCGCGGCACGAACTTCTGCGTGCGGCCCAGCAGGTTGTCCGAGCCGTACCAGCTTCCTTCCGCATCGACGGCCATCTCGTGCACCTCACCGAAGCGGTGCGGGCCCGAGTCGAGCATCCACGAGTACAGGCGATCGCCGTTGGTGTTGAACTTCACCATCTGCGGCGGCTGGTTGTCGGCTACCCACACGTCCTGGTCGGCCGTGATGAAGACGTCGTTGGGGAAGCTGAGGCCGTCCCACGTGTCCAGGTGGTTGCCGTTCGAATTGTAGACCTGCACCCGGTCGTTGTTACGGTCCGCGACGTAGACCCGGCCTGCGGCATCGGTAGCGACCGCGTGGACGCCGTTCAGCTGGCTGGGACCGTCTCCGCGGGTGCCCCACGAGGTCACGAACCGACCCAGCGAGTCGAACTTGACCACACGGGAGTTCGTGATGCCGTCCGCGACCAGGACTGACCCGTCCCGGAGGAAGGCCACGTCCTGTGGGAGTCCGAAGTGGTTCTCGTCGTCGCCTTCCACGAAGGCCTCGCCGAACTCCATGAGCAGGCGCTGGCCGTCGTTCGAGAAGACGTGGATCTGGTGGCGACGCTCGTTGACGACCCACACCCGGCGCTCCGGATCGTACGGGCTGATGCGAATCTTGTGCGGGCCGTTCGTGCCCACGAAGAGACTGTCCCACTGAGGCCAGGTCTCGATGAGCTGCCCGCGGCTGTTGACGATGAAGATGCAGTTGCGGAAGACGGGGGTCGCCCGCAGCGCCGAGATGTCGATGGAGCCGACGAAGTCCTCGAACTCCGAGGGCAGGGGTTTCGGCAGCTCGATCTCACCGCGCTGCACGACGAAGATCCGCTCCAGGCTCTCGACGAAGACCCCTGGATTCGATCCCCAAGCGAAGCCGGATTGGGCAAACGGCTGCATCCACCGCTCGACGGCCATGTACGGATCGGGCCCAGGCTGTTGGGCGGTCGCACGGTCGGCGACCCCGCTGGACAGGAGGGCGAGCGTGACTGCGGTCAGGAGGGCGTGTCGCATGACGGTCATGGGCTTGGGTGGTTCGTTCGGGGTCCTCATCGGCCGCGCTCGTACCTCACAAGCATCTCACCGGGGACATGGGCGCCGTAGACGTTGCCCGCACGGTCTGCCGCAACGAACTCCGCCTCGCTGGGAATGAACGTCGTTACGCGACCCGTCTTGAGGTCTCCGATACGGATGCCGCGCACCCAACCGTCCGGGCGTCGCTCGCCGTACCACGCGGGCAGGGCCGTCGTCTGCGTGTCCGTCACGTAGATGAGGTCGTTGGCATCGATGAAGATGTTGCTCGGTGGACCGAAGTGAGTCCACTGCTCCAAGAAGCTACCGCGACGGTCGAAGATCTGGATGCGGATGTTGCGTCGGTCGCCGACGAAGATCCGTCCGCGCGAGTCCATGGCGATGGCGTGCGGATCGGACATCTCGCCCGCCGCGGGTCCGGGGCCGCTCGTGCCCCACTCGCCGACGTAACGACCGGACGCGTCGAAGCGAACGACGCGGTTGTTGCCGCCGGCCCCGTGGCCGTCCAACACGTAGATGTCGCCGTCGGGAGCCACGAGCACGTCCGCCGGGGCGTTGAACCTGTCCTGGTCCTCAGGTCCACCCGTAGTACCGGCGATGCCGAGGGTCATGAGGACTCGCCCGGTCGGGCTGAGCTTGAAGACCTGCTGTCCCTTGCCTTGCCGGGCCGCCTGCTCGGCCAGAGCGCCGGTCGGGCCGTCCGCGACCCATACGTTGCCTGTACCGTCGACGAAGAATCCGTGTGGCCACGCGAAAAGGCCCGCCCCGAAGCTGGCGACCAGGTTGCCGCTCAGGTCGAACTTCAGCACGGGGTCGAGCGGTGAGCCGAGGCAGCTGTTGGCGCCACATCGGTCCAGCACCCACATGTGCCTGCCGTCGGGGTCGGGATACACGCCCGTGACGGCGCCCCATGTGCGGGCGTTCGGCAGCTTGGCCCAGTCCTCGACGGCCTGGAAGTCGCCGACGGGCTGCGCGGCGACCGCTGGTCCCATGGCGCCGCTGGCCGCCAGCAGGACGGCCAGCTCGAGCGTCCGAAGCGCTATCGGCCGTTCCCGTCTAGCTGCGAGACGAGCTTGGCCTGCCGCTCTGCGACCCGGCGATCGAAGTCCTCCTGGTCGAGCTCGGTAATGCCGACCCAGGCGTGCGACATCTCGTCGACACCCCGTCGACCGAACACGACCCACTGCTCGGGATCGGGATTGAGCGGGTTGGCCGCGCTGTTGTCGAACACCGACGTGAAGAGCAACACGGAACCTCGCGGCAGCAGTGGCTTCGCCTCCGGCGCGAACTGGTACGAGATCTGCCAGTTGTGCTTGTAGTTGCCGACCTTGCTCAGAACCTCGCGGCGCCCGTCCGGATAGATGGCCTCCATCGACATCTCTTTCCCGCGCATGTGCATGTGCGGACGGAAGCTGTTGACCAATGTCGGCTCGTCGATGACGTGCACGCCCTGAATCACCTGTTGGCCGCCCGGCGGAATCAGGATGTCGCCGCCCCGCGGCATACCGCCCATGCGGTCGACCCGGAGCAGCACCTCGCCCCGCGTCTCGAGCTCAGGCTCCTGGCCTTCCGGATAGAACCAGAGTCCGACCTCGACCACGTCCTGTGGGGCCGCCGTCCCGACGGGGAAGTAGTGCAGATTCCACTCGACTTCACCCTCGCCCGCGGGCCAACGCATGCCGATGTCCTGCGGGAACGTCTCCCACCGCTTGCCGACGCCATAGTGAGCGAATGCTACCGGACCGTCCGGCGTCCTCAGCGTGGCGTGGCCATGGTGAACCACGTTGAGCCCCAACGGGAACGAGGGCTTGAACTCATACGCGCTGATCCACCGCTCCTCGGCTAGGCCCTCGAAAGGAATACTCGGGCCCCACCACTGATCCTGCCCGTTCGCGATGACGTCATAGGGTGAAGACCGGACGATCAGGTCCGGCGGACGTCCGAATGCCTCCTCCAACTCCCACGCGTCACCCTCGGCAAGCCTGGGGAGCGGAGGCAGGTCGGCCGGGTTGCCTTCAGGTGCGCCGGCGTCGACCCACTGGACGATCGTCTCGATCTCGGCGTCCGACAGCGACGCTTCGTTCTCGAACTGCTGGATGCCCACGGTCTGGTCGACGTGCCAGGGAGGCATGAGTCGCTGTTCGACCCGAGACTTGATGCGCTGTGCGTACCGGCGAGCGGTCTGGTAGTCGAGCAGGGACATGGGAGCGAACGAGTTCGTGCGGTGACACTCGACGCAGTTCTCGAAGAAGATCGGGGCGACGTCCCGCGCGAACGTCACTTGCTGGGCCTCGAGACCGGTCGTCGCTGCAGTTGCTGCCAAGAGTGCTACGCCGAGTTTCATCATGTCCATCCTCCCCGATCCAATTGGGATAGGCAAGTGCGCCGCGTCAACGGGTGACGGTTACCGGCACGTAGCCATTGGTCCAGCAGCAGTGGTACTCGAACGACGCGGTCGAATAGATCGACTGCACCCGGAGCAGGTAGTCTCCGGGCTCACTGAACGTTGCGGTCGTGAGCCCGATCCCCTGCGCTTGGCCCACATACATCTCCGGCTCCTCGAACCGGACCTGGCCGGGGCCTTGGTGCTTGGTCCACCCGACCCAAGTGCGGGGTGCCGGATGGTCCACCCATATGCTCAACCTCAGGGGCTCGCCGACCTTCACCGCCCGTCGCGCCGCCGTGTATCCGTCCCGGCCGCGGAACTGAGGACCGTCCGCGTCCAGCTTGAGAATGGGCGGCACGATGCCACGGCCATCGGACTCGGGCTCATCCAGGACATACGGCGCGATCACCTTGCCCGGCGTGGAGAGTGTCTCGCCGGCCGTGCTGAGCGTCCATACGACCCGACGGTCCCCGAAGTCGGCCGGGACCTCGACCGTGAAGACGCACAGGTGGCGTCTGTAGTTGCCCTCCGGAACCGGGTCGAAGTGCGTGGGCTGCATGCCGTCGTACTCACGCGGTTCGATGAAGTTGTTCGGGCCGAGCGGTACGTCGAAGGACTGGGCCGTGTTCAGGTTGAAGTAGCCGAAGCAGATACGCGCCGTGCCGTCATCCTTCGGGTACCAGCCCTCGTAGAGCGGTACGACGGGCTGTCCCGTGGGGCGGAGGACCTGCTCGTTGAAGTTCCGCTCCTCGAAGGGGATCACCTGGGCGACCACCTGCGATCCGCCGAGCAGCCCCAAGGCCACGCAGGCCAGGGAGATACGGAAGGGTCTCACCACGCTTCTCCGACCTACATCATTTTGCTGAGGATGCCCTTGGCCTGCTCATCGGAAAGCCCCAACGGACGTCGGGCAAGCGGCGGTCCCTCGAGCACCGGCTCGAGACTATCGATCGAGGGCCTGTCCGTTTTGTGGAAGAGCCCGGTCCAGATCGTGTCGCCCCACTCCATCGCCTTCTCGCACGCCGCCTTCCAGTCGGTCGGGTCGTGCCCCGCGTCCTCGAGCTTCTTCACGCGGGGCTTGAAGAACGCGAAGTCGTTGTCGTGGTTGAACGTGACACACGGGCTGAAGACGTCGATGAGCGAGAATCCCTCGTGCTCGATGCCGCCTTTGATGAGCTGTGTGAGGTGCTTCACGTCGGCGCTGTAGCCCCGGGCCACATAGCTGGCGCCGTTCATGATCGTCGACGTGATGGGGTTGATGGGCAGCTCCAGGTTCCCGAACGGCGTGCTCTTGGTCTTCATGTCCAGGCGGCTGGTCGGCGAGATCTGGCCAGTCGTGAGGCCGTAGATCTGGTTGTTCATGACCAGGTACGTGAGGTCCACATTGCGGCGTGCGATGTGCGCCAGGTGATTCCCTCCGATGCCGTAGCCGTCCCCGTCGCCGCCCGTGGCGATAACCGTGAGCTCGTGGTTCGCCATCTTCGCGCCTGTCGCCACGGGGAGCGATCGCCCGTGCAGCGTGTGCATGCCGTACGCATTGATGTAGCCGGGCAAGTTCGACGAGCAGCCGATTCCACTCACCATGAGGACTTCGTGGGGCTGACGGCCCAACTCGAACAGGGCGCGCTGCAGGGCGTTGAGCACACCGAAGTCGCCGCAGCCGGGGCACCAGTCGGGGGCGACCTTGCCTTTGTAGTCCTTGGCTGCTTCGGGCGTGCGATCGAGCTCGGCCCCGAGGAGGCCGTCTCTCTCCAGTACGGTCGTCATACGATCATCTCCTGATACGGCACGTAGATTTCGGAGTCACCCTTCACGAGGTCCAGCACGCCGTCTACGACATGGTGCGGCATGAAGGGCTCGCCGTCGTACTTGCGGATGTGGCCGGCTGCCGAGAAGCCGGTCTCGCTGCGCAGGTAGCGCGCGAACTGGCCCGAAAAGTTGTTCTCGACGATGAGGACCTTGTTCGCGGCGGTGAGGATCTTGCTCACCTCGTCGGCATGGAACGGCACGAGCCATGTGATGGGAAGGTGATTCACCACCACGCCCTGATCTGCGAGGCGTTCGATTGCCTCCCGGATCACCCCGTACGTCGATCCGCATCCTACCATCGTGATCTCGGCCCCGGCCGGACCCTCGAGCACGGGTGCCGGCACGTCGGCAGCCACCGTCTTGAACTTTCGGGCCCGCTTCTCGACCATCCGGCGCCGCTTGTGCGGATGCGTGTACTCGTCACTGATGAGTACCCCGTCTTCGTCGTGCTCATCGGTGGCGACCGTGTGCACGAAGCCCTCGTAGCCGGGCGTCACGCGCGGCGAGATGCCGCTATCGGTTAATGCGTAGCGGAGGTAATTCCCGTTCGGCGAAGGATCGGTAACCAGCGCACCGCGGTCGATCTTCGGGTGCATCTCGATGGCGTCCGGGTCGACGCTGTACGTGCCCTCCGAGATCAACAGGTCGGAGATGAGAATCCCCGGGCACTGCGCGCGGTCGGTGTAGTTGAACAGGTCCGCCATGGTGTGGAAGGCATCGAGCGAGTCCTTTGGGGCGACGATGAAGCGCTCGAAGTCGCCCTGGCTGGCTCCCAACGCCTGCCAGAGGTCGCCCTGCTCGGTCTTCGTGGGCACACCCGTCGAGGGTCCGGCGCGCATCACGTTGATGTACACGACCGGGATTTCCATCATGGACGCCGCACCAATCGCTTCGGTCATGAGCGCGAAGCCGCCACCCGATGTGGCGCACATCGCACGCACGCCGGTGTGGGCGGCGCCGATGACCATGTTCGCCACGCCGATCTCGTCTTCGACTTGGCGGACCAGGATGCCTGCGCTCCGGGCGTTCTGCGCCATCCAGTGGAGTACACCGGTCGAGGGGCTCATTGGATAGGCTGCGTAGAACTTCACGCCAGCCGCCGCACCTCCCATCGCGAGCGCTTGGTTGCCCGTCCAGACGGCGAGCGGTTTGCCACCATCAGGGAGCGGAGTGGCGACGTGGTCGAAGTTGGCTTCGGCGTGATCGAAGCCTGCGCGGGCCATCGACACGTTCTCGTCGACGACGGCGGCGCCCTTCCGCTTGAAGAGCTGAGTGAGGGCATCGTCCAGCACCGAGAAATCGACGCCGAGAAGCGAAATCATCACGCCCAGCGCAATGGTGTTCTGGATGAGCTTGTTCTTGCTATCCCCAGCGAGCTCGGCGATCGGCATCGGACAGAGCACCACACCTTCGGGCGCCTCCCCGGGCGTCACCTTGTCGGCGTCGTAGATGACGCGCGCACCCGGCAGAAGGAAGCCGAGGTGCCGGTCCATCGTGTCCTGATTGAGGCAGAGCAGCACGTCGACCTTGTCGCCGTGGCTGTGCACTTCTTGGTCGCGCGTGCGGATCATCAGCAAGATGTGTCCGCCGCGGATGATGGACTGGTAGGCGTTGTACGCGTAGAGGTGTAGGCCGCGTCTGACCAGAATGCGAGCAAGGATATTGCCGGGCGTGGCAATTCCCTGTCCGGCGGCGCCCCCGATCGCGATGGTGAGATCGAGTCCCTTCGATGACATAAGGTCCCTCCATGGAAACCAAGGGAAGGGTGGGCGGTAAAAGTGCGGCTGCGGGGCGGGCGGCGAAAGTGCGAGCGGGCATGGGCGGCGCACGCTCCGGGCGCCGTGGGGTAGTCCGCGGCATGGAAATCGGCCTCTTCACCTTCGCGGAAACCCGCGTCGACCCCGCGACGGGCGAGCAGCTCGAGGCGGGCGAGCGCATCCGCCGCCTCATCGAGGAAATCGAGCTGGCGGACCAGGTCGGGCTCGATGTCTTCGGCGTGGGCGAGCATCACCGACCGGACTATTCGGTATCGGCTCCCGCCATCGTTTTGGCCGCGGCCGCTGCGCGGACCAAGCGCATCCGGCTCACCTCTGCGGTCACCGTGCTCAGCTCGGACGATCCCGTGCGCGTTTTTCAGGACTTCGCGACGATCGATCAGCTGTCGAGCGGGCGTGCCGAGATCATGGCCGGACGCGGATCGTTTACGGAGTCGTTCCCCCTCTTTGGTCAGGACCTGGCGGACTACGACGAGCTCTTCTCTGAGAAGCTCGACCTGTTGATGACGCTTCGTGAGAACGAGCGCGTGACCTGGTCTGGTCGCCATCGTTCGTCGATCGAGGGTCGCGGCGTCTACCCACGGCCGTTTCAGGATTCGCTGCCGATCTGGATCGCGGTCGGAGGCACGCCTAGCTCGGTCGTGCGCGCCGCGCGACTCGGGCTGCCCATCGCGGTGGCCATCATCGGGGGAGCGCCCGCACGGTTCGTAGACTTCGTACAGCTCTATCGCAGCGAGGCCGAGAAGGCAGGCCATGACCCCGCGCGGCTTCCGGTTTCCATCAACTCACACGGCTTCCTCGCGGAGACCGCGGACGAGGCCGCCGACCTGGCGTTTCCTCCGTTCTCCGAGACCATGACCCGCATTGGGCGGGAGCGCGGGTGGCCTCCTACGACGCGCGCGCACTTCGACGCCGAACGCGGCCCGCACGGCGCCCTCCTCGTGGGTAGTCCGGACGACCTGATCGAGAAGATCCTGTATCAACACAGCCTCTTCGGGCACGACAGGATGCTCATTCAGCTGACTGTCGGGCCGATGCCCCACGACAAGGTTCTGCGGGCCATCGAGCTGCTCGGCACCGTCGTGGCTCCGGCCGTTCGCGCAGCCGTAGGCGCGGGACCCTAAGCCCTACTCCGAGCGCAGCGTGAGACCCCCCTAGTGGTTCCCCTGTCCCTGATCGATCGCGATCGCTTGCCCGCTGATTCCCTCGCCGTCCTTGCCGCACAGCATGAGCGCGACGGCCGCGATCTCCTCCGGGCGGATCAGCCGCTTCTGCGGGCTGGTCGCCAGAATGTGCTGAAGCGCCTCCTCGGGTGACACGCCGGCCTTCTCGGTGATCTGCGTGACCGAGTACTCGGTCATGGGTGTGTCGACGTACCCGGGGCAGATGGCGTTCACGGTGATGCCCTTGTCGGCGACCTCGTCGGCCACGGCCCGCGTGAAACCGATCTGGGCGTGCTTCGACGCGCAGTACGTGGCGATGTACCGGGAGCCTCGGAGCCCGGCCACAGAGGCCACATTGACGACACGGCCCCAGCCGCGCTCGAGCATGCCCGGCAGGAACGCCTTCGTGCACAGGAAGGTGCCTGTCACGTTGATGCCCATGACACGGTTCCACTCCTCGAGCGTCACGCGCTTAACCGGATTCGACGGCGCGATGCCGGCGTTGTTCACGAGGATGTCCACGGTGCCGAGGCGCTCCATCGCGGCGGAGGCCATCGCGTTCACGCTGGCCTCGTCGGATACGTCGCAGGTGATGGCGTGGGCCTCGAGGCCGTCGGCCTTCAGCTCGGCCGCGACCGCCTCGATCTCATTCGTCGAGCGCGCGCTCACCACGACGGAAGCCCCTGCTTCAGCCAAGCATCGCGCGACGGCCTTGCCGATTCCCCTGCCGCCTCCGGTGATGACGGCCCCGCGTCCCTTCAGGCTCATTGGATCCCCTCGGTACTGGCTGTGGTTCGAGGCACATGTTATCACACCGAATGCGTTTCGCCGAGCGTCGCCCCCGGGGTCCTGCGGGAGTCCTAGCTTTCGCCCTCCTCGTGGGGGTCTTGGCCGCGCTTGTGCTCTCTCCCGCCGATGCAGAGGCACAGCGCTTCCGGCGGTCTCGTTACGTCACGCCCCCGCAAGGCCTCCCAGACGTGCCGGGAGAGTTCACGTTCTGTCGCCTGGCCTACACGTCGGTACGCCGCGATGGGTCAGGCAACGGGTGGGACACCGACTACCCGGAGGGCGAGCGGAACCTGCTTCTGCGCATCGTGGAGCTCACCCGGGTCAGGGCATCGAGCTGGTCGCACGGCGAGCCTGGCTATGCGGTGATACGTGCCACGGACCCGGAACTGTTTCGGTGCCCGTTCATCATGGCGACGGACGTCGGTGAGCTCGGCTTCCGCCCAGAAGAGATGGAACCGCTCCGGGAGTACTTCGCCAGGGGCGGTTTCTTCTGGGCGGACGACTTTTGGGGGAGCGTGGGCTGGCGCCACTTCTCCGAGGAGATCCGACGACTCCTTCCCGACCACAAGCTCGTACAGCTGACGATCGAGGACCCGCTCTTCTCGACGCTTTATGTCATTCCCGAGATCCCGCAGATCCCCTCGATCAACTCCTGGCGATCGAGCGGGGGTGCGACGTCGGAGCTCGGAGCGGATAGCGCGATCCCTGCGGTCTGGGCCGTCCTGGACGAGAAGGACCGCATGGTCATCCTGATCACGCACAACACCGATATCTCCGACGGGTGGGAGCGAGAGGCGTACGACGATCGCTACTTCATCGACTTCTCGCCCCGCGCATACGCTATGGCCGTGAACGTGCTCATGTGGGCGATGAGCCGCTGAGCTCAGACACTCGCGCCGGCAGCTCGCCCGGTTGCCCAGGCCCACAGGAAGTTGTGGCCGCCGATGGGGCCGAAGGCGTCTAAGACCTCGCCGCAGAAGTAGAGCCCGGGCGCGTGTCGGGACTCCATCGTACGGGGATCGACTTGGTCCAGACGCACGCCACCGCCCGTCACTTCCGCCTTCTGATACCCGGCGTCACCGGTCCAGGGTAGGCGATATGCGGTGAGCCCCCGTGCGACAGCGCGGCGGTCGTCTCGCGTTAGCTGCGCCAGCGGGGTTGCGGGCTCGGCGCCGACCTCGCGGACCAGCGCGTCGGCGAGGCGGCGGGGAAGCCGGACCGAGATTACCGAGCGGACCGTTCCTCCGACCGCCTGGAGCGATTCCTCGAGCCGCTCCGGATCGACGCCAATCCAATCGATGATGACGTCTGCGCGTGCGTGGGGTGTGCTCGTGGTCGCCACATGCGAGGCGTCCAGAATGGCCGGCCCGCTCCATCCAGTGTGCGTGACGAGCAGCGCGCCTGCGCCCCGGTATGCCGGCTTGATGCCCCGGGAGGACACGGAGACGTCGGTGGCGACGCCCGAGAGCTCCGCATGTGGATGGGGTGACGCCAGAAGTGGAGTGAGGGCCGGGTAGGTGGGCGTCACTACATGCCCGGTGGCCGTCGCGATGTCGAGGCCGACGCCGTCGCTCCCGGTCTTGGGAACCGAGAGCCCTCCGGTCGCGACGACGACCGCCTTCGCCTGGATATCCGGGGCGTTGTCGAGGTGCACGGTCCACCCTTCGTCGCCCTGCACCACATCGGTCACTCGCGCGTCGAACCAGATCCTCGCGCCCGCCTCGCGGACGCGTGCCACGAGCACATCCCGCACGTCGCGCGCCCGATCGCTCTGCGGAAAGAGCTTGCCGGTGTCCTCTTCCAGCACGAGTGGCATGCCGAGCTCGGCCTCGAAGAACGCGCGCTGCTCGGACAGCGGCCACGAGCGCAGCATCTTCCGCAGCGTGTTCGGAGACGATGCGGTCACGTAGCGCTCCGGCTGCGCGACCGACGGCAGGATGTTGCAGCGACCGCCGCCGCTGATGAGGATCTTCCGTCCGCCATCGGGGGTGCTCTCCACGAGCACGACCTCGACGCCGCGGCGAGCTGCGGTGAGCGCCGCGAGCAGGCCGGCGGCGCCGGCCCCGATGACGACGACGGGGTGGGTCAGGGGGTGAGCCGCGTCAGGCGACCTCGAACAGCCCCGCGGCTCCCATTCCGCCACCGACGCACATCGTCACGACGACGTGTTTCGCACCGCGGCGCTTGCCCTCGATCAGTGCGTGTCCGGCCAGTCGTGATCCGGTCATGCCGTACGGGTGCCCAATGGAGATGGATCCGCCGTTGACGTTGAGTTTCTCGCTCGGGATGCCGAGACGGTCCCTGCAGTAGACGACCTGCACCGCGAAGGCCTCGTTCAGCTCCCACAGGTCGATGTCGTCCATCTTCAGGCCCTGTCGCTTCAACAGCAGCGGCACGGCGAACACGGGTCCGATGCCCATCTCGTCGGGCTCGAGGCCCACGACGCTCAGGCCGCGGAAGAAGCCCAGCGGCTCGATGCCTCTGCGCTCGGCCTCCTTGGCCTCCATGACCACGCACGCCGAAGCGCCGTCGGAGAGCTGTGACGCGTTGCCAGCCGTGATGGTCTTGTCGGGAGCGACCACGGGTGTGAGCGAGGCCAACCCCTCCATGTTCGTACCGGGGCGGTTGCCTTCGTCCTTCGTGAGCGTGACGGCCTTCTCGCTGATCTCGCCCGTCTCCTTGTCCTTCACCAGCATCACCGAGGGCAGCGGGACGATTTCGTCGTCGAAGAGGCCTGCCTCCTGGGCGGCGGCGGTGCGCTGCTGACTGGAGAGCGCGTACTCGTCCTGCTGCTCCCGGGTGACGCCGTATCGTTCCGCCACCACCTCGGCGGTGTCGAGCATGGTCATCCAGATCTCGGGCTTGTGCTTGTCGAGCCAGGCCTCGTGCTCGTGCGTCATGTTGAGGTTGGTCTGCACGAGGCTGATCGACTCGAGACCGCCGCCGACGGCCACGGGAACGCCGTCCAGGACGACCCGGTTGGCAGCGATGGCGATTGCTTGGAGCCCCGAGCTGCAGAAGCGATTCACGGTCGCCGCGGCCGTGGTGATCGACAGGCCGGCGCGTACGGCACCCAGTCGCGCGATGTTCTTGCCTGTCGCCCCCTCGGGGAGGCCGCATCCCATGATGACGTCCTCGACTTCGCCCGGATCCACGCCGGCGCGCTTCACGGCATGTTCGATGGCGTGGCCGGCGAGTGTCGCACCATGCGTGTTGTTGAAGGCTCCCCGAAACGCTCTGCCGATGGGCGTGCGTGCGGTCGAAACGATGACGGCTTCCCTCATGTGCCTTGCTCCATGGCGGCCAACTCACGGTCGATGAGGACGCGCCTGAGAATTTTGCCGGATGGGGATTTGGGTACTTCGTCGACGAACTCGACGCGGCGGATCTTCTTGTGCGGCGCGACGTGCTCCGCGACGAAGTCAATGACGTCTTCTGCGGACAGAGAACCGTCGCTCACGACGAGGGCCTTGGGAACCTCGCCGGCCTCCTCGTCCGGGCTACGGATGACCGCGGCGTCCTTGATGTGCGGGTTCGTAAGGAGGAGGGCCTCGAGCTCGGCGGGAGCGACCTGGTAGCCTTTGTACTTGATGAGCTCCTTCACGCGGTCGACGATGAAGAAGTTGCCGTCCTCATCGACGTAGGCGACGTCTCCCGTGTGGAGCCAGCCGTCGGCGTCGATGGTCGCCGCGGTGGCTTCGGGCTGGCCCAGATAACCGGCCATGACCTGCGGGCCGCGGATGTGCAGCTCGCCGCGCTCGCCGACGCCCAGAGCCACCCCGGTCGCAGTGTCAACGATCATCACCTCGGTGTTCGGAAGCGCCGGCCCTATGGAAGCCTGCGGGAAGCCGCCCTTCTTCTTGTTTCTGGCGTGATGGGTCACTGGGCTCGTTTCCGTCAGGCCGTACCCTTGGGAGACGATGCAGCCGATGCGCTCTTCCGCGGCTCGGGCCAAGTCTTCACCTAGGGGTGCCGCCCCCGAGTTGATGACGTCGAGGCTCGACAGGTCGTACTGGTCCACCACAGGGTGCTTCGCCAACGCCAGGAGGATCGGAGGCACAACGTGCGCGTACGTCACCTTGTACCGCTGGATCGCGTCGAGGAATGCCTCGAGGTCGAAGCGCGGCATGATGACGATGTTCGCTCCCTTGGAGAGCGCGTAGTTCATGATCACGCCCATCCCGTAGATGTGGAAGAACGGCAGCACCGCGATGAGCGTGCTATCGGCGTCGATCTCCCACGAACGGCTCGCCGTGCCCGTGATCTGGCACATGTTGGCGACCAGGTTGCGGTGCGTGAGCATCACGCCCTTCGAGATTCCGGTGGTGCCGCTCGAGTAGGGGAGGGCTACGAGGTCGGTGGCCGGATCGATGTCGGGGCCCTTCTCGAGCTCGTCTGCCTCGAGTAGCTCGCTGAAGGGCGTCGAGCCCTCGGCGCCGTCGAAGGTGAAGATCTCGTCGACGCCCCCCACTTCCTCTGCGGCCTCGCGCGCGTTCTCCAGGAAGGGGCCTGATGTGAGAAGGAAGCGGGCGCCGGAGTCCCGGAGCTGTTTCGCGAGCTCCTCCGTGGTGTACATCGGATTCACGGTTGTGATGACGCCGCCGGCGTGGGCGGCGCCATGGAACGCGACCGGATAGTGGAGTGTGTTCGGGCTGTAGATCGCGAGCACGTCGCCCTTGCCGAATCCCCGCGCGGCCAGCCCACCTGCGGTCTTCCGAATCAACGAGGCGAGCTCGCTGAAGGTGAGCGTCTCACCGGTTGGGGCGTCGATGAGCGCGGTCTTGTCGCCGAACTCCTTTTCCCGCCTCAACGCGTAGCTCGTGACCGGGACGTCGGGGATGTCGACGGCCGGGTAGGGACTCTTGAAGATCATGTCGCGCTCCAGCCGCCGAAGGTCCCGCCCTCCTTGGCGAGGCGCTCGAGAAGGGGCGCCGGCTCCAGCCAGTCGTGGTGCGCCTCGTGGAAGCCCTTCATGACCTCGTAGACGTGGTCCACTCCGAGTAGGTCTGCCCAGAACATCGGACCGCCGCGGTACCTCGGGAAGCCGTATCCATACAGCCAGATGAGGTCCATGTCGCTCGACCGTTCGACGATGCCCTCCTCGAGGATTCGCGCTCCCTCGTTGATGAGCGGGTACAGACAGCGCTGAAGGATCTCCTCGTCCGAGATCTCGCGCCGCTCGATACCGAGATCCTTGGAGGTCTGGATGATCAGCTCCGTGACCTCGGGGTCCGGAATCGGCGTGCGTCCGTCCTCGTACCGGAACCAGCCCTTGGCGGTCTTCTGCCCGTAGCGGCCCATCTCGTACAGCTTGTCCGCGATGTCCGAGTAGCGCCCGTCGGGACGTCCCCGGTGCTGCCGGATCTTGTAGCCGACGTCGACGCCCGCGAGATCGCCCACGGCGAAGGGGCCCATCGGGAAGCCGAAGTCGGTGATGACCTTGTCGACCTGTTCGGGCAGCGCGCCCTCCTCGAGAAGGAAGCCCGCCTGTCTCGAGTAGGCGTAGAGCGAGCGATTGGCCGCGAAGGAATCACACACGCCGACGACGACCCCGACCTTGCCGAGCTTCTTCGACAGGGCAAGGGCGGTCGCGAGCACCTGCGGCGACGTGCGGTCGCCGCGCACGATCTCGAGCAACTTCATCACGTTGGCCGGACTGAAGAAGTGCAGTCCAACGACCTGCTCCGGGCGCGATGTAGTAGCCGCGATCTCGTTCACATCGAGCGAAGACGTGTTCGTGGCCAGCACCGCGTCGGGGCGGCACAGCGCGTCGAGCTTAGTGAAGATCTCCTTCTTCAGGTCCATGTTCTCGAACACGGCCTCGATGACGATGTCCGAGTCGGCGATGCTGTCGAAGTCGAGCGTCGGCGTGATGAGCGCCATGCAGGCGTCCATCGCTTCCTGCGACATGCGACCCTTCTTCACCGTCGCGGCGTAGTTGCCTTGGATGAGCTTCATGCCCCGATCCAGCGCGGCCTGCTCACCCTCAGTGACCGTGACGGGGATGCCCGCGTTCGCGAAGCACATCGCGATGCCGCCCCCCATGGTGCCACACCCCAGGACGGCGCCCTTCCGAATGGGCAGCTCTTTGGTGTCGGGGCTGACGCCGCGGACCTTGTTGGCCTGTCGTTCCGCAAAGAACGCGTGGCGCTGTGCCTTGGATTGATCCGATGCGCGGAGCTTCTGGAACGTGTCCCGCTCGAACGCGAGACCTTCCTCGAAGGGCTTCGTGACTGCCACTTCGACGCAATCGATGCACGCATAGGGCGCCTCGAACCCGCGTGCCCGGCGCGCGATGCTCTTGCGATAGTCGTTGAAGAGCCCCGGCTGCTGGCGAGCTTCCTCCAGACGCTCCTCGCGGTCCCGTGTTTTCGGGGGTGGCCCGTCTGCTGCTGCGAGCTTCTTGGCCATGGCTACCGCCGTCGCGACCAGGTCGCCACCCGGCCCGACCAGCTCATCTACCAGCCCGCCGGCATGAGCGTTCTCGGCGCTGATCGGCCTGCCGGAGACGATGACGTCCAACGCCGCCTGGACGCCTAGGACCCGGGGCAGGCGTTGCGTGCCTCCCGCTCCGGGCACGAGGCCGAGCGTGACTTCCGGTAGCCCGATGCGCATGCCCGCGGCCGCTACGCGCGCGTGACAGCCCAGGGCCAGCTCACATCCTCCGCCCATGGCCGTTCCGTGCATGGCCGCCACGACCGGCTTGGGAGAGCTCTCGACGAGCTCGATGAGTTCCGGGAGGTTCGGGGACTCGTTCGACACTCCGGTGTCGAACTCCTTGATGTCCGCGCCTGCGCAGAACATCCGACCCCCACCGGTGAGCACGACCGCAGCGATGGCGTCGTCTGCGAGTGCCTCGCTGAGCGCGTCGCGAACGCCCGTTCGCAGGGCGATCGACAGTGCGTTGACCGGGGGATTGTCGAGGGTGATGACACCGACGCCGTCGATGCGCTCGAAGCGAACAGGTGCGGACATACGAAGCCCTATCCTTGGTTCAGGGGTCGGGGAGCCGCGATTGTGGCTCTCCGATGCCAATTGGGATAGCATGGTGCGCCATCGGAGGCAACCGGCCTCGGTGGCCCTCCATGGCACTTCACGAGCGAGACGATGGCGGCGACGAAGGGACCGTTCGGAGGCAGCTTCCTCATCCGCGATGTGGGGCCCGACGACGTCGTTACGCCTGAGGACCTGGGCGAAGAAGAGCGCATGCTCATTCAGGCGTTCAAGGATTTCGCCGAGCGGGAGGTCGGTCCGCACCTGAAGGACCTGGAGCGAGGGGACATCGAGGTAGGACGACGCCTGTTCCGACAAGCAGCCGAGCTCGGGATCTTCATGGCTGAAGTGCCGGAAGAGTTCGGAGGGCTCGACCTGAACGTTCTCGCCGTCACCGGCATGTGCTCCATCCGCTCGAAGCTCGGCGCGCTGGGCTCGTTCGTCTTCGCGCATCAGGGGATCGGTATGCTGCCGCTGGTCAACTTCGCGACGGAAGATCAGCGCGCGCGTTACCTCGAACCGTGCATGAGCGGAGACATTCTTTCCGCCTTCGCGCTCACCGAACCAAGCACGGGTTCGGACGCGATGAACATCACGACGAGAGCGGAGCTCACCGACGACGGATCGCACTATGTGCTCAACGGTGCGAAGCAGTGGATCACCAACGCGGGCCACGCCGACATCTTCATCACGTTCGCGAAGGTGGACGGCGAGCACTTCACGGCCTTCATCATGGACCGCGACACGCCAGGCTTGTCGATCGGGGCCAACGAGCGCCTCCTCGGCCAGCACGGCACTTCGGTCGCCGCCCTTCAGCTCCAGGACGTGCGGATCCCGGTCGGCAATCTGCTCGGCGAGATGGGCAAGGGACACAAAGTCGCATTCTGCACGCTCAATGTCGGCCGGCTGAAGCTCGCTACCTACGCTGCGGGTGGAGCCGTCGGGGCTGTCGAAGCGGCTTCCAAGTACGCGGCGGAGCGCGTCCAGTTCGGTCGTCCGATCGGCGATTTCGGCATGATCCAGCGGAAGCTCTCGGACATGGCGGCCAGGGCCTACATGGCCGAGGCCGTAGCGTACCGCGCCGCAGGGTTGGTGTACCATGCCCTGGAGACAAAGGCGGTCGGCGGTCGGCCTTCGCTCGACGACAAGCTCGACATGCTCTCTGAGTTCTCCGCCGAGTGTGCTATGGCGAAGGTCCTCGCCTCGGAGTCGTACAACCACCTTTCCGACGAGGCCATCCAGGTCTTCGGCGGCTACGGCTACAGCGAGGAGTACGCGCCCGCGCACATGTATCGCGACTCGCGCATCACGCGCATCTACGAAGGCACGAACGAGATCTGCCGGCTGTACGCGCAGCGTGCGCTGCTCAAACGCGCCTGGAGCGGCAAGCTCGACTTCGACGGCGCGGCGATTGAGCCGCGATCCGATGTGTTGCCGCCCGAAGACACCGGTATGGCGGGCCTCGGAGCCCGTGTGGCCGATCTCAAGCAGGTCTATCTCTACCTGGCGCAGCTAGCCGGCGAGCGCGTGGACCGCGACCACATGTTCGACCCGGACAACCAGCAGATCGTCGCCAGCCTGTCGGACGTGGCGATCGAGATCTTCGGGGCCGAGAGCGCGGTCCTGCGGGCGACCAAGGCGCTCGCCGCTGGCGCGGAGCATCCGGCGTTGCTGGAGTCGCTGGCCCGGATCGCATATGCCCGAGCCGCCGACCGGGTGCGTCAGGAGGCGGGCGAAGTGCTGGCGGCCGTGTGCGAAGCCGACGAGTTGCGACGCCGACTCGTGGACGTTGCGGGATGGCTGCCCTTGCCGCCCGCTCTCATCGAAGCGCGCACGCTGGTCGCGCGCGCAGTGCTCGAACATGGAGGACTCCCGGCGGGCGACCTTCAGCCGGCGACATGAGTCGGCTGCTCCTCATTCGGCACGGGCAGGCGACGTTCTCCCCTCACCTGGAGCAGGCCTTCGAGGACTACGACCGCCTCTCGGAGCTCGGGCTCCGGCAGTCCAGGGCGCTCGGGGAAGAGCTGGCCTCTGCCGGCGTGCTCTTCGACCGCGTGTACGGCGGGCCGCTCGAGCGTCAGCGCCAGACCGCGGAGGCCGTCGCCGAAGCGTATGCGCAACAGTCGAAGCCGTGGCCCGGCATCACCGAGCTGCCTGAGTTGGCCGAACACCAAGGGTCGCGGGTCGTGCGGCACGCGCTCTCGTCGGAGCCCGAGCACGAACAGGCCCTCCACCGGCTCAGCTCGAGAGCCGGCGGGGATGGCCAAGACGTCGAACGCATGCGCATGTACTTCACCATCTTCCGGCGTGTCACCCGCCAGTGGGCGAGGGGGGAGATCGTGCCGCCCGACGTCCCGGAGAGCTGGCAGGCGTTCCGGGCGAGGGTCGGCGTCGGCGTCGCGCGTGTCCTTGCCGAAGCGGGCAGGGGAGCGACGGTCGCAGCGTTCACGTCAGGAGGTCCGGTCGGGTCCACCGTGGCCTGGGCGCTCGGGCTGAACGATGAACAGGCGCTCGAGCTCGCATGGTTGGTCGAGAATGCGACCGTGACCGAGCTGCTCTTCTCGGAGGGGCAGGTTTCGCTGAAGTCCTTCAACGCTCAACCGCGGCTCGGGGCCTCGGACATGGTGACCGGTGTCTGACGGGGCGGCCTGGCTGGATCTGCCGGGCCCGGTGCGGCCGGGCGAGGAGCTCGACGCGAATGCGCTCGATGCCTACCTCCACGATGCGATCCCTTCACTCGACCCCGGGCACCTGAATGTCGAGCAGTACCCGAGCGGCTTCTCCAACCTCACGTACCTCGTGCGGGTCGCCGATCGCTCACTGATTCTGCGGCGACCGCCACCGGGGGTGAACATCGCGAGCGCACATGACATGGGGCGCGAGTATCGCATCCTCTCCCACCTTCGTCCGGTGTACCCCAAGGTGCCCGAGCCTCTCGCCTACTGCGAGGATACGGAGATCCTCGGGACGCCCTTCTATCTGATGGAGCGCGTGGAGGGCGTGATCCTTCGGAAGGGGATTCCGGACGAGATGGTGCCTAGTCCGGTGCTCACGGCACGCATCGCCGACGAACTCGTGGATACGCTCGCCCAACTGCACGCGGTGGACTACGAGGCGGCTGGCCTCGGCGAGCTCGGTCGTCCGGCCGGGTATGTCACACGGCAAATCGAGGGATGGTCGAAGCGGTACGAGAAGGCCGAGACCCATTCGGTGGCGGAGGCCGGCAAGGTCTCGGCGTGGCTACGCGACTCGATTCCTTCCGGCACGCATGCGTCGCTCATCCACAACGACTTCAAGCACGACAACGTGGTGCTCGACCCCGCGGACTGGTCCCGGATCATCGCGGTGCTGGACTGGGAGATGGCCACGTTGGGCGATCCACTGATGGACCTCGGCACGTCCCTCGCGTACTGGATTCAAGGAGACGACCCGCCGGAGGTACTGAGTACACGGCTGAGTCCAACGTTGTGGCCCGGCACCCCGTCCCGCGCCGACATCGTAGAGCGCTATGCGCGGGCGAGCGGTCGGGACGTACCAGACATCGTTTTCTATTACGCGTACGGCCTCTTCAAGGTGGCCGTCATCGTGCAGCAGCTGCACGCGCGCTACGTCAGGGGCCATACCCAGGACGCACGGTACGCATCCTTAGACGAGGGCGTGCGTTCGCTTTGCGGGTTGGCGTGGCAGTCGATTCAGAAAGGGCGGATCGACGACTTGTACTGAGGTCGAGCCCTCGACCTCAGCCTTCCATGCGGGTTCCGACCCCGGTCATGGTCACGTCGCCCATGCCGAGCTCGAGCGAGACCGCGAGCTCGTCACCGTCGGAGGTGATCTCGACGAGGAGCGGGATGAGCTGCCCCTGTGCGTCAGCCTCCCAGCTCAGCACCAGCTTGTCGTCGGAGCGCGTGACGTCCGTCACCCGCTGCGTACCGAGCAGCGTGATCGCGCTCACCGCGACCTTTCCGCCCTCATCCGCGACGTCCAACTCGACGAGGAAGGGCCCGTCGGGCGTTTCGAAGGTGACGAGCCACTGTCCCATGAACTCCTGGGCCTGGGCCGCATCGAGGTCCGATTGGGCAGCCGCCCGGTCGGGCATCATCCCGGCGGCCATCAGGGACATGACCACCGTCAGGCCCAACACCGTTGCTCGTCGAATCATGGCCTCGCCCTCTGCTGTGAACCGCCTCAAAATACCGTACCCCGTACTTCAACCGTGACCTCTACGTCCGAGTACAGTCCGCCGTCATCGGCACGGCCACGGAGCACGTACGTGCCGGGCTGCGAGAACGTGGCCTCACTCACCCAGCGGTTGTCCTCTGGAGGCTCCGGCGCCGACCACGCGCGAGCCCATGGCGAATTGGCGAACGGCCTCGTGTCCTCCCACGGCTTGATCTGAGGAGAATCGAATTCCACCGTCTCCCCGGGGCCCCGGTACACGAACCACGTGAAGTGCAGCCCCAGCCTCTTGCTCACCGTCACAGAAGCCGTGGACGCTCGGAGAGCCGACTGTAAGAGCTCCTGGGGCGTCGGAGGCTCGTCTTCTTCCTCGTCATCGGCACTCCCGAAGAACTGGAGCGACGACTGATCCGGCTGGCCGTCATCCGTGACCATCGCGACCAGCGTAACCTGCTCGCCCGCACGCACCGTTCGTTCCCGCTCACCTTCCAGCTCGATCATGGGCGGAATGTTCGCACGGATCTCAGGGCTGCTCGTGCCTGCGCCCAGCGCGCCCGTCTCCGACATGATCACGACGTTGTCGACGTACAGGTCCTCGCGCAGCGTGCCAAAGGCCTGGGACTCGTGGCCGTTCGCGCGTAGGGTCCACACGATCTCCTCGTCAGCCCCGAAACCCGGCGGTACCCTCACCGTGAAAGTGAACCGGTTGCGTCGGGGGAGGAAATGCGTGGGCTGGCCCTGGTCGGCCTGCACCGGCGAGAACCGGTTGTCTGCCCCGACCGGGACGTTGACCGCTTCCTCCCAGTTCTCGTTCATGTAACCGAAGAGCATGTCGATCGACCCGTCGTCGTTCCTCACCCATCCCTCGTAGGCCGGGTACACCGGCTGGCCCTTGGTGTAGGTGTGGCGCTGGGCCTCAGCCCCCTCGGGGGCCAAGGCGAGCGCGAACAGCAGGAGCAGAACCGTGGCAGGGAGGTGGGTCCCTCTCATCGTCAGCCCTCCTTCGTCGCCGTTCCAGACAGCGTGAACGCCCCATCGAGGTCTACCTCGGCGGCCATGACATCCGCGCCGTCAGCCTCCGGGGTCAGCGTGATGGTTGCGGGCGTCGACTGACCCAACGCGCTCAACGTCAAGCCCAAGACGAGGTCTTCGCCGGAGCGAGAGATCGTCTGGACCGACTGCGGAGAGGAGCTCGATGTGCTGACCGAAGCCGCTAGCTGTCCGTCGTCGCCCTCCCAGAACTCGAGGGAGAGGTTGAATGTCCCTTGGGGCGTCACAAGTGGCAGCGCCCACGTGCCGAGGAGCTCGGCTGCGGCGCTGGCCTCTACATCAGAGGTCGGAGGTTCCTCCTCCATCTCCGGGAGCAGCGGGATCTCGGCCATGCACAGTGGACAGCCGATCACGTGGTCGTTCGCGTCGAGATCAAACACTTCCCGTCGATGGGCCATCTCCGCTACGAACTGTTCGTCGGTGAGCCTCAACTGAATGCCCAGATCGATGAACATGTTCGCCACCGACCGGTTGCCGGAGCCCTGCCAGTTCCTGGTGTCCGGGATGTTGAAGTTGGCTTCCGTGTTGTTCATGTAGCCGGTGATGTGCATCACCGCGCCCTTGGGCAGGAGCGGCTCGTAGTTCTCCGCAAACGAGTACGTCCGCACCCAGTTGTGGTCGTAGCCCACGCAACTCAGCGTCTCGATGTGCTGCTTCCAGATCGCTTCTAGGCACATGCGGTCGCCCGGCGCGTGGAGGTGGGGCTCGAAGGCGATGATCTTCACGTGATCTTCGAGCACGTGATAGGCGTGCAACTCTTGGCCGTCGCGGTTCGGTGCGATGGAGATGTTCAGGCCGTCGCCAAGGCCGATGCGCGCGTTGGCGTATTCCGGCTCGTAGTCCTCGGGGAAGAACTCGAAGCCGAACTCCAGCCGACCCCTCGTGTCGATGCCCGTGGAGTGAAGGTGGACCGACTCCGACACGATCTGCGAGCCCGCCTTCAGCAGCCGGCCCGACTCCTCGCTGAAGAGGTCGGGATTGCGGCCGACCTCGTGCACGGGCCAACCCGTGGCCTCCAGCACGCTCTCCCCATCCACCTGCGTCCGGTAGATCAGGTGGTGGTACATCCACCGGCCGCCCACCGTCTGGCGGCCCGTACCCGTGGAGGGCACGTCGTTGATCTCGCGAATCTCCACCGACTTCACGTAACGGTCCTGCGTAAGCGGGATGTCGATCGGCGTGATCTCACCCCACCAGTCGGGGGCTCCGCCCTCCATGAGAATCTCATCGGAGCTCACGACCAGATCTGGGCGGATCCTCCAGCCCTCCACGTCCGCCGGGTTCAACTCGGCGGTAAGGTCGGCCGGGTTGCCCTCCGGCGCACCGTTCGCGACCCACGCCTGGATCGTGGCGAGTTCCTCGTCGCTCAGCGACGGGTCCTGCTTGTACTCTTGAATGCCGATGTCCTTCTCGACGTACCACGGGGGCATCGCGCCCATGCGGTCGCGGATCGCGGTCTTGTCGCGAATCCTCGAAGCGTAGCGTCTGACCTCCTGATACGTCGTGAACGACATGGGAGCCGCGCCACCCGCGCGGTGGCACCCGATGCAGCTCCGCTCCAAGATCGGGGCGATATCCCTCGTGAACGTCACCGCCGTGGGATCGATACCGAAGTCGGCTGATGCGAACACGTGCGGTTGATGGACCTCACCCGCCGAATGCCCCTGTGCCGCCACCGTACCCGGCAGGAGCACCAGCGCTGCAGCTCCAAGGGCAATGGTAAGCGCCCTCGGCAGATGGGTGCATGCGTCGCTTCGAGTCGTCATCGGTGGATCCCCCTTCGTGGTGTACGCTCTGCCTGAGAATCTACGTGCTGGATGGGCCAAAAGTCACGTCCCGGACCCGTCCTGCCGCTCAGTTCAGCCCTGTCAGCTCCATGCTCAACGCGTGCAGGCGTCTGCGTGCGCCGGCATCGTACGCCTGTGCATTCGCCCTGACGTTCTCCGCCTGCCTGTAGTAGTTGCCGCTGCCCGCGATTGGCGAGGTGATGACCTGCATGACCGGGTCTGCGCCTTCGTCGATCGTGGTCATGGGCGTGCCGCCGCGGTTGAGCACCATGCTCGTCGCCATGTAGACGGCAGGGTGGACAGCGTTCGCGGTCACACCCGTGCCCTCGAGCTCTTCCGCGAGGTCCACGGTCATCATGATCATGGCCAGCTTGCTCTGGGCGTAGGCGCGCGCGCCGTCGTACTCACGCTCCAGCATGACGTTGTCGAAGTCGATCGCCTGCTGCGCGGTCGAGCTGACGCTGACGATCCGGGCCGGCGCGCTCCTTCTCAGGAGTGGGAGCAGCGTGCGCGTCAGGTAGAAGTGCGACAGATGGTTCACTGCGAAGCGCAACTCGTAGCCTTCTTCGCTCTCCGAGCGGATCGACGTGTCCGCGCCTCGCCCGATCCCGGCGTTGTTGACGAGGATGTCTAGCCGGTCGTAGTCGCGCAGAACCGTCGCGGCGAGCCTGCGCACCTGCTCCATCGACGCCAGGTCGGCGATGATGAGGCTGGCGGACCCCTCGTGTGCCTCGATTTCTGCGACGACGGCCCGCCCGCGCTCCTCGTTGCGACCGTGCACGATGACGTGCGCGCCGGACAGACCGAGCCGGAGCGCGACCTCACGGCCGAGGCCGTCCGTAGAGCCGGTCACGAGTGCGACGGGACGGATGCCCGTATCCACCTGGGCGACGAGCGGTTCGGCCGTCGTGAACGAAGCCGCGAGGAGCACGGCCGTCGCAAAGACGCACACGGACGAGAGACGCTTTACCATACAGTTACCTCCCTAGGAACACCCACCTGAGCACGCCTACGACACGTGTCGCGGGCGGAAACGTTGAGCAGGGGCCCCGCCGCCTGGAGCGTCAGCCCGGGAAGCCGTTCGTCGGCATTCTGGGGATGATCCGGAGCGCATTGCCGTAGTAGAGCTGGCGAAGCACGTCGTCCGGGAGGTCCATCCCGTACAGCTTCCAGAAGGCGTGGTAGTCGCGGTAGTAGTCGAAGTACTCGTCGGCGGTCTCGAAGACGCGCCAGTAGTACGGGTACTCCTCGGGGCGGAACGAGTCCTTCCCGAAAAGGATCCGGTCGGCGTACCGCTCGAAGAACTCACGTGCGAAGCGGGGCTGGCGACCCAGGTCGTATAGGATCGCGCCGACCTCGGCGTGCACGTTGGGGTGTCGGTCGAAGATCTCTCCCAACCGGCCCAAGTCCTGCGTGTGCCAGCCCATGTGTGCCAGGACCCAGGTCGTGTTCGGGTGTTTGGCGATCAAACGGTCGCGCTCGGCCATCAAATCGTCGAACGTGGGGAACCGCGAGCGGTCGTTGAACTGGCGGTTCGGGAAGAGCGCCATCTCCAGCCAGCGTTCATTGTTGTAGTCGAGCGGCTCGAAGAATTCCGCGGGATCTCCCGTGTGGATGAACACAGGGATTCCCAGCCGACCTGCGGTCTCCCACACGACGTCCAGCTCCGGGTCGTCGAGTTGCAGACGCGTGCCGTCCGCCTTCCGGTTCGTGAGACCGAAGCTCTTCTGGATCTCGCCGATGCCGACGGCACCGGCCCGGACGTCCTCCTCGAGCTGGGCGGCGATGCGCGCGCCGGAGCCGGGGCCGACGTTGCCGAAGTCGAGCGAGGCGAAGAAGACGAAGCGGTCGGCGTACCCGGCAGCCCGTACGGCTTCGATCTGGCTCGTCAGCCGCTCCCCGGAGCTCGGCATGGCCTGAACCATCACCTGGATGTTGAGCTCGTCCATCGCCGTCATGACTCGCTCGATCGTCGCCGCGGAAGAGAGGTTGCCTGGGTGGCCATGGAGGTCGACCACCGGGAACTTCGCACGCGGGACCGAGTGCTCCGGCACGACCAGCGTGGACCGGGGCTGGTACTCAGTGATACTCGGTGGCGGCAGCGTCGGCTGCCGGTCTTGAGCACACGCGAGCGTCGGCACGAGCGCGGTGGCGACAGTAGCTGCCAGGAGCTGAGAGCGGGTAAGCGACATCAAGGACCTCGGCTTTCGAGTGCGTCGGCGGCTCGGGAGTCTGAGTGCCTCAGGCCAACTCCGCCAGGAGGGCGTCAAGACCGTCCTCTGCCGCTTGAACTGCTACCCCGAGCTCCGCGTAGAGGCCCGAAGCCCCGTCCACCTGGCCGGCTCGGCTCGTGTGCTCCAAACGCTCGGCGAGGGCCCTCGCGGGCTCAGCGCCGAAGACGCTCAGCGCTCCCTTGATGGTGTGGGCGGCCGCGCTGAGCGCCTCTGGGTCACCGCCTGCAATCGCCTCTTCGATGGCTCCCATCAAGTTGGGCAGGTCGGCTTTGAAGACACCCACGAGGGTGCTCAGCAGGTCCAGGTCGGACTCGACGCGCTCCATCAACTCGGCACGATCGAATGCGGCGGAAGCGTCACCGTTGGGCGGGGTCGTAGGCATGTCGGTCTTTAGGTTGGGGGCTGCATCGGTCGCGCCCTTGTCCGCAGGCTCCGCGAGGCTTCTCACGACCTCACGTAGTCGTTCCTGGCTGATGGGCTTCGAAAGGTACTCGTCCATCCCGGCTTCGAGGAAACGCTCCCGATCGCCAGTCATGGCGTGCGCGGTCATGGCGACAATGGGAATGTGTCCTCCATTGGCCGCCTCGCGCTCCCTGATCTTCTGGGTTGCTTCGATGCCGCCCATCTCAGGCATCTGGATGTCCATGAGGACGAGGTCGAAGTCCGAAGCCTGCAGTGCTTCCAAGGCCTCACGCCCGTTTGACGCCACTTGGACATCATGCCCGAGTCGTTCGAGCAAGGCGAGGGCCAGGCGCTGGTTGACCATGTTGTCCTCGACGAGCAAGACACGCATCGCGTCCCACGCTTCCCGCAACGAATGCCTGGTCACGAGGTTGGTCTCGCTGCGGGGCTCCTCCCCCCGGGCCACAGTGAGGAGGATCGCGTCGCGCAATTCCGTGGGTGTGATCGGCTTCAAGAGGTAGGAGCTGATGCCGAGCTGCTCGCACAATGCGCCGTCACCGGGCCGGCCGGCCGAGGTGAGCGTGATCAACACGAGGTCGTTGAATTCCTCGTTGCCGCGGATGCGCTCGGCCAACTCGAAGCCGTCCATCCCAGGCATGAGCACATCGAGGATGGCCATGTCGAAAGGGGCATCCGTTTGATATGCCGCGTCCAGCGCCGTGAGCGCCTCTTCGCCAGAGGTCACGCACACGGCGCTCATCTCCATCCGCCGAAGAAAGCCGTCCAGGATGCGGCGGTTCGTTTCGTTGTCGTCGACCACGAGCACGCGAAGTCCGCGGATCTCCGAGGAGGGCAGCGACGGCGGACGCGCCGGTTGCTGACCATGAGCGAAGCGAGCCTGGAAGCGGAACGTGCTGCCCCCTCCCTCCTCGCTCGTGACGCGGATCTCACCTCCCATCGCGCGCACGATGCCCGACGCGATCGACAGGCCCAAGCCGGTTCCACCGAAACGCCGGCTCGTGCTGCCGTCGGCCTGACTGAAGGACTCGAAGATCGCGTCGAGCTTGTCCTCTGGAATCCCGATGCCCGTATCAGATACCTCGAAGGCCAGCTCCACCTCGCCTCCGCTATCCTCGACCTTCTCCATGGACACGCGCACTTCGCCGGCCTGCGTGAACTTCACCGCGTTGCCAACGAGGTTGACCAAGACTTGGCGGAGCCTGCCGGGATCGCCGCGGAGGCGCTCCGGAATGCCGGGACCCTCGTCGTAGAGGAGCTCGAGGCCCTTCCGGTTCGCGGTCAGTCCTAGCGGCTTGAGCGAGCCCGTCAGCGTGTCCCGCAGCGTGAAGTCGATGGTCTCCATCTGGAGCTTGCCGGCTTCGATCTTGGAGAAGTCCAGGACGCTGTTGATGACGTCCAGCAGGGCGAGGGCCGAGCCCTGGACCATCTCCAAATACTCTCGCTGTTGCTTCGAGAGATCCGTGTCGAGCGCCAGCTCGGTCATGCCGATGATCCCGTTCATCGGCGTCCTGATCTCGTGGCTGACGTTGGCCAAGAACTCCCCCTTGGCCTTATTCGCGCGGTCGGCCTCGAGCTTGGCCTGGTTCAGCTCGGATGCCCGGTCTTTGAGCTCAGTGACGTCGTGCGCAACGGCGTAGATGATGCCTTCATCCACCAAGGGCAGGGCGTTCCATTGGAGCGAGCGGTAGGAACCGTCCTTGGCCTGGTAACGGTTCTCGAACTTCAGCGAGCGAGTGCCCTGACTGAGCGAGGCGAGCTCCGCAATCGTGCCCTCGACATCGTCGGGATGGACGAAATCCATGAAGGGCCTCGAAAGGAGCTCTTCGTCGGAGTAACCGAGAAGCTCGCCGAAGGCGGGGTTGAGGCGGAGGAAGTACCCCTCGAAGTTTGAGACGCAGAGCAGGTCCAGGCTTACGGTAAAGAGACGATCGATGTCGAGCCCGAGCCGCTTGGTTTCGGTGATGTCCACGAAGTACCCGGCGATCGTGGACGGCTGGCCTTCGTCGTCCCGGACCAGTCTCGCTTCGTCACGCAACCAGAGGTACGTCCCGTCTGCGGCTCGGAAGCGGTACTCCTGGCCGAGCGTGCCGGTATGCAAAAGCTCCTCGAACACCGCGAGGACGCGCTCTCGATCGCTCGGGTGGATGTGGTCCGCCCAAAAACCGTCGTTCTGGGTGAACTGCTCGGGATCGTATCCTAGGACGCTCGCCACGTTGGCGCTTACGTAGGTGGCCCGCGGGGCACCGGTGGGAAGCATGGTGTAGGTCACCGCCGGACTCGCCTCCAAGAGGCTCGCCATCTGGTCTTTCGCGAGCCTTAGTTCTCGCTCTGTCCCCACCAGTTTTGTGACGTCTTGGCCATGACCGAGGACGTAGAGCTCTCCGTCGGGGGGCCGCATGACGACGTTGTGGAACTGGATGAATCGAGGTTCGCCATCGCGCGTCACGGCTTCGACCCGGCCCTGCCCGTGCCCGTCGCTCAAGACGGACTCCACGTAGCCGTGGAGGGCAGACGCGTCGGCCATGAAGTCGGAGAGGGGGCGGCCGACCATTTCCGAGGTCTCGTACCCCAGGAGGGACCCAATCGCCGGGTTGACCCAGTCAAGAACGCCGTCCCGGTCGTGGGAGCACATGAGACCGAAGCCGTGCTCGACGAGCTCTTTGTTGCGGACTGCGCTCTTCTGCGATTCAACCTGAGACATGGTCGCTCTCCTCGACGAGACCGAGGACTTTCTGCGATGCCATGGCCACAAACGTCACGTATGCGAGACTCGCCATTATAGGCCCTGTGACTTCCACGAGGGAGCACTGCAGGAGCGCTGAGTGAACCGGCGTGCCAAGTGTTACCATGCGCCCCCCGGATCACAAGGGTCTTGAGGTGCAACGCGCCTTGACATCCGGGTAGCGTGGCCGAAGCCAGACCGGCGCGACCCGGGCCCGATTCTTTCTTGCCTCTAACCCGGGCTCTGAGGTCGTCGGTCATCCTGTCCGGCCACATCGTCTGAATCGGTCAACATGACTATCGCTGTTGGCCTTCGAGTAAGGCCGTAAGTCATATGACAGCAGATACTTAGGCCTCACAGCACCTCCTGGCACCGGCCTTGCTCTTACTAAGGCCAACAAGAGCCGAGGGCTGCGGGACAGCTCTTCCCGGAATGGTTCCGGGACAACCAACGACTACTGGCTTGAATCCCCCCAGGGACCGGTCCCGCAGTCCGAAGCTCACCCCCCCGGGAGGCCCCGCGGTGTTCGCACCGCGGGGTTCTCTTTATTCAGGCGTCTTGCGGGGCGGTGCGTCGAGCTTGAGAGTGGGGCATGGAATCGTCCCAGAAGCACTCGATTTCGGTCCTTGTGGCCGATGATGACGCCGACCAGAGGCTGCTCCTCGAAGAGATCCTGAGCGAGGCCGACTGGGCCGAGCACCGGGTGACCTCAGTGCCCGATGGCCGTTCGGCGCTCGGCGCACTCCGCGAGCAGGTCTTCGACGTCGCGCTCCTGGACTTGAGCATGCCGGGCCTGGACGGCCTCGAGGTGCTCGCGGCGATCGGGGAAGACACCAACAGGCCTCAGGTCATCTTCGTGTCGGGCACGGGCACCGTGGCGACCGCGACGAGGGCCATGAAGCTCGGGGCCTACGACTTCCTGGAGAAGCCGATCCAACGGGACCGCCTTGTCGCTCTCGTGTGGAAGGCCGCCGAGGCTGGCAGGCTCACGTCCAAGTCTGAGCGCCTCGGGGCCGTCGTGAAGCGGGGGGCCCGGGAGATCGAGATCGTCACCGCAGATCCACGCATGCGTGACGCACTGAATCTGGTGGCCAAGGTGGCCAGCTCGGACGTCTCGGTGCTCGTCATGGGGGAATCGGGAACGGGAAAGGAGCTGATTGCCCGTGAGGTGCATCGCCTGTCGGGCAGACATGGTGAGGCGCTCGTGGCGCTCAACTGCGCGGCCGTGGCGGAGAATCTGGCGGAGTCCGAGCTGTTCGGTCACGAGAAGGGTGCCTTCACGGGCGCGGCGTCCCGGAAGATCGGGCTGCTCGAGCTCGCGGACGGCGGCACCCTGTTCCTCGACGAAATCGGTGATCTTGCACCTCCGCTTCAAGCGAAGCTTCTCCGCGTCCTGGAGACCAAGCACTTCAGGCGCGTCGGCGGGGTGAAGGAGTTCCCCACCGACTTCCGGCTCGTCTCCGCCACGAACCGTCCGCTCCAAGATTTGGTCACGAAGGACGAGTTCCGCGCGGATCTGTTCTACCGTATCAATGCCATGGTGCTCGAGCTCCCCCCTCTCCGCGAGCGCGTCGGAGACATCACGTTGTTGGTCGACGAGTTCCTGGGGGAGTTCGGCCGCGGAGACGCCGATTCGTGGAGCATCGCGCCCGATGCGTTGGCGCTGATGCAGGGTTACTCCTGGCCCGGCAACGTGCGCGAGCTACGCAACGTGATCGAGCGGGCCGCCCTTCTCGCGCGCGGGCAGACGATTCGGGCTTCCGATCTCGGCACGTCGCTCTCTGGGGACGGAGCGACGCCCGCCGCGGCCACCGGTGGTAAACTGCCTCTGCTCGAGCTCGAGAAGCTGGAGAGGATGGCGATCGAGCAGGCGCTCGACCGGGCCGGCTGGCATCAGGGACGGGCCGCCGAGATGCTCGGCGTATCGCCCAGGACCCTGCATAGAAAGCTCAAGAGCTACGGGCTCAGGCGGCCCTAGGGGCTACGCACACGATTGCGATACCGCATTACCCATGAGGTCGGTAGACTCCAGGGGAGCGCTGGCGCTCAGCGCTGGATCCACGACGGGAGGCGGAGATCGTGCGACGTGTGAGCGAGGCGGCGGCCGATGACTGAGGCTCCTCGAGTCGGCTTCCAGGGAGCGTTAGGGGCCTTCAGCGAGGAGGCGGTCCGGGCGCTCGTGCCAGATGCCGAGCCGGTTCCGCACGCGACGTTCGAGGCGGTCGTCCGGGCGGTCGAGTCCGGTCAGGTGCAGGCCGGCGTCGTACCCGTGGAGAACACGCTGGCGGGCGCGGTCGCCGAGGCGTACGAAGCGCTGGTCGCAGGAGACGTGACGGCTGTCGGGGAGGTCGCGATCCCCATCCGACATTGTCTGCTGGGGCTCGAGGGCGCATCCACGGAGCGAGTTCGGGAGGCCCGTTCTCATCCGGTGGCCCTCTCGCAGTGCCGTGGCTTCTTCGCCGAGCATCCGGAGATACGGGCTCAGGCGGTCTACGACACGGCCGGCGCGGCGGAGGAGGTAGCGGCCATGGGTGATCCGTCTCTGGCGGCCATCGCCTCTCGACGCGCGGGTGATCGGTACGGCCTCGAGGTCCTGCAAGCGGACCTTCAGGACCGCGACGACAATCAGACGCGGTTCTACCTGATCGTACGGGATCCCGAACCCGCGACCCCGAGCGGGCTCCTGAAGACGGCTTGCATCGCAGAGCTGGAGAACCGTCCGGGAGCCCTGCACGAGCTGCTGGGCGTGTTCGCAAACAAGCGGCTCGACCTGACGAACGTGGCGTCACGGCCCGGCGTCACTCCTTGGACCTATCGTTTCATTCTGGAGTTTCGG
>JAOTVA010000071.1 GCA_029863645.1 Gemmatimonadota bacterium
CTACGCATCGGGCCTTCATCCGTCTCATCGAGGGACTGCTCGAGCAGGTCCCCCTTCCCGAGGCGGGATAGCCCGACGGGATCTGTCACGGATCTCCAGCGTCGATCGTCTTTATCACTGTCATGGACTTCGACACGATCTTCGACCGGCACTACCCGGAGTTGGCTCGATACTGCCAACGCCTGATCGGCGACCGGGATGCCGCCGAGGACATCGCGCAAGAGAGCATGGTACGCCTGTTCGACCATCAGGTGACCGGCTCCGAAGCCGGCATGCGCGCGTGGCTCTTCAAGACCGCCACTCACCTGGTGCGTGATCGCTACCGCGTCGAGAAGAATCGGGTTCGACTGCTCGCGGAGAACCCGGTCGTGCCCTCCGCTCCGGAGTCGCCCGAGCTGAGGTTGGAGCGCGCTGAGACCCGCGCCCAAGCCCGGGCTGCTCTCGACACGCTCGCACCGAGGGACCGAGAGATCCTACTCATGCGTTATGCCGGGTTCAGCTACCGTGAGATCGCCGACGCGATCGACGTGGCATCTACTTCGGTCGGCACGCTACTCGCGAGGGCGGAGCGCCGGTTCACGCAGGTAGTGACTGAAGCGGCGAGGCAGGCCCTATGAGGCACCTCGACGAAGCGACGCTGTTGAGCGTCAGGGACGGGGGACCCCTCGAGGCCGGCGTCCGCATGCACCTCGACGCGTGTGCCACGTGCAGCCGAGCGCTGGCGGCCGCCCAGGCACGCGCCGAGGCCATCGCCCTGACGCTCACCGCGCTGGACGGTCCCGTGGAGGCGACGGCGGCCAAGGCGGGTGTCAGGGCCCGTGTTCGGGCCGCTGGGCAGCCGGCCCCTCGCCGGTGGGCGAGTCAGCACCTCGGCCGGGCGGCGGCGCTTCTGTTGGTGACGGCAGGTGCTGCCGCAGCGTTGCCGGGTTCGCCTGTCCGGAGCCTCCTGCGGTCGCCCGCCACAGAACCCGAGGTCGCCGCGCCCGCCGCCACGTTGAGCGAATCTGCGCCGCAGGCCCTGGCTGTGGACGCCGCGTCCTCCGGCATCTCGATCGCGGTGCTCGACGGACCGGTGCACGTGGTCGTACGTGGGGCCGCCGCCGGATCAGAGCTCCTTGTGACCTGGACGGACGAGACCGCCGCCAGCGTCCGCGCGGCGTCAGGCTCTCGGTTCACCTATGCAGCCGGACGGGTCGAAGTCGACGCATCTCGTGGCACGGTGAGCCTGGAGCTGCCACGGGCCGCCACGCGGGTTTCCGTGGAGGTCGATGGCCGTCTCTATCTGAGCGGTAGCCCAGAGGCGCTCGAGGTCGCGGGACCGACCGTGGAGAGGACTCGTGAGTCGATTCGATTCAGGGTCCCCCAGGGGTAATCCATGACGCCTCACCGCACACCCGGCTTCGTGCTGCCGTTGGCGCTGCTCCTCCTCCTGCCGGCGACCGCGGTCACGCAAACGAGGGCGTCTCCCGATGTGGGCACCACCGCGGTCACGGGCTACGTCAGCGGGCGATTCCACGACCAGGTCCACTCCCTTCCCTTCGCGATGGTCGAGGGGCTCTCGGGAGGGCGCCGCTACCGCGCCGTGACCGACGCTTCGGGCCGTTACGTCCTCGACGGACTCGCTGCGGGGGCCCTGACCCTCACGGTGACCCACGCCGGATACGAGCCGCTCTCCCTGGTCGTGTCGGTCCCCTCCCGCGATTCGGTCGGAGTAGACCTGGAATTGACTGCCCATCCCGTGGCGCTCACCCCCCTCGATGTGAGGGCCACGCGCAGTGGCCGGGGGCGCGGGCTCGTGGGAGAAGGCGAGGAGCCCTCGGTCCCGGAGCTCGAGATCCACGCGCTAGAGGTCGGCCCCGGACTGGGCCAAGCCGGAATCGTCGACGTCGTCTCCGCGGTCCCAGGCAACGAACCGGGGGACGCATCAGATGTGCTGTTCATGCGGGGTAGCACGACCGACATGAAGCTAGTCCTGCTCGACGGAGTGCCGGTCTACACCCCGTTTCACGTTGCCGGCCTCTTGCGGAGCTTCGAGCCCTCCGTGCTCGGGGGTGCCGAGCTACACGTAGGAGGGGCGCCGGCCAGGTTCGACGGGGGCCTGACCCACATCCTGGAGCTCAATACCCGCACGGCCCGGAGAGACGCACTGCACTTCTCTGGCTCCGTCGACCTCCTGTCGAGCTCCGCCGCGGTGGAGTTACCCCTGGGGAGCCAGGCCGGTCTCGTTGCCTCGGGCAGAACGCTGCACGACCTCGCCAGCGAACCGCTGGGGCAAGGTCGGCCGTACGGTTACAGGGATGCGTTGGTCTCCTTCGACGTGGAGCCTGCGGACGGACACGCGTTGCGGGCGACGGGATTTTGGAACGAGGAGTCCGTCGCGTTGGATCTGGAGCCCGCGCAGGACGACGCGCGCTGGAGCAACCGCGCGGGATCGGTCGGCTACCGAGCCGATGTAGGCGATGCCGCCATCGAACTGACTGCAGGACTGAGCGGGTACCGGGCGAGCCTGCCCTTGCAGCCAGGATCCCCGCCCGGGGAGCCGCCCCCGCCTGCTCTGATCGCCACCGCCGAGACCAACCGAGCCCGCATCGTGGGCGAGGTCCTCTGGGGGAGCCCCGTTTCGCCCATCCGGACGGGACTCTCGTTCGAGCACATCGACGCCGCCTTTGCGGCCCGTGTGCTCACCGGTGGCAACGGCGCTTCCAGCCATGGGACGACCGCAGCAATCGGTGCGTTCGTCGATGCCACTCGACCACTCGCGCCGGGCGTGAGCCTGCGGGCGGGGCTGCGCGTCGATCACTTCACGGGGCACACCGCCCGTCTGGCGCCGCGAGCTGCAATCAGTTGGGCCGTCGCTCCGGAGGCGCTCCTCACCGTTGCGGCAGGCCGGTACCACCAACCGACCCGCACGCCAGAAGTCGACGTAGAGTTGACTCTGGCCGAGGTCGCTGTGGGCGGCGTGCCGCCCTCGGAACTGCTGCCGATCGCTACGGCAGACCACGTCGTCCTCACGCTGGATCAGCGACTGAGCGAGTCGGTGCGCTTGGGACTCCAGGGATTCTGGAAAGCGTACGAAGGCCTGCCGACCACAGGGGGCCAAGGCGTCCGCAGCTCCGGCATCGACGTGCGCGTGCTGAGCGGCTCAGAACGAGCCACCGCATGGCTGGGCTACGGCCTCTCCTGGTTCTGGTCGACCACGGACCTGTCGGGGCAGCAGACCGACTTCTCCGGTCGACACCTGCTGAGTGCGGGCGTCTCGGGACGTCTAGGGGGCCCCATGCGCGGCGAAGCCCGAGTTGCGTACGGCGCCGGGCTGCCATATACCAGCGTCCCCCTTGGCTTCAGTACCGCGCAGGACGCATCCGAGCTGGGGCCAACCGCCATCAGCCAGACCGAGTTCGGTTCCGCGAACACTTATGCGTCGGGCCTGGACGAGTCCTTCCTCCGCCTGGACGTGGAGCTCTTCGCCGTCTTCGAGCCGAATTGGGGAAGTCGGAGTTGGAGAGTGCGCCCGTATCTCAGGCTCTTGAACGCGCTGGACCGCCGTGACTCGCTCTTCTACACGTTCGAGCGGTGGCGCTCCGACGAGGTTCGTCCCCTCGCCGAACTACCGATTCTTCCGCTGGTGGGAGTCGCCGTCTCGTTCTGACTGCGGGCCGAGCGACGTCGTCTGTCACATCTAGCGGGGGCCACTCGTTCTCTTCCTGGTTTGCGCGACTTAACTGCGACCTGGATGACCCCCGATGCGCTTCGCCCTTCGAGTACTCGCGTGTTCCTTCGCCATTTCAGTTTCCCTCACTTGGCCGATCGGAGGTCAGATCGTCCCCGTACGGACCGTCCCGGTGGCCTCGGGCGACCAGTTCCTACTCCTTCCCTCGCAGAGCATGGCCATGGGCGGCCTTCGCGTGGCAGTCGCCGATTCGTTGGCCGATCCGTGGTCGAATCCCGCGAAGGGGATCTTCGTTCAGGAGAGCGCATTCCTTGGGTCTCCCACCTTCTACTCGATCTCGAATAACGGCGGAGCGGGGCGCTCTTTTCCCATGGCGGGCGTCATCGCCGGATCCCGATGGTTCGGCGGCGTCGCGCTGGCGTTGCAGCAGATCGAAAACGACTCTCGTGACGACGTGTTCCTCGTCGAACCGACGGTAGGGTTCTGGGAGCCGCGGCGCCGGCTGAGCGATGCGTTCAACAGGAACCTGTATGGATCCGGATTCCTTGGAATGCGCCTCGGAGCGGGGTGGTCCGTGGGCCTGGGCCTCAGTGCGGCCCAGCTGGACGCCATGGACGGCGTCGACCTGCTCTACGTCGACGCAAACCGCATCGACCAACGCGGCAGCACACAGGACGTTCGGCTCGGACTCCACTTGGACGACGACCGCGACCGCCTCTCCCTCTTACTCCTGCACTCGCGCGTTTCCATGACGCACGACGTGACATACGAGGGTTGGATCTGGGATCCCGTGACCCTGACATCCGTGTTCGAGTCACGCGTTGAGCGGAACGAAGACAAGTCCCGCACGTGGGGGGCTCAGCTCGAGTGGGACCGCGACCTCACTGCGCCCGGGTGGCGCATCGGGGCGTCGGCCACCGTCAACCGCAAGTCTCACCCCAAGATCCCGAACTACGACATCCAGAACATCCCGAGGGATCCCGGCACAACCTGGGCCTACGAGGCTGCATTCGGCTTCGCTCGGACCGAGGGGCCGACGACCGTCGGTGTGGACCTGGTCCTGCAGCCGATCTGGAGCGAGACGTGGCAGGAGGCGGATGCCCAGGACGTCGCCGACTCGGGGGGCTCACTCGGGATCGGCGATCGGTCGATCGAGAACGCCTTCTTCTTCACGAATGTCCTGCTGAGGACTGGGGTCTCGCACGCGGTAGGGAAGGCGACCCTACAGGCAGGCCTCGAGGCCCGATCGTACGACTATACGCTGGAGCAGGTGAACCATGTCACCAGGGAGTACCGAGAGCAGGACGAGTCGTGGATGGAATGGACGCCGACGTTCGGAGTGGTGTTCCGTCTGGCGAGCCTCGACCTACGCTATGCAGTGCGCCGAACCAGCGGTACAGGCCGACCCGGGACTGAGTGGAGCCAGCAGCCGTTCGCAGTGATCTCCCAAGCGGAGGGCGACTTCATCATCGCGCCGCAGGGGCCCCTGACGCTCCAGGAAGCATCCGTCCTCACGCAACAACTGTCCGTGAGGATTCCGGTGCGCTGAGTCAGCGGGAATGCGGGCTGGACCCTTGACCGAAGCCCGCGCCCGGCCCTATTACTCCGCACCGCGAGCGTATCGCAACACGAGAGGAGTCACGATGTCCGAGAACGGCGGCACCCTGATCCGCGTCACGCTGCGATGGATCCAGATCAAAGACAACAAAGAAGCGATGTGGGACGACGAGGGAGAGTTCCGCTTCCGGTCCAAGGTCACCTCGGGCTCGAAGGTCGAAGAGATCGAGTTCCCGGAGCAGGGTTATTGGGCCATTTCGGACCATCCCCGTCGCAACAAGGTCGACAAGATCGACAAGGTGCTGTTCGAGGGCGAGGCAGCGGAAACGCTCGTCGTGGAGCTCTTCGGCGTCGAGTTGGATCAGATGTCGGCTAACGATCATCTAGCGGACTACCGTAGGGAATACACAGGCGCCGTCGCGACCTGGGCCGGTCGCCACCAGCCGACCGACGAAGGTTCCGCGGACCCCGAGAACATGGTGGACTGGAGAGTCTGCTACGACATCGAGGTCGTATAAGGCCGACGAGCCTGCTGGACGTCCTGGAGGCCCCACCCCGACCACTCGGGTGGGGCCTTCTTGCATCCCCCCTTTCCGGCGCCGGACCGGACACCTAAGATGCTTCGGTCTTTATTCGGTTTTCGCCGTGACTCTACCGACTCAGCTTCCTATCCTTCGGGGCCGCGGGGCCGCCTGGAATCCACCGAACCGCTTCGAGCAGCTGCGGGTGGAGCTCGATCCGGACCCCGACGACTTTGCGCCAGAGACCAAGCTGCTGAAGGACCGGACCCGGTCCATACTGGCGTTCAACGAGTCGCCCGACGTCGGATTCGATGTCGGCATCAACCCCTATCGCGGTTGCGGCCACGGCTGCTCGTATTGCTACGCCCGTCCGACACACGAGTACCTTGGATTCTCTGCAGGCCTCGACTTCGAGACCCGAATCCTGGTGAAGGACGAAGCGCCGGAGCTACTCGCCAAGGCGCTCGCCTCGCCCAAGTGGACACCGCAGGTCATCGGGCTCAGCGGGAACACGGATGCCTACCAACCGGCGGAGAAGCGCCTGCGAGTCACGCGTCGATGCCTCGAGGTTCTTGCCGATTTCAGGAATCCTGTCCAGATCGTCACGAAGAGCCATCTGGTTACCCGGGACGTCGATCTCGCGGCCGACTTGGCGCAGCACCGAGCCGTCTCGGTCGTACTGTCGATCACCTCCTTGAAGCCGGCACTCCAACGGGCCATGGAACCCAGAGCAGCCAGTCCGGCCCGACGTCTCCATGCCATTCGCGTCTTGTCAGAGGCGGGGGTCCCGGTCGGGGTCAACGTCGCACCCGTTGTGCCTGGCCTGACGGACGCCGAGCTCCCCGCGATCTTGGAGGCGGCGGCGGAAGCCGGCGCCACCTGCGCGTCCTACATCCTTCTGCGGCTGCCCCACGGCGTGAAGGACCTCTTCGAGACGTGGCTCGCACAGCACGTCCCGGACCGGAAGGAGAAGGTGCTCAACCGCATGCGGCAGATGCGAGGGGGCAAGCTGTACGATGCACGCTACGCGCAGCGCGGGCGCGGTGAGGGGCCCTGGGCCGAGCAACTCAGCTCGCTGTTTCGGGTGACGACCGCACGGTTGTCCTTGAATCGCCCCCCGCGGCTCTCCACCGAAGCGTTCCGGGTACCGTCGTCGGCTCGGGGAGCCCAGATGGACCTGTTCGGCTAGATGCTCGCCTGGGCCCGGTCCTGGCGCGCGGCGTCACTGCGAGAGAAGGTCCACAAGCAGTTCGTGAAGCCGACGTCGTAGTCGGACAAGCCGTTCTGGCCGGTGAGCTTCAGGCGCTCGTCGTAGACTCTCTTCATCACCACCGATACCGCACCCTCGGACGCGCCGGCCGGTGGCCGCAACGCGTGCAGCGCGTCGGCGAGCGAGTCGCGCAAGTCCAGGGCATCCACCAGGTCGTGGTACGCTCCGTGGTCGTCGCCCGCGAGGACCTTGAGCTGTCTGTGGAGTCGCTCCGCCAGCGCAGACTGAATCAGGACGGCGTTTCCCGACCCCATCAGCGTCAGGTAGGAGAGCACCTGGGCGTGCAGCTCCTTCCAGTACCCTTTTCGGTGTACGAACTCGTGGCAAATGACATGCGGCTCGAACACGCCCGTGTCTTTGAAGAGCGCCACGTCGCCCGACACCATGTCGCACACACCCATGGCGAACGGGAACACGAGGCTGGCGAGCGTGAAATCCCTCACCTCCGAGCTGGTGTGCACCCGCTGGCCGGTCAGCCCGGCGATATACTCCGTCAGGTGCCGGTTCACATAAGGAGCTAACTCCGAACGGGGGATCCGTTCGGAGGTGAAGTCCCGTTCGAGGCGCACGGCGATTCGGCGAACCTCGCTTCGTCGCTCCTCGTCCGGCATCGGTTCAAGCGTCTTTACGTCCGCCCCGAACTCTCGCTGGAAGTCCACCCAGCGCATGTCGGCACGCTTGATCCAATCCCTCGCGGCACTTCCAGCGTACAGCCCCAGCGCGGCCACGCTCAGAACTCTGCCGGGCAGCGTAGCCCCGAGCAGGAGCCTCGACGCCAGGGGCGCAGTCGCGATGACGTCAGTCAGGGAGAACGGCGCGTAGGTCGCATCGTTCGGAATGTGGATCTCGTCCATTCTCGACCTTCCCACGCTCCGGATGTGACCAGCGCCCACTCATTCCCGACTAGCCGACCTGAAGCTCCCGTTCGGTCTGCGCCGCGCTGTCGTTCGAGGTCGGCTCAACGTAATCGGTGTCGACCGGTTCCGTCACGAGGACGGGCACCGGCTCCGCGACTGGTTCGTCGACCCGAGGCGCCACGAGCGCGAGCAGTCCGACCATGAGCGGCACCCCGAGCAGCGGTGCCCCAAGGACGGCCCAAAGGGGCGGCGTCCTGTCCTTTTTCAGATTCATGTGAGTCATCTTCATCCCCCTACACGACCCGGAGGCGGCCCCTGCCGTCCTCCCTCACTTAGTACAACGAGTGAGCCCGCCGAAGAGTTTCGCCCTACCCCCGGACCTGGCCGTCTCCGAACACTACGAACTTTCGGGTCGTGAGCTCGCGGGCGCCCATGGGCCCGAAGGCGTGGAGCTTCGACGTGGAGATGCCGATCTCGGCTCCGAGCCCCAACTCACCCCCGTCGGCGAAGCGAGTGCTCGCGTTGACCAGCACGGTGGACGACTGCACGGCGGAGACGAAGCGCTCCGCGTTCCCGCTGTCCTCTGTGACGATGGCGTCCGTATGCGACGACCCGTAGCGAGCGATGTGGTCGAGGGCTGCTTCCAAGTCGTCGACGATACGGACGGCCAGGATGAGATCGAGATACTCCTCGTGCCAGTCATCCTCTGTCGCGGGCACCACCTCGAGGCTCTCGAGCAGCGCTACCGTTCGTGGGCATCCGCGAAGCTCCACTCCCTGATCGACCAGAGCTTGGGCGATGACCGGGAGGAGTTCTTCGGCGGCGGCCTCGTGAACTAGAAGCGTCTCGAGTGCGTTACACACCCCCGGCCGCTGGACCTTCGCGTTGACCACGATCTCCGTGGCCCTGCCCGCAGGGGCACTGGCGTCGATGAAGACGTGGCATACTCCCTTGTAGTGCTGCAGTACAGGTATCCGGCTCTTTTCGGTGACGGCCCGAATGAGGCCTTCTCCGCCCCGGGGAATGACCAAGTCGATCGACTCCTCCTGCCTGAGCAGGACGTCGATCGCGGACCTGTCGGACGTCTGAACCAACTGGACGGCATCGACCGGCACGTCACTGGCTCGCAGCCCCTCCCTGAGGGCCTCCGCAATGGCTCGGTTGGAGTGAATCGCCTCCGAGCCCCCGCGCAGGATGACCGCGTTGCCGGCCTTCAGGCATAGCGCCGCGGCATCCGACGTCACGTTCGGACGGCTCTCGTAGATCATGGCGACTACACCGAGCGGAATTCGCATGCGGCCGATTCGGAGCCCGTTGGGGCGCATCGTCTCGTCTTCTACGGCGCCGAGCGGGTCTTCCTGGGCAGCGACCTCGCGGATCGCGGCGGCGAGCTTCGCGACGCCCGCATCGTCCAGCAGGAGGCGGTCGCGCATCGCGCCCGTCACCCCGTTTTCGTCCGCGGCCGACAAGTCGACGGCATTGGCGGCCAAAATGTGGGAGCGATGCGCATCGATGGCGTCCGCCATGGCCTCCAGCGCGCTGCGACGCTGGCCCGCGTCGAGGCGGGCCGATGCCAGTGCTGCGGCCCGGGCCTGACGCGCCATCGCCTCGATCGAGAGATCCGCGCGGACCTGCTCACTCACAGTCATTCCTACTCCTCTTCATCTCCTATCAGGACCATCCTGTCGGGCCGAATCACCACGTTCCCGAGAGCCGCACCCAGGGCGTCCTTGACCTCTAAGGTATGGAGGCCTCGGATGCGGTCCACCTGGTGGTCGTCGAAGCGCACGATGCCGCGGGCATGTTCGAGCCCCCGCACGTCGATGACCGATACGAGATCGCCCTTCCTGAAACGGCCTTCCACTCGCACCACACCCTTCGGCAGCAGACTGGCCCGACGCTTGATGGCCGCGACCGCACCGTCGTCGACCACGAGGGCACCCATCAAGCCACGTTGCGCAGCCATCCAATGCTCTCTGGCGGCCATGGGCTGCTTCGCCGCCGCGATGTAGGTGCCCGCGCGTCCGCCGCCCACGATGGCTGCCAGCGCCCCCTCGTCCGTGCCCGAGGCGATGACCGTCGGGATGCCGAAGATCCCTGCCCGCTCGGCGGCCTCCAGCTTGGTGACCATGCCACCCGTCGACTCGGCAGACTTCTTGGCGTAGCAGAACTCCCGCAGCGCCTCGGCGCTTTCGGCTTCGGCGATCAGGTGAGCCGTCGGATCTCTCGACGGATCTCCGCTCAGGACACCGGGCACGTCGGTGAGGAGTGCGAGCAGGTCTGCGTCGACGAGCGCCGCGGTCATCGCAGCGAGGTTGTCGTTGTCGCCCACGACGATCTCGTCGACGCTCACCGTGTCATTCTCGTTTACGATCGGTACGATGCCGGCCTGCAGGAGCGTGCCGAGCGCTCGACTGGCGGCCACGTAACGTCGACGGTCCGTAAGGCAATCGTTGGTCAGTAGTACCTGCGCCACGACCAGGCCGACCTCAGCGAACGCATCGCCCCACAGGCTCATCAAACGGCCTTGCCCGACCGCGGCCGAGGCCTGGCGGTCCTGAATCCTCTTCGGGGGAGTCGAGTGCCCGAGCGTTCGGAAGCCCGCTGCGATGGCGCCGCTCGACACGATGACGACCTCGGTCTCGGGCTCCGCCACGACCGCGCGGGCCACCGAAGCCATGCGCAGGGGGTCCAGAACCGTCGTATTCCCCGTCAGGAGGCGGCTACCGAACTTCATTACCACCCGGCGCTTCGCACGTCCGGGTGCCTTCGCCTCTCTTAATTCCACGGCGGACGAAGAATTATGCATAAGAAATGCATAAAACATCACGAGGGTGAACGCCAGAGTATCATGGCGCGTGCCACGAGTCCCTGGCCCAAATAGGGGTACCCAATGAAGATTGGCTCGATTCGTCGGTTTTCGGTAGACGTCGGGCCTACCTCCGCCAGGAGTACCCTTGAGTCTTCCCCTCGTCGTGCTCGCTGCAGGCCTCTCCACGCGCTTCGGTCGCCTGAAGCAGCTCGAGCGCCTGGGGCCCAGCGGCGAGGCGATCATGGACTACAACGTCTTCGATGCCCTGCGGGCTGGGTTCGACGAGGTGACTTATGTCGTCCGGCCCCAGATCCTTGAGGACGTGAAGGCGCACGTAGCCGATGTGTTCGGCGACAGCGTGCACGCACGATTCGTCCTTCAGGACCTTGCGAGCCTTCCACCCGGCTTTCGGTCGCCCCCAGACCGACGCCGACCCTGGGGAACCGCGCACGCAGTGCTGTGCGCCGCCGAGGGTGTCCAGGGGCCCATGGCGGTCTGCAACGCAGACGACCTCTATGGACCGGCCGCGTTCAAGCAGCTCTACGACTACCTGACGGGTGACGTCCCACCCTCGGATGCGGCCTTGATTGCGTATCCACTGCGGGACACGCTCGCCGGGGGTGGTGGTGTGGCTCGGGGTCTTTGCCATGTAGGCAGGAACGGGATGCTCGAGCACGTCATCGAGGTCCGCGAGATTCGGCGCAGCGACGCGTGGATCGTGGGCATCGAGGGAGAGGACGCCCCGATCGATCTCACGGGAGATGAGCTCGTGTCGATGAACCTCTGGGGGCTCAAGCCCTCGATGATCGAGGGCATTCGGAACCAGTTCCGGCGCTTCCTGGACCTATGGGGAGCTCATGCTGACCGGGAGTTCTTCCTGTCCACCGCCGTGAATGAGCACATCCAGACCTACGAATCACGCGTGCATGTGCTCGACTCTGAAGATTCGTGGCTCGGGATCACGTACGCGGAAGACCGAGAGCGATTTCAGTCTATGCTGGAGCACAGGATCAAGGCAGGCGCATACCCCAAGAATCTCACCCACGGATTCGTGGAAAAGGGATAGTCCATGCAGCTCACGACCCTGGACTGGATCGTCGTCGTGGTCTACGCGCTTATCACAGTCGCCGTGGGCCTCTACTTCGCCCGCCGGGCCGGTAGCGCGACGAGTGAGTTCTTCCTGGGCGGGCGCTCAATGCCGTGGTGGCTGCTGGGTACGTCGATGGTCGCCACGACGTTTTCGACTGATACGCCGAACCTCGTAACGGATCTGGTCCGGACGGGCGGAGTGAGCCAAAACTGGCTCTGGTGGGCCTTCCTCATCACCGGCATGTGCACGGTGTTCTTCTACGCGAAGCTTTGGCGGCGGTCCGGCGTGCTGACCGACATGGGCTTCTACGAGTTGAGGTATTCCGGCGCCGCGGCGGCCTTCCTCCGGGGCTTCAGAGCCGTCTATCTGGGTGTCTTCTTCAACGTCATGATCATGGCAACCGTGACGCTCGCGGCCATCAAGATCGGGGGCGTGCTCTTGGGAGTCCCGGGGTGGCAGGTGGTCCTGGTGGCCGGCACGGCCACCGCCCTCTACTCGGCGACGTCGGGCCTCTGGGGCGTGGTGGTCACCGACCTTCTGCTCTTCGCAATCGCCATGATCGGGTCGCTCGCCGCTGCCTACTACGCGGTGGCCCAGCCAGAGGTCGGGGGACTGACCGGGCTCTTCGCCCATCCGGCGCTGGACGGCAAGCTGTCGCTACTTCCCGACTTCAGCGATTGGTCGACCGCCGCCGCTGTCTTCATCGTGCCCATCGCGGTGCAGTGGTGGAGCACCTGGTACCCAGGCGCCGAGCCGGGCGGCGGCGGATATATTGCGCAGCGGATGCTGGCGGCTCGGGACGAAAGCCATGCGCTGAAGGCGACCCTCTGGTTCAACGTTGCGCACTACTCACTGCGACCCTGGCCGTGGATCATCGTGGCGCTGGCTTCGCTCATCGTCTATCCGACCTTGGCGTCCATCCAGGCTGCGTTTCCGGGTGTCGATCCGTCCATCGTGCGTCACGACCTCGCGTATCCCGCGATGCTCGTGTTCTTGCCGTCGGGGCTCTTGGGGCTCGTGGTATCGTCGCTGGCGGCCGCGTATATGTCGACCATAAGCACCCATCTCAACTGGGGGGCATCGTATCTGGTCGGAGACGTCTACCGCCGCTTCGTAGCGAGGGACAAGAGCGAGCACCACTACGTGTGGGTGGGTCGGATCTCGACGATCGCGCTCATCGTGATGGCGAGCCTCGTGGCGCTCTTGCTCGAAAACGCGCTCCAAGCGTTCCAGATCCTGCTCCAGATCGGGGCCGGCACGGGCCTGGTCTTCCTGCTGCGTTGGTTCTGGTGGCGCGTGAACGCATGGAGCGAGTTGTCCGCCATGGTCATCTCGTTCGCCGTAGCGGTCTACTTCACGGGGGGGGCCTCTCTCGAGCCCCTCGGGTTCTCCGTGGCGCTCCAGTGGCCCGTACCCGCCTGGGACCCGTCGCTTCAGCTCGTCGTAGGCGTCTTCGTGACGACGGTAGGGTGGCTGACGGTCACCTACCTCACTCCGCCAGCCGACGCCGAGACGTTGCGAACGTTCCATGACCTCATCCGCCCGCTCGGACCTGGGTGGCGCGGCGCAGGTCTCGAGCCACACCCGGCTACGTCGGACGACTCGCTGACCGCCGCGTTCCTCGGCTGGTTCCTCGGGTGCCTCGTGGTCTACGGAACGCTCTTCGGAACGGGATATGCGCTGTACGGCCGCACCGTCCTGGCGGGGCTATGCCTCGGTGCGGCTGCAGTGGCTGCGTTCGGCCTGCTGAAGATCCTGCGGAGGGTCGGAATCCGCTGACCGGCCGCCGAGGCTGTCTAAAGCGCCTGGACCGACGCGCCGGAGGACGCCACCGCCACGAAGAGGCGAGCGTCCAGGTCCTCCGTGAGCTTCCGCGGCTCATAATACTCGCCCACCAACGTCTCCAGCACGGTCCCGACGGTCGTGCGGTCCGCCAGCGCCACGATGCAGCCACCGAGCCCCGCGCCAGTGAGTCGCGCCCCAAATGCCCCGCCCTCGCGGGCGATCGCGGTCAGCTCGTCCAGCTCGGCGGTGCTCACGTGGAAGTCCGTGCGGAGGCTGCCGTGCGAGGCATCCATGAGTGTACCGAAACCGGTGATGTCGGCACCGCGCATGCGATCCACAGCCTCGTTCACGCGCGCGGCCTCCGTGACTACATGGCGGAAGCGTCGGCGGAGGTTGCCCTCTAGCACGTCCTCCGCCAGGGCCAGCACATCGTCAACTGGCATAGCCCGTAGGAGTGCCGAGTAGCTGGAGGGTATCAGGGGGACACGGTCGGCCCGAACGAGGTCCTCGATGACGCGAGACAACGCGTCCTCGCACTCGGTGCGGCGGAGATTGTACGTGTTCTGCGCCGCTCCTGCCTTCTCGGCACGCACCCCCGTGTCAGCGACCACGAACGACCAGTCGGCCGGAATCTGCACGTGCTGTAGCCGTAGGGGTCCGAAGGTGATCTTGGTGGCACACCCCGAGCGTCCACCGAGCGAGATCGCCTGGTCCATCGCACCCCCGAGGGTGCCCGTGTAACGCTCTGCGTCTGCCATGAGTTCGGCAAACGCCCGCGCCTCTACCGGCACCTCGTTGATGTGCGCCAAGGCGAGGCCGATCGCATTCACGATCGCCGATGAGGATGAGAGGCCCGCCGCAACCGGAATGTCGGAGTGCAGCACCCCCTCGAATCCCCGCCAGACGGCGAAACGACGCGCGAGCTCGTTCGCCGGCGCCTTTACGTAATTGCCCCAGTGTCCAGCGGCCTCTGGAGAAATCGCGGGCCCGATCTCGAACTCCAGCGGGGGGAACTCTTCGTCGACGTCGTGCAGCACGACCATGCCATCGGGTCGAGGTCGAAAGGCCACTTTCGCCTCGCGCTGGAGGGCCACCGGCAGGACGGGCAGCCCGTTGTAGTCCGTGTGCTCACCGATCAGGTTGACCCGGCCCGGCGCACGGACGAGGTGCGTGGCTGCAGCCCCGAACTCCTTCAGGAAGGCGACGGCGGCCCTCTCCGGCGCGCTCTGCGTTTGCATCATGGACCCGGCCCGGCGGGGTGGAGGCGATGCGTCACAACGTGAGTCGGCAACCGCTCATCCTCAAGTCATGGGAATCCGGGCCCCGCAACTCTGGCGCAACCCGCTCCCGATCCTCCAATTGGTGCAGGCGATCGGTCTTTCTGGCGTAAAAAGGTGAACACCATGAGCTCTCTCCCAAGACGCATAGCTTCTTTCGGCCTTACAGCACTCCTCGTCGCGGCGCCCCTGTTCGCTCAGGAGCTGCCTCGGACCACACCCGAGACAGTCGGAATGTCCTCCGAACGCCTGGAGAGGCTCACCACCGCACTAAACGGATATGTTGCCGACGGAC
>JAOTVA010000072.1 GCA_029863645.1 Gemmatimonadota bacterium
CTGGCCACGGGGACCTCCCCCGGCGCCATGGGCTCCGCGCACCCGCTTACGGCACCGTACCAGTCGTTTCGGACTTCGGATGGCTGGGTCAACGTCGGCGCCTCAAACGAGGCCACCTGGACCCGTCTCACCGATGCGCTAGGTAGGCCCGAACTCCGGGGCGACCCTCGGTTCGCCGACAACGCCGGCCGCATGCGTGATCTCGATGAGCTGGTGGCCGCGCTCACACAAACGTTCGCGACGCAGTCGACGGACGAGTGGATCGCGGCGCTCGGGGAGGCGGGTGTACCGGTCGGGCCGGTGGCTTCGATCGGCGAAATGCTGGACCACCCACAGACGATCGCTCGTGAGATGGTGGTCGAGGTCGAGCACACCCGCCTCGGGCCGGTGCGCTCGCTCGGCAGTCCCGTGAAGCTCTCCGGGAAGCGCAGCGACGGGATGCGAACGGGTGCGCCGCTCCTCGGTGAGCACACGCGCGCTGTGCTACTCGAGGCGGGCTGGTCAGAGCAGGAGCTCGCGGAGTTGGTTTCGAGCGGGAGCGTTTACGCGCCCTGAGTCGGTCAGGGACCGACCGTGTTGAAGAGCATGAGGCCCAGCAGCACGGGGTGGTACACGAGGGACGACAGGAAGAGGGCGCGCGCTCGGGCGTCGGTCATATCGCGAGCCGCCGCGATGGCCACAGCCAGAAATCCAGCGGAGGCGATGAGAGCGCCCCCCAGATACCAGGGACCGGTGAGCCCCATCAGCGTCGGGGTGAGCGACACGGGCACCAGGAGCCCCGTCGCGGCCACCATGTGGCGCCCGATCACTCGCCCGCCACCGTCGGGGATGAGTTTGAATCCGACCAGCGCGTAGTCGTCCCTGAGCATCCACGCGAGTCCGAGGACGTGCGGGAGCTGCCACAGATAGGCGATCGCAAACAAGACGAGGGCCCCCGGACCGACGGAGCCGGTCACTGCTGTCCAGCCGATCAAGACCGGCAACGCGCCGGGAACGGCCCCAGCGAGCGTCGCGATGTACGACCGCTTCTTTAGGGGCGTGTAGACACCCAGATAGGCCAGGGCCGACCCTGCTGCTACGAGCGCCGGCAGCGCCCCGCTTAGGGTCGCCAGGTAGGTGAGGCCGACGACGAGGAGCACGACCCCCCACCAAAGGCCTTCGCGGGGCGAGACTCGCCCCGACGGAATCGGGCGGTCGCGCGTGCGCGTCATTCTCGCGTCGTAGTCCCGTTCGACGAACTGGTTGAGGGCGAGCGCGCCGCCTGTAGCGAGGCCCGTGCCAAGCATGGTGTGAGCGGCGCTCATGAGCTCCACCTGTCCGCGCGAGGCCACGTACGCGCTCACCCCGGCCGTAATCATGACATAGCCCGCAATGCCGGGCTTCGTCAGCTCGTAATAGGCCCTCAGTCGGGAGGGACGGGCCGGGTCGATGGCGGTCGAGTCTTCCATGGGTAATCGGCGGCCCTTTGTCCGCCGGTCTTTCTCGCGGGCGGACAATAATAGGGTACCGCCCCCGCACGAACCGCGAGGCAGCGAGGGTGTGTTCGAAACACCTACCCTGCGCGTCCTGTATAGTGAGGGGCTCGATGAGGACGCGATGACCGATTCACCCGAAATGACCGCGCGGGACCGCAGGCGCCAGGACCGATCCGTCTGGCGCACAGGGCTGCTCATATCGGTGCTCTTCCACGCCCTCCTGTTCCTGGCGTGGCGGGGGTCGGTCGTGCCGGACTCACCGTTGGCCGCCGCCGGTCCCGCCGCCGGCGACAATCGGGCGGCTGCGGGATCCATGCAGGCGCTGAACGTGCGCACGCGCCCGTCCGTTCCAATCGTGCCGCCGCCGGTGCCTATTCCGACCGATATCACCGTCGAGCCTGTCGAGTTCGTAGCCGAGGTCCAGGTCGACCCGGCTTCGGTCGCCGGCGACGCGCCCGGCCAATTGGAAGCGCCGGGCCTGGCGCTGGGCACCGGGTTAGGGGATGGCGGCACCGCGGACAGTGGACTCTACCGGCTCCAGCCTCCGGTCCCGAGAGGATTGATCATCCCACCTGACAACGATCGGCTCCGCGGCACCGAGGTGCAGGTGTGGGTGTTCGTGGACGAAACGGGTCGGGTGGTGGCCGACTCGACGCGGTTGGAGCCGTCGACTCGAGACGGCGACTTCAATCGCCGGCTCATCCGAGAGGCTTCCGAGTGGGTGTTTCTTCCTGCTCAGCAGGACGGACAGGCGGTTGCTTCGTGGTTCCCGTACCGCATCGGGATGTAGGCATGGAGGGGGGGAAAGAAGACTGGGAAGCCGAGGCCGCGCTCCTACGCCGGGCCGAACCCTCGCACATCCTCTTCCTGTGCGTGGCGAACTCAGCCCGCAGCCAGCTTGCCGAGGGAATCGCGCGAAGTCTGGCGCCTCCGCACGTGATGATCTCGTCCGCCGGCTCGGTGCCCACTTCGGTTCGGCCGCAGGCGATCGAAGTGCTTCGCGAGATCGGCATCGACATCGGCAGCCAGCGATCCAAGGGTATCGACGAGGTCGCGCGACCGGTGGATGCCGTGATTACGCTCTGTGAGGAGGAAGTCTGCCCCGTCTGGCTCGAGGACGCGCACCGCCTCCACTGGGGCCTACCCGATCCGGCAGCTGTCGAAGGGAGCGAGGCCGCGAGGCTTGAGGCGTTTCGGTCGACTCGAGACGAGCTGATGAGGAGGCTTCGCGTCCTCTTCGCCCGCTGAGCCATTAGCTTCCTGGATGGTCCAGGCCACTCGCGCGACGAAACGCATCCTTTGGGTCGACGACGAGGTCGATCTGTTGAAGCCGCACCTGCTCTTCCTGCAGGCGCGCGGCTACCATGTCGACGCGATCACCAACGGGGACGACGCGCTCGAGCTCATGGCCGAGTATGCGTACGACCTGGTCCTGCTGGACGAACAGATGCCTGGCCGTCACGGACTCGAAGTCCTGAAGATCCTCCGGCGACGCTATCCCCACCAGCGGGTCGTGATGGTGTCGAAGTCGGAGGAGGATCACACGATGACCGAGGCGATCGGTCGCCGGGTGGACGATTACCTCGTGAAGCCCACCAGTCCCCGCCAGGTGCTGTCGGTGGTGACGCGCATTCTCGAAGGCTCTTCGATCCGTCAGCAGCGAGCGGCGCAGGACTTCGCGTCGCGCTTCCCGAAGCTGGCCGGGTACGGACAGGACGCACAGACGCCTGAGGCATTTGCCAGAGTCTACACGGAGCTCGTGGACTGGCAGCTGCGACTGGGCGAAGCGGGCGAGGAGGGCCTGCTCGACACAGTACGGTCTCTCATGGTCGACCTGCGGCGAGAGTTCGGGCTATGGGTCATGCAGGAGTATCCCCGCTGGATGGCCGACTCCGAGGATCGTCCGCGCCTCTCGGTGGACCTGGTGCGGGAGTTCTTGTTGCCGCGCCTCGGGTCGGAGCCCGTGTACTTCGTCGTGCTCGACTGCATGCGGCTCGATCAGTGGCGGGCCATGTCTCCGGTGCTCGCGGAGTACTTCGAGATCGAGGAGTCGTGGCACTACTCGATCCTCCCGACGGCCACGCCTTATGCGCGCAATGCGATCTTCAGCGGCCAATACCCCGATCAGATCGCGGCTGAGCACCCCGGTTGGTGGGACTCATCCGACGACGAAGGCAGCTTGAACGCCTTCGAGGACGCACTCCTACGCGAGCAGCTCAAGCGGCTCACGGGGCGCGACGTGCCGGTCCACTACGAGAAGATCTTCTCGGATCGTCAGAGCGAGCAGGTCAGGGCCAGGGTCAATTCGGCGCTTCGCACGCCCGGCACCGTCGTGGCGTTGGTGTTCAACTTCGTGGACCTCATGACACACGGTCGCTCCGAGTCGCCAATCCTCATGGAGGTTGCGCGAGACGAGGCCGCCTTGAGGGATCTGACACGCGCCTGGTTCGAACGCTCAACCGCCTTCGAGGTGCTCAAGGAGGCGGCCAGGGCGGGGCACAAGGTCATTCTGACGACGGACCACGGCTCCATCCTGTGCCAGCACCCGACGACGGTTTTTGCGCGTCGAGACGCGACGAGCAACCTGCGCTACAAGTTCGGTCAGGATATTCGCGCGGAGGTAGCGTCCACCGCGTACAACACGCGAGACGAGAAGGACCTGCGGCTCCCGTCGGGACGGATGGGCATGTCGTACCTCATCGCGCTCGAAGACTACTTCTTCGTTTACCCGACTAAGCTGCGCGAATACCAGGCGCGCTACCGCAACTCTTTCCTCCACGGTGGCATCAGCCCCGAAGAGATGATTGTGCCGATCGCGAGTCTGACCCCGAGGCGGTAGGGACCTGGGCTGGTGTCGCTCTATACGCGCATCCTCTCGTACCTGAGGCCGCATCAAGCGGTGCTCGCGGCGGCCGTGGTCGCGACCGCGCTCTTCGCCGTCATGGACGCGTCCGTCTACATCCTGCTGATCCCTTTCGTAGAAACGCTCTTCGTCAGCGGCGGAGCCGCACCCACTCCTGGGGGCAGCGGCGGCATGGACAGCCTCCTGGAAGCGACGGTGTATCGCTGGGTCGACGTCACTGGCGATCCGCTCTCGGCAATCGGCCGCATCAGCGTCCTCATTCTGTTGGCCTTCGCGGTGAAGAACGTCTTTCACTTCACCCGCGTCTATCTCCTGGCGCGAGCAGAGCAGGGGCTCAATCGCGATCTGCGCAACGAGGTGTACGATCACCTGGTCGGCCTCGATCTCGGCTTCTTCGCCAAGGTCCGTACCGGGCAGATCGTCAGCCGGCTCACGACCGAGGTCGAGCAGCTCCGCACGGTGGTCACCGCCGAGATGTCCAAGTTGCTCTCGGCCGCTTTCGAGTTCGCGGTCGCGACGGTCGCGATGCTGCTCATTTCGTGGAAGCTCACGCTGGCGGCGTTCGTCGTCATTCCCGCTGCGATGGCGATCTGGGGGCCACTCGTCAAAGTGCTGCGCAGACGAGACCGCTCGGTCCTACACGCCGGGGGTGAGGTCAACGCGCACATTTCCGAGACGCTTCAGGGTATTCGCCTCGTGAAGGCTTCGGCGGCGGAGGACCGCGAGCGCGCACGCTTCAGGGCGCTCACCGGGGACTACTTCCGTCAGTTCATGCGCGCCGAGTTCGCGAGAGCGCTCGCGGCCCCCATGACCGAGCTTCTCGCGGCTACCGGGACGGTCGTGCTGCTCTGGTACGGCGCGCGGCTCGTGATCGCTGGAGAGCTGACAGGGCCCGAGTTCATCGTCTTCCTGACGCTTTCGGTGAAGCTGTATTCACCGGTGAAGAACCTGGCCAAGTTTCCGGCCACGGCCCAGCCGGGCCTGATGGCCGCCGAGCGTGTCTTCGAGTTCCTCGACGCCCCCGCCGAGATCAAGGACGCGGCAGACCCCGTGCGGCTGCGTGCCTTCGAGCAGGAGATCACCTATGCCGAGGTGTCGTTCGCATATAGGGACCGGGAACCGGCGGTCCATGACGTCACGTTCACGGTTCCCAAGGGGACGATGGTCGCTCTCGTCGGCCCCAGCGGCTCTGGCAAGAGCACCGTGGTCGACCTGCTCGGGCGCTTCTTCGATGTGACCGAGGGATGCATCACGATCGATGGGGTCGACATCCGCGACGCACAGCTCGCGGATCTGCGGCGGCTCATGGGCATGGTCGCGCAGGAGACGGTGCTTTTCCACGACACCGTTCGCGCCAACATCGGCTACGGTGTCGCCGGAGCTAGCGACGAGAGAATTCAGGCGGCGGCTCGTGCGGCCCACGCGCACGAGTTCGTCCGCCGGCTGTCGCAGGGGTACGACACGGTGGTCGGCGAGCGGGGCGTCGAGCTTTCTGGGGGACAGCGCCAGCGCATCGCCATCGCGCGCGCGCTGTTACGCGATCCCCCGATTCTCGTGCTCGACGAGGCGACAAGCGCGCTCGACACCGAGTCGGAGCGGGTGATTCAGGACGCAGTAGAGAAGCTCGTGGAGGGGCGGACCGTCTTCGTCATCGCCCACCGTCTCTCGACCGTGCAACGGGCCGATCAGATCCTGGTGATGGACAATGGCCGCATCGTAGAGCGCGGGACCCACACCTCTCTCCTTGCCGCGAGCGGCGCGTACCGGCGTCTCTACGAGCTCCAGTTCGAGATGCCCGTTCCGCGGGGGTTGTGACCCTGCGGGCGCTGAGGCACCGAGCCGAAGATCTGGCCCTCCGTGGCGTGGCGGGCCTGTGGTCCCTGCTTCCCGAAGCGACGGCCCTGCGCGTCGGTGCGGCGATGGGAGTCCTGGTGGGCGGTGTGCTCCGGATCCGACGGAGGGACGTGGATCGTCACCTGGGATGGGCGTTCCCCGACAGGCCCGCGTCTTGGCGCCGCAGTGTCGCCCGAGCCAGTTACGCCCACCTCGGCCGTGAGGCGGTCGTGATGTTTCGGGCCGGAGGGTGGTCGGCCGAGCGTGTCCTGGAGCGCACTCAGATGGTCGGCTTCGGGGCATTCCGAGAGGCTGCCCGATCCGGGAACGGACTCGTGCTCTTGACCGGGCACATAGGCAACTGGGAAATCGGCGGGGCCGCGATCGCCGCGAGGGGCGTGCCCTTCGACGTTGTCGGAAAGGGGATGTCGAATCGAGGCTTTCAGTCCGACCTCTTTGCCGCCCGGGAACGATTCGGGATGCGAGTCATCGAGATGGGCGATGCGGCCCGGGCGGCGTCTCGGTCACTCAGGCAGGGCCGAGTGGTGGCACTACTTGGCGATCAGCACGCTCACAGCGGTGGCATTCCGGTGCCCTTCTTCGGTCGGCCGGCCCAGACCACGCGAGGCCCTGCGCTCTTGGTAGGAGGGACGGGGGCTCCTGTGTGGATCGCGTTCGCAGCGAGGGACCCCGGGCCGGCCCAGAGATACACGGTGACCTTCGAGCCCCTTCATTTCACACCGACCGGGCGAGCCGACGAGGATGCGGAGATGCTCATGGCCGCCTATGCGCGCGTCCTGGAGGAGGCCATCCGGGCCACCCCAGAACAGTATTTCTGGCTGCATCGCCGCTGGAAGGAGCCAGGCGGGGAGGAACCGGGGTTGGACGGCTAGGTTACTAGCCGATACGCAACTGGGTAGCGGCCGCCGGGCCGCAGCCGACTAGTCCCCGGAAACCAAGCACTTCCGTGATTTACGTCTGCATTCCAACGCATAACGAGGCCACGACCATCGGCGTCCTCCTCTGGAAGACGCGGAAGGTCCTGGACGAGTTCGACCGGCCTTTCCAGGTCGTGGTGCACGACGATGCGTCAACGGACGACACGCCAGAGGTCTTGGAGCGGTACAAGCGCACGCTGCCACTGACCGTGCTGCGTTCCGAGCGCCAGCTCGGGTACGGCGCCTCCATGGAGACGCTACTTCGGCACGTTCAGCAGGTGGCGCCGTACCCCAAGCGGGACTGCGCCGTGGTCATTCAGGGAGACTTCACCGAGGATCCCGCGGACATCGTGTCGCTGGTGAAAGCGCTCGAAGGTGGCGCCGACATCGTGGCAGCACAGGTCACGGGTGAGCGTGGCGTCACGCCTCGCGACGTGAAGATCGCACGTTGGGTTGCCTCGGCGTTCTTCCGATGGGTGGTCGCACGGGCTCCGGTGGCGGACCCGCTTTCTGGGCTGCGGGCGTACCGCGTGATCGTCCTGAAGAAGGTGTTCCGGGACCGGCCCCTGAATGACCCGCTCATTCGCAGTGATGGGTGGGCTGCGAACGTCGAATTGCTGGGTGGGCTCGCGCCTCACGCGCGCCGCATCGCGGAGGCCCCGCTCGACCTGCGCTACGACCTGCAGGTGAGGCCGTCGCGCTTCAAGCCCGGCAAGACGCTTCTTTCCCTGGCTCGCTTGAGAGGCCTGTGGTCGGCTCCGAGCCCGGAGGCCGTATGACACGCCAAAGGATGGCATGGCTCGTGACTGTGCTGTTGCTCGTCGCCCCTGCCTCCCCGGTGGGAGCGCAGTGGATGCCGGACATGGTGCCCACGGATTCGGCTGCCGCCCGGACGCCCTTCGGTCCCGGCGAGCACCTGGTCTATAGGGTCAAGCTGGGTTGGTTCAACGTCGGGTACGGGCATCTGACGATGGAGGGGCTCGAGCTGATGGGTGACCGGATCACCTATAGGGCGACCATGGGCATCAACGGCCGTGCTGTCGTGAGCCTTGATGACTCGTATACGACCTGGTTCGACATCCAAACGCTCCAGAGCTGGCGGTTCACGCGCGACATGAACCAGGGCAGCTATACCGGAACGCGCGACTATGTGTTCGATCCGGTGGGGATGATGTGGGCACGCCAGGACAACGACGAGTCAGGCCCCCTCCCGTCGCCCGTGCCGTTCGACGAGATCACGTTCATGTACTTCATTCGCACGTTGCCGCTCGAGGTCGGGGAGACCTACACGTTCGACCGGTACTTCAAGGAAACTGGCAATCCGGTCACGGTTCAAGTCCTGCGAAAGGACACCCGCGAGACGGATGCGGGCGAGTTCAACACGATCGTCGTGAGGCCGTCCTTCCAGGACGAAGGGCTCTTCTCCGAAGAGGGGGAGGCGGAGCTGCACTTCACCGACGACGAGCGCAGGCTGCTCGTCTACATGTGGGTGAACATGCCCAACTTCCCGGGCGGGGTTTCTCTGCACCTGCAGTCCATCACGGAAGGGTACCCCGTCAATCCGACGTCTCGTGCGGAGGCCCAGCGGGCCCGCTCGCGCCGGGAGGCGAGCGCCAGCCGATGAGCCGGACGGCGCCCTCCCGCTAGCGGGGCGACGCGCCGTACACGATGCGCACGAAGGCTATGTGGCTCATCGTCCTTCCCTTTCTCGTCTTGGCGCGTCCTACGCCGACACTGCTCGTCTGGGGCGCCGGCCTGGCGGCGCTCGGCCTTCTGATTCGCGGCTGGTCCGCGGGCACGATCGAGAAGGGTGAGGCCCTCGCGACGACGGGTCCCTACGCGTTCACGCGCAATCCCCTGTATCTAGGCAGCTTCATCTTGGGCGTCGGCCTGGCCCTACCGGGCGGCCACTTTGTGTGGCCCGTCGCGTTCGCCGCGTTCTTCGGAGTCGTCTATGTGCCCACGATGAGGCGCGAAGCCGAGCGGCTTCACGATGTCTTCGGGACACGATACGCCGAGTACGCGGCTCAAGTGCCGGCCTTTCTGCCGCGCCTGCGTCCGTACCAAGCAGGACCGGGGGACGTCGGCGGATTTCAGTGGAGTCGCTACCTGAGGTACCGCGAGTGGGAGGCGCTCCTCGGGGCAGCGACCGCGCTCGCCATCCTTTCCCTCAGACTTCGGGGTGGCGCCTAGGCAGGTACCGCTGCACCGCGAGGTCCACCTTCTCCAGCACTCGCTTCTCCGTCACCCGCTTCATTCCGTCTCGGTATCGCGGGGTCGCGGGGTACACCTCGCCTTCGTGCTCTGCGTATCCGTCGACGACGAGGTCCTGGAAGGCACGATACGGGCCAGTCCGCTTAGGATTCGTGTAGCCGAACAGTCCCACCACGGGCGTTTCGAGTGCTCGCGCGATATGCAACGGGCCCGTGTCGGGTGTGAGCACCAGGGCCGAGCCTTCGATGAGCCAGACGAGTCTGCGGAGGTTGCCCCCCAGCTCGTTCATGACGGTCGCTCGCGTTGCGTTCATTACCTCGGCGGCCAGGTGGCGTTCGGTCTGCGATGGCCCACCCACGATGATCGGCCTGAGTCCGTAATCACTCTCGATCACTTCCAGGACTCGCGCATAACCCACGGGCTCCCAGTTCTTCGCAGCCTTGCTGGTGCCGACCACCACCGCGCATGCGGGGCGGTCCATGTCGTCGAAGAAGGCTCGCTGCGCCGCGCGCTCCGGACCAGTGAGCTCGAGCGTCCAGGTCACCGGATGAGGGTCGACGCCAAGAAAGTCCAGGAACTCGAAGTACTGATCCTGTACGTGCTGCGGCTCGTGCGCCGGAATCCTCGTGTTGGTAAAGAGCCACTGAGCATCCCTGGCGCGGGCTCGGTCGAAACCGAGCTTCACCCGCGCGTCGGCGAGCGCCGTCACGAGACCGGCCTTGAAATACACCTGCAGCCCCAACAGCAAGTCGAATCGCCGTCCGCGCAGAGCCTGGCGGACCTCGACCAGGCTGCGCCAGGCGCTCCAACCGCGCCGCCTCTCGAAGAGGACGAAGTCGTCGATCGCAGGATGGTCGGCCACGAGTGCGTGCGGGACAGTCTGGATGACCCATGTAATCCGGCACTCTGGCCAGGCTCGCTTAATCGCGTTCGCGACCGGGAGTACGTGCACGGCATCTCCGATCGCGGACAGCATCACGATGCAGATCTCGCGAGGTGGTGGGCCGTTCCATCCCCGCCCCGCCGCCGGGTTCATGGGGGATCCGTGTATCCGGCCCGCAGAGCGTCCCACTCGTCTGCCGTGAGGGCGCGCGCGTGGCGTTCCGACAGCTTGCGTAACGAACGCTCCAGCCGCTTGCGCATGGCTTCCCCAAATTCCCTCGAGCCGAGCGGAAAGACGATGGCCCGGTCGAGGTCCACAACCCGCGCGCCCGACTCCTCCGCCCCCCGCACAAGCAGAATATTCGCGGCGTGAAGGTCGACGTGAAGCACGAGCGCTCGCTCGAGCGTGCCGACGAGGCGGCCCGCCTGACGCAGTGCAGACGCTGCGTCGGACGTTCCTCCGCTTCCGAAGATGCGGGCTTCGAGTGTGCGTGCGTCCGGGATCAGCTCGGTGACGAGGTCACTCCGATAGAATGGGCCGAAGGGGTAGACCGCACCGGCAACCACGGCTGGCGCGGGAACGCCACGCGCCCGAGCCTCTACCGTCGCCCACAGCTCGCGAATTGGCCGCGTCGCCGAGGTTCGGAGGTAGCGGTCGCCGAGAATGGGGGCCGCGAGCCCGCCGCGCCGGTATCGTCGGACGGCCCAACGCTTTTGCTTCGCCGGTCCGTCGGCCGGAGCATCGATCGCGTGGACGGTGCCCCGTCCGACAAGTGGCTTGGCATCCTCTCGCCTTTCAGCCCAGGCGTGCAGGCTTGATCCTCCTTCCAAGGCTGAGGCCAGCCAGTCCGAGGCTGGACCCCAAGCGAATGCAGAAGCACCTCGCAGGTCGTGAGCCTGATAGCCCGGCGGGAGCATCAGATCGGCCACGACAACCTCACGTGGCACTCTCGTCCTCGGGCGCCTCCATGAGGTAGATGCTGGGTCCGTCGAACGCCTGGCCCTTGATTCTGATGCGGAACTGGTACTGACCCGCATGGGGAAAGACGACATTCTCGAGAGGCATGATGAGCTGGCTACGAGCGGGCGGGAGGTCGGGGCTGGGCTGGTGGACCTCGGTCTCCCCCTCGACGGTGACTGATGCCTTGCCCTCCTCGTCCTCCAGGTCTGCCTTGAAGAGGTAGCGGCCGTGGTCTTCCCGACTCCACTCGATGACAAGCACGAGGACGAGCATGTCCTGGCGGGCCGGGAATCCGGGGGCGGCGAGATCGTGATAGACGCCGTGGACGTCGATCTTTCCGTCCGAGGTGGGTCGGGCGTCCTCGCAGATTGCGCAGAAGCGTAGATACATGCTGTGCGTTTCGTGGTGATGCGGCCCGAGGGGCCGGTCGCTTTCTTACTCGGATGGGCCCCATCCGCCGCCACCTGGGGAGCGAATGCTGATCACGTCACCCGCGTCGATGGAGAACGTGGCCTTGGCCGGGAGGGACTCCTCTACCCCCCCTCGGATCAGGACGTTCTCTCCCGGAGATCCTGCTTCGCCCCCCGCCGCCCCGGCGGGCCCGTGCACACGCCGCTCAGAGAGGAGGGACACGCGGGCGGGCGCCAACATCTCGAGGTCCCGACGCAGGCCGTCACCTCCCCAATTTCGGCCGCTGCCGCCGGAGCCCCGGCGGATGGCGTAGTGCGTGACGCGAAAGGGGTACGCGTGCTCCAGTGCCTCGATGGGGGTATTCAGTGAGTTGGACATATGCACGTGCACCCCGCTGAGGCCGTCGCCCTCCGGTCCTGCACCCATGCCGCCGCCGACCGTCTCGTAATACGCGAAGGGCTCGCCCGTGCGCGGGTCGGTGCCCCCGACAGTAGTGTTGTTCATCGTTCCCTGGGACAACGCCGGCATCAGATCCGGGAGCGCCTGCGCGAGCGCGAGGAAGAGCACATCGGTGATCCGTTGGCTCGTTTCGACGTTGCCGGCCGCAACCGCTGCCGGGGGGCGGGCGTCCACCACGGACCCGGGGGGCATCTCGATCGTGACCGCCGACATGGAGCCACCGCCCGCTGGTAGCGCCTCGCCCAGGAGCGCTTGCACGACGCAGCGCACCACGTACCTGACCGCCGACGACGTGATGGCGGCGACGGCGTTTACTCCGCCAGGTACCTGGGGTGACGTGCCCGCGAAGTCGATGGTCAGAGAGCCGCCCGTGACGGTGAGAGCGGCCTGGATGAGGATGGGGCCGGTGCCGAATCCGTCATCTTCGAGGGAGTCCTGGGCCCGGTAGCAGCCGTCCGGAATCAGTTCGAGTCCCGCGTGGACCAGGCGATCCGCGTAGGCGATTAGGGCGCCCATCGCCTCCAGGGTCTCGTTCGCGCCCCGACGGTCCGCGATCTCGAGCAACCTGCGGCTGCCCGTATTCAGCGCGGCGATCTGAGCGTCGAGGTCCCCGGCCCGCTCCTGCGGGGTCCGTACGTTCGCCAGTACCGTCGCCCACAGGGCCTCGTTTCGCTTCCCTCGGCTGTACAGCAGAACCGGAGGGATGCGCAGGCCCTCCTCGAAGATCTCCCTCGCCAGTGGCATCGAGCCGGGCGTGGAGCCGCCGACGTCACTGTGGTGGGCCCGTGACGCCACGTAGCCCAGCGCGGTACCATCCGGCAGGTGCACGCCCGCGATCAGGGTGATGTCGGGGAGGTGGGTCCCTCCATGAAACGGGTCGTTCAGACACGCGACGTCGCCCGAAGCGAGTGGCCCCAGCGCCGTCAGGGCCGCCTCGACACTCATCGGCATGGCGCCCAGGTGGACCGGCATGTGGTCTCCCATCGACACCGCTACGCCCCAAGGGTCGAAGAGAGCGCACGAGTAGTCCCGCCGCTCCTTGATGTTGGGCGAGAACGCCGCACGCTTGAGGGCAGCTCCCATTTCCTCGGCCAGCGCGGCGAACAAATGGCGGAAGACTTCGAGGTCGATGGGGCTCAGTGACACAGGTAGGTCGTCCAGTTTGTCTCTTATCGTTGCGGGGTTACGTTATACGGCTGAAGCTGGAAACACGACCCGCGCGCTGCAGGCGCGCACGAGAATTCACATAATGGAGAGAGATATCTTGTCGAAGGAAAAGCTTCTAGATCGGGCACGTGACGAGTTGTTCAGTCACGTCAATCGCTGCGGAGTGCTCGCAGCTGCTGAAGAAGACCAGCGTATCTGGATGGACGAGACGATAGACTATATCGGTGAGCGGTATCCTGACCTCTCAGACGTCGACCTGAAGGGCCTTCACGAGATCGGCATTCGGTTCTGTAAGCCGGCGATCGCCCACGGTGCCGGCAATACCGCCAGGAAGTTGGAGGACGCGACCGTCGCCTAGGGGCGGATTCACAGGTCGCAGTCTACCACGGAGCGGACGCCTACGGCTTCCGTTCCGTTTCATTTGGCCCCCGGCTGACCGCCGGTAGCGGAATCACGGCCTCCCCTCTATACTTCCGCCGCTTTTTTCCCCGGATCGCAGGTCTTTCCGGGTACGCCAGACTTTGACGACGAAGGGTAAGGGGGAGCGTTGGTCCACTCATGGCCGCTGGACAACGAAAAGCAGCTGCTGAAGGCGTATTACGCAGGAAAGCGTATGGAGTCTCCCAATGGAGGCTTCCTCATTCTGCTGGGCGTTCGCGCCCTGGAGGGCGGCGTCGCCATCGCCATCTTCGAGTGCAGCGCCTCGTCGCTGCGCTACGAGATGGAGATTCCGAAGGCGACCCGGACCGAGCGTAAGCAGGTACGCGACGCCTTGGACGAGGGTGACGACCCGGACTGTCCCCGGCACGGGGAGGGCGCTCGTCTGGTACGGGCCGGTAAGGATCTGGTCTGCCCCGCATGCGGCGTCGCGTACGCACGCGCCTGAGACGCGCCGGCTCGCGAACCCTAGCGAAGGACTTCGCGCGTCCCAATTTCAGGGTGGTACCGCCACATTCGTCGCATTATAGTTGTCTCGATCCAGCCTTCCCGGATCGACCTGCGGCGGTCGAGAGGAGCCTACCACATGCCCGAAGGATTCCTCAGTTCAGAGGAATACGACGAAGCGGCACACAAGCTCTACAACGACGGTGACTATGAAGGGGCCCTCGAGATGCTCAAGGAGGGCCTCACTCTCTATCCGAACGCCGTGGAACTTTACGTCGGCCTCGGATACGCCCGCCTGGCGCGCGAGGAGTACGCATGGGCGCGCCACGCTTTCGAGCGAGCCGCCGTGCTCGACCCAAACCATGACGACGCGCTCGTTGGGCTCGGGGAAGTGTTGCTGCGGTTCGGAGAGCGTCAACAGGCGCTGAAGCTGTTCCGTGAGGTCGCGGCCAAGGGGTACGACGAGGACATCGAGCTGATGCTGACGATCGGCCGGGCGCTCTACAGAGCGGCGATGTACGCGGACTGCAGGGACATCTTCGCGCAGGCGGCGGCGGGCCGCCCCGACAGCGCGGACGCCGCTGCTTCCCTTGCGTACGCCCTCCACAGACTGGGGGACGACGTAGGCGCCGGCCGCCAGATCCGCCGTGCACTCCGGCTGGACCCCGATCTACACGAAGCGCGCATCTACCTGGGTCACCTCCTGTATGACCGCGGCGACTGGGATGCCGCTCTTCGGGAATTCGAGCGGGTCCCACCGCAGGAGCACTGGGATGCGTTGGGCGTATGGCGGCTCATGGAGCTCAAGCGGACGCTCTGGCACCTGGAGTCCGGAGATGCCCGGCTGGCGCCCTGGGAACAGCGCCTACGTGAACTGGAGGACCTCGACGACCCGATCGATCGATTGCTCGCCGAAGTCGAGGCCCGGATGGGCGGCTCCGATGGCTATCCGACGTACGACCCGAGCCAGCTCGAGCTCTTCGAACGGTCCTTGGCATCC
>JAOTVA010000073.1 GCA_029863645.1 Gemmatimonadota bacterium
GCGGTCTCGGCCAGCCCTGCCTCGCTGAGGGACTCCCGGTAGGCTTCGTACGGCGTCAGGTCCCGAAACCGGTCCTGAACCTGCTCCACACCTTCGCACCCCACGAGGGCCAGAACGATGAGAGCCGCACTACGGGCACGTCGTGGCGTCATCGGGTCCAGGATTCGGGGGGGAGTCGCTTCTGGTAGATGTTCGAAGCTGCTGCCCCGAGACGCGATTGGTCAAGGCGGCAAATTGAACGGTTCGATGCGTCCCGGTTAGCTTTCGCGCCTCTCTTGGCCCCAGGCCCCTCCAGCGCGTAGAGCCGAATCGTGGTGCGCATCGCCGAAGTCGAAGACGGCAGCATAGCCGACGAGCTCCATCTGGAGATCGGCTCGCGCATCGTGCGCATCAACGGGGAGCCGGTGCGGGACGGAATCGACTTCACGTTCCTGCTCTCCGACGACATGGTCGAGCTCGAGACGGTATCGCCCTCTGGCGAGGCGAAGGTTCACGAGTTCGAGCGCGAGCCGGGCACCTCCATCGGCATCATTCCGGAGCCCGACGCCATTCGGGAGTGCGCGAACGAGTGCGTCTTCTGCTTCATCGACGGGAACCCGAAGGACGCTCGTCAGACGCTCTGGCTCCGTGACGACGACTTCCGTCTCTCCTTCACCTACGGGAGCTACGTCACTCTCACGAACCTGGGTCCAAAGGGATTGGCTCGGCTCGTCGAGCAGCGCATCTCTCCCCTCTACGTGAGCGTCCACGCGACCGAGCCCGAGGTGCGCGAGCGTCTGCTCGTGAATCGGCGCGCAGGCCTCATCATGGATCAGCTCCGCGAGTTGATCGCAGGCGGGCTCGAGGTCCACACGCAGATCGTCTTGTGCCCGGAATGGAACGACGGGTCGCACCTGAGCCGGACGATCGAGGACCTCTGGGGCCTTGGCGAGGCAATTCGCTCGCTCACCGTCGTGCCCGTAGGTCTCACGCGTTACAACCTCGGTCGGCCGGTCCGCCTGCTGCGACCGGACGAGGCCGGCCTGGCGATCGCGCGCGTGGACGAGGCGCGCCAGCGCGCAATCGGGGAACGCGGGTCGGGGTGGTGCTACTCGGCCGACGAGATGTACCTCATCGCCGAGCGCCCTTTGCCCGACGCCTCGTACTACGACGATGGGGCCCTTCACGAGAACGGCGTAGGCGCCGTGCGGACCTTCCTGGAAGCGTTCGATCACGGAATCGCCGACGTTCCACGGTTTGAAGGGCGCAGGATCCGACTCGTGACCGGCGCTTCGATGGCCCCGTTCCTGCGAGAGCGGGCGCAGCGGCTGCAGTCGGCCGTGGCGGCTCCCGTGGATGTGGTCGAGGTGCGGAACGAGTACTTCGGTGAAACGGTGACCGTAGCGGGCCTCCTCGGAGGGGAAGACATCCTGGCGAGCCTCGCAGACTGTCGGGACGGCGACCTGGTTGTGATCCCGGCAGAAGCCCTGAATGCCGACGACCGCTTCATCGACGACCTGCCCAGGGCCGAGCTCGCCTCGGGGCTGCCGGGCGTCGAGATTCGCTCCGGCTACGAGGTTATCGAGGCCCTGAGGGGGTCATGAGCACGCGTGTTCCGGTGGTCGCCGTGGTCGGGCGGCCGAACGTGGGGAAGTCGACGTTCTTCAACCGTGTCCTCGGGCGCAGGTTGGCGATCGTCGACGACCGCCCGGGGGTCACGCGGGACCGCAACTTCGCGCGTGCCGACTGGTCGGGTCGGGACTTCATGATCGTCGACACGGGCGGCGTCATCGAGGGGAGCGACGTGCCGATCGACCGGGCCATCCGGGCCCAAGCGCTGGCAGCCGTCGACGAAGCAGACGTCATCCTCTTCATCGTCGACGCCAAGGAGGGCCTACATCCGCTGGACGAGCTCCTCGCTGAGGTCCTGAGGAAGACGAACACGCCTGTCGTACTGGCCGCCAACAAGCTCGACAATCTGCCGCGGGACGACAGCCACCTCGACTTCTGGTCGCTGGGGATGGGTGAGCCCGTTCCTTTGAGTGCGCTGTCCGGGAAGGGCTCCGGAGATCTGCTCGATCACGTGCTCGCGGCGTTGCCAGAGGCCCCGGACCACGAGCCGGAAGAGGGTCAGATCCGGGTGGCAGTGGTCGGCAAGCCGAATGTCGGCAAGTCCAGCTTCGTCAACCGGCTCCTTGGCGAGGACCGAGTCGTCGTCTCGGAAGAGGCGGGCACCACGCGCGATCCTGTGGACACCCCCATGGCGTACCACGGGCGCACGCTTGTCTTCGTGGATACGGCGGGGCTGCGGCGGCAGAGCAAGGTCACCGACAGTCTCGAATACTACAGCGCGCTGCGTACGGACCGGGTCGTGCACGAGGCCGACGTCTGCATCGTCATGGTCGACGCCAGCGAGGACGAGCTGCACGCCCAGGACATCCGCATCGCGCATACCGCTTGGGATGCCGGCAAGGGTGTGATCCTCATCGCGAACAAGTGGGACTTGGTGGAAAAGGAGACCAGCACGGCGTCAGAATGGGAAAAGAAGGTCCGGGTGCGGATCCCGTTCCTGCAGTGGGTGCCCATCGTCTTCGCCTCGGCCCTCTCCGGCCAACGCGTAAGAAAGTGCCTCGACCTGGTCCTCGACGTAGAGGCCGAGCGTCAGCGCCGCATCGAGACCCACGAGGTGAACGAGGTCCTGGCGAAGATCGTAGGCCGCCAGCCGCCTCCACACTTCCGCGGACGCCCGGTGAAGGTCAAGTACGCGACGCAGGCGTCCGTGGCGCCCCCGACCTTCGCGATCTTCACGAACTATCCGAAGGCGATCCCCGAGCACTACATTCGTTTCCTCCACAATGGCTTCCGCGAGGCGTGGTCGTTTATGGGCGCCCCCATCCGCCTTCGGCTCCGGAGCAGCAGAGACTAGGGGCCCACGTTGGAAGCACAGTGACTTACGCCCTTCTCGTACTCGCCTACCTGATCGGCGCTGTACCCACGAGTTACGTGATCGGTAAAGTGTTTCACGGCATCGATTTACGTGAACATGGATCAGGTAACTTAGGAGCCACGAACGCCTTCCGGATCCTGGGCGTCAAGTCGGCGATTCCCGTAGTGATTCTCGACATGGCGAAGGGGTTTGTGCCCGCTTGGTTCTTCGCCGGAATCGCGTCGGTCGGCTTCGGGTGGACCCTGGGGTTCGGCGCCGCCGCGATCGTGGGGCACATGTTCAGCGTCTTCGTCGGCTTCAAGGGCGGAAAGGGCATGGCCACGAGCGCCGGGGTCTTCCTGGGCTTCGCCCCGTGGGCCGTGCTCGGGGGGCTCGTGCTCTGGTGCGCCCTCACGTTCTCGACGGGATACGTCTCAGTGGGCTCGATCGGAGCCGCCGTGGCCACACCGTTTCTGGTGGCTTTGACCCCCCATAGGGGTGGTGGCGGTCTGCTCTGGTTCGCGATCGGGCTGGCAGTAGTGGTCGTCTGGGCGCACCGCGCCAACATCGGCCGGCTTCTGCGGGGCGAGGAGAACCGCTTCGGGCGCCGTGGCCGAGCGGCGCAGGCTGCCAGCGGACCGGGGGGCGAGAGTTGAGCGCGCCCGTGCGTGCGACCGTCCTGGGAGCGGGCGCGTGGGGCACGGCCCTCGGGATGGTCCTGGCCGGGAAGGGGCACCAGGTCACGATCTGGTCCCACGAGGACGATGTGGCCGCCTCGATCAACGCGGGCACGGGTAACCGCTACCTCGCCGGGGTGACCCTGCCGGCCGGTCTGAGGGCCGAGACGGACCTACCCGCCGCGGTGGCAGGTGCCGAAGTGGTCGTGTCGGCTAGTCCAGCTCAGTTCGTGCGCGCGGTCATGACGGGGGCCGCTTCAGATATTGCGCCGGATGCGCAGCTCGTGAGCGCCAGCAAAGGAATCGAGCTTGGTTCACTGCAGCGCATGGACGAGGTCCTGTCGCAGGTCCTCCCGGACTCGATCATGGACCGGTTTTGTGTGCTCTCGGGACCGAGCTTCGCGGCCGAAGTGGCCGCGGATGAGCCGACCGCGGTCGTCATCGCGAGCCGCGACGAGCAGGCTGCCGTGTATGCAAGGGACGTATTCCTGACGCCGACGTTCCGCGTTTACACGAACGCCGACGTCATCGGCGTCGAGTTGGGTGGAGCACTGAAGAACGTGGTTGCGCTCGCGGCAGGCGTGAGCGCCGGACTCGGGTACGGGCACAACACGTTGGCGGCGCTCATCACGCGGGGTCTGGCAGAGATCACCCGACTCGGTGTCGCGGCGGGCGCCGAGAAGGCTACTTTCTACGGACTGGCCGGAATCGGGGACCTCGTGCTCACCTGCACGGGCTCGCTAAGCCGAAACCGGACGGTCGGTTATCGCCTGGGTCAGGGCGAAACGCTCGAGGCCATTCTGTCGGACATGACGGCGGTTGCCGAAGGTGTTCAGACCGCCGAGGCGGTCCGTGAGTTGGCTGGTCGGCATGGGGTCGAGATGCCGATCATGGAACAGATGTATGCCATCGTGCACGAGGGGCGGAGTCCCTCGGACGCGCTGCGCACGTTGATGTCGCGAGAGCCTAAGACGGAAGAATGGTCATGAGGTGGCGTGGTGCATGGGACCCGGCGGCGCAGAGTGTGCGCTGGTACAGCCTTTCAGGTCGAGGAGCGTGGATGAACGAGCCCATCGCAAAGAAGGTCTACTATTCGATCGGCGAAGTGTGTGACCTCACCGGACTCAAGCCACACGTGCTGAGATACTGGGAGACCCAGTTCGAGGTGCTCAATCCGACAAAGAACCGGGCCGGCAACCGCGTCTATCGCTCCAAGGACATCGAGCTCGTGCTTCTCGTGAAGCATCTGCTCTATGAGCAGAAGTACACCATCGAGGGAGCGAATAAGCGGCTCATCGGAATGCGGAAGGACGGGGAGCTCGCGGAGGAGCGCCAAGAGGTGCTCGGTCCCGAGTTCTTGTCCGGTATCAAGGACGAGCTCCAGGCGCTTCGTGATGTCCTTTCACCGGGTGGCCCCGCAAGCTGATCGCCCCCACGGGAACCACGCACCCGGCGGTAGGTACCCGGTGCCGATGAAGATCCTCTGCACGAACGACGACGGGTATCAGGCCACCGGCATTCAGGTGTTGGCCTCCGCCGCGAGTTCGCTCGGCACGGTCACGACCGTCGCCCCGGATCGCGAACAGAGTGCGACCAGTCATTCGCTCACGCTGCACCATCCTTTGCGGGCGCGCAGGGCCCCGGACGGGACTTGGATCGTCGACGGGACTCCGACTGATTGCGTACTGCTGGCCGTGGGGGAGCTCCTGCCCGAACGCCCGGATGTGTGTGTCTCCGGCGTGAACCACGGACCGAACATGGGTGAGGACGTGCTCTACTCGGGCACCGTCGCGGCGGCCATGGAGGCGACCGTGATGGGGATTCCCGCTGTGGCGATCTCCTACTCTGGGCAGGTGCACGAAGAGCTCGCGGGCTGGGAGGACGTCGTGCGGGGCATCCTGGAGGCGATTCTCGGCCGGAATGACCTGCCATCGGACACCCTCTTCAACGTGAACCTGCCCGCCGTGTCCCCGCCTGATGTGAAAGGGATCCGGGTGACGTCGCTGGGCCAGCGGCGCTTCGCGGATTCCATCACACGGGCCAACGACCCTTCGGGGCGCGAGTACTTTTGGATCGGTGGCGGTGAGGTGCGGTGGCGCGGCGCCGAAGACTCCGACTTCCAGGCGGTGGAGGACGGGTACGTCTCCGTGACGCCGCTCCACCTGGACCTGACCAACTACCAGCTTCTCGAGGAGATTCGGTCGTGGGGCCTGACGCTCTAACCGACCTCCGCTTCGTCGGATACCGGCGCAAGCTCATCGAGGAGATCCGCGAGCGCGGAATCGACGACCTCGAGACGCTTCAGATGTTCGACCGTGTGCCTCGGCATCTGTTCCTTCCCGAGGGTGTGTGGCCCAGGGCATATGAAGACGGCCCGATTCCCATCGGCTTCGGGCAGACCGCTTCGCAACCCTCGCTACAGGCGTATTACCTGTCGCTGTTGGCGCCCACGCCGAACGACAAGGTGCTGGAGATCGGCACGGGCAGCGGCTACCTGACGGCCCTACTCGCCCTCATGGCCGACCGTGTCTACTCGGTCGAGCGCGTGAGGGAACTCTCCGCGCGTGCGCGTAAGGCGCTGGACACGATGGGCGTGAAGAATGTGGCGCTTCTCGTGGGCGACGGCACCATAGGGTGGCGGAAGTATCAGCCGTTCGATGTCGTGGTGGTGTCCGCCGCGTCTCCGTCGATCCCGAACGCGCTGGTCGATCAACTAGCTGACGAGGGGCGCATGCTGATTCCCGTTGGGTCGCGCGAGTCGCAAGACCTCGTGCTCGTGCGCAAGACCGGCTTCGTGGTGACCGAGGAGGTCGTCAAAGGAGAGTGCACCTTCGTGCCGCTCCTCGGTCGGTTCGCGTGGGATGGCGAGGCCGGGGCGTCGTGACGGACAAGTCAGCGGAGGGTCGCCGCCCCGGGCCCATGCGAAGGTTGTACGACTGGGTGCTCCACTGGGCCGAAACGCCGTATGGTGCGCCCGCGCTCTTCCTCCTCGCATTGGCGGAGTCGTCGTTCTTTCCCGTTCCGCCCGATCCACTACTCGTGGCGTTGTGTCTCGGGGCCCCGGCGCTCGCGATGCGCTTCGCGGCCACGGCCACGCTCGCTTCGGTGGTGGGCGGCGTCATCGGATACGCCATCGGGGCAGGGGCGTGGACGCTGCTTCAAGATTGGTTCTTCGCCTACGTGCCCGGCGTGAGTCCAGAGTCGTTCGCGAGCGTTCAGGGTCTGTATGACCGCTACGACTTCTGGGCGGTCTTTCTAGCCGGGCTGACGCCCATTCCGTACAAGGTCTTCACTCTCTCGGCCGGCGTCTTTTCGATCAATTTCGGTGTCTTCGTGCTGGCCTCCGTGTTGAGCCGTGGACTGCGCTTCTTCATCGTCGCCGCGCTCATCTACAAGTTCGGGCAACCGATCAAGAGCTTCATCGATCGGTACTTCAACTGGCTCGCCCTGGCGTTCGGGATCTTGCTCGTCGGCGGATTCGTCCTGATCGAGTTCTTGTTGTAGCGCGCAACAAGACGTTTGATCGCCGTCGCGGCGGTGGCCTATATTGGCGCCATGAGCGACGAGAAGAAGGACACACGCCTGCCGCCGCCCGCCTTTCCGCCGGGTAACCGCAAGCACCGTCACGTCAACTCCGTCAAACCTGCGACCCCTGCGGTGATCACGAACGAGCCGGGCGAGGCCAGCTTCATCTTCCCCGACGACCCAATCCCGCCAAGGCGGGACCCGGTGGGTGGCGCGTTCATCTCGCCCGACGACCCGATGCCGGAACGTCGGCCCGACGCCGTGTTTGACGCCTTCATCTCGCCCGATGATCCCATCCCGATGCGCCAGGACATGGACGAGGAAGAGGAGGGAGTGGTCACCGGCATGGGATCCGATCCGCACATGGATCCGGCGGAGCTCGTGAGCGGGGGTGACCCGCACGTCATCGAGTTGATCGGGGCCGTGGGACGGCTGGCCGAGGCACTCAAGCGGCAAGGGGAAGCCGGCCTGAAGACGTCGACGTACATGACGCGCTTCGAAGCGACGCTACGCTCCTACTGCGTCGGCTACCTCGTTGGGCGGCGCGCCGACGACGGGGTCGAGATCGGCGACTGAGGCGACTCTTTCCCCTGGGCCCCGCCGCTCCTCACGACAATGTGATCGAGACACGCGGGGACACGTGAGTCCCGAAGTAATCGAGTAGCGCGTATACGAAGACCACGATTCCACCCATCTCGAGGATCTCCTCGACGGTCGCTATGATGCCGTAGGTCAGATCGTCATCGCTGGCCGCCAGGTATGCTCTGCCGACGATTTCCATGCCAAGCGCGCCCAACACGTACACTGTGCCGGCGACCACAAAAAGGACTCGGGAGCGAGGGGGCAGATGAAGCACGAAGCGAGCAAAGATCACACCAAGTGCCGCGAGGGCGATCAAGCCCGGAACGACCCAACCGCCCAGGGCCGCGGCTGTGACTCCAAGCGCTTCTCCAAGGATTGGCCCCAACTCCTCGTGGACGGTGGTCAACTCGTCGAAGGACATATAAAAGAAGATGGCCGACAGCAGTAGCCAGTACACATTCTCCCTATCGCGATCTCGGTACTTCGCCGCGCCGATCAGGGCGAGAATCAGTCCGCACGCCAGCAGCGTTGCGCCCGAGAACCAGGTAGACACTTTGCCCTCTGAGATCACCAGGCTGAAGAAGTCGATGAAGGTGTCTCGCCCCGGGAAGTCATCGCTCCGGTAGCTGAACCACAGAGCAAGAGCGTTAGCGGCGTGGAGGGAAACGACAAACGCGATATGCTTGCGAAGGACTCCTGTCTTGGACATGTGAAGGTCTAGCATGGACCTTTCCGTGCACATTGGGGGGGGACGGACAGAATCACGCCGACCGGACGTCCTACGGCTTCGCGAGAACGAGCAACACTATCGCCCCGCATCGAGCTTCGGCCAGTGGCTTGATGACCATGGTGTAGAGGGGCGGGCCGACGGGGGGTGCGTTGACCTTCTCTGGGCAAGAGGCGCCATGCCTTAGAAAGTGTCGGCTACACGACATGTTCTTTGGGGCTTTGCGGCATCGTTGTTGCGGTCTAGGACCGCACTCATGCCACGATACGGTCGCTCGGAGCAACCAACACCAAATGAAAGCCCTCGAACGTTACCTGCACGATTGCGAGAGCAAGAGACGCCGGAGCCGCGACCGACCGAGCAACGAGGTCTTGAGCGACCTCCGTCGGCTCCTCGACCACGTGGAGGGCGCACTTCGCCATACGGTCGATGACTCAGCCGAATCTGTGGAGATCGCCGCCTCAGCGTTCGGTGAGTCGCCGCCTTCGCCGTAGGTCTAGACGCCCCAGCGCTCCAGATACTCTGTGAGGCGCATCTTCCTGCGCGTCGAGCGCGACGTCATCGAGCGGACCTTCCCGAACACGGCGCGCTCTGGCCAGCCGCGATCGAAACGCCCGAGCACCCAGAAGATGCCGCTGTACGAGTTCGGATCGCGGCCGTCGAGGGCATACCGGTTGTTGAGCTCGATCATCGCGGCGAGTGCTTCCCTCGGATGTGCGGTCCACTCGATGATCCGCTTGCCCCACAGCATGCGCAGATAGTTCTGAACGACGCCCTCGTGCACAAGCTGTCGCTGGGCCGCGTTCCAGAGTTCGTCGTCGGTCTCCGAATTGGCGAGCTCGTCGAGGGAGTAGATGTGCTCCCGCGGATCTTCCGCGTGGACCTCGAGCGTGTCCTTGGCCCACTCGGGGAGCGTGTCGTAGCGAGTGTAGTGCGGCTCGCGGGTGGCGAACACGTAGCCCAATTCGCGCCACGTGATCAGCTCGTCGAGGAACGCCTCGGCCGAAGGGCTCATGCCCCACCATCCGTTCTTTCGGCCGTCGACCCGGGCTGACAGCCGAGTCGGGCCCCAGTCCTCCCAATCAGCGACGGCCGTGAAAACCTCGTGGACCGACAGCTGCCCGTAGTGCAGCCAAGGCGAAAGCCGACTCGCCACGTCGGCGTCGGGGTGGCTGCGCTCCTCCCCGTATCGACGGAGGTCCGTCTCGATGAAACTCGTCAGCCGCGTACGTGCTGTGGCGTGCCCGCCGACCCAGTCGGTGGGGCCCACCGAGTGGTCGAGGGGGAGCCCGGCGAGGGCCGAGCGGCGCTCGAGAAGCTCAGGCGTCGCCCGCGGCCAGCGGTCCGTGATCCCGGGAGGGAGCGCACCCAGGGCAGGGAGGTCCGCTTCGGCGTATCCGTCCGCATCAGGCGGTATCATCAGGTGTTCGGGCAGCTCCTTCTGTAAGAACCGGCGGAACGAGTAAGCGGTGTTGAACGTGCGGTCCGTCGCCTGGAGCGGGAGCAAACCACACGAGTCGACGGCTTCGACTGATGTGCCTACGAGTCGGCTCGCCGCCGCGAGCAGAGCAGGCGTGAAGAAGACCGGTGAGTCGTCGGTCACCACGACGCAGGCCAGGGCCGCCAGCTGCGCGAGCAGGCCTGAGCCGGCTCCGGCCTTCGGTTCGACGTATGGGTAGTACCCGATCGACCGAGCCTTCAGCGCCGCGTCGTGCTCCTGCATCCCGTCCAGAATGGCCCGGTGGTGTCGGTCGGACGCCCACGGGTAATCGACGTTGATCGGCTCCAAGATCAGGAGCGGCTTCTGGAGCGCCGTTGCGTGCTCGACGGCTCTATCGAGCGCGTAGTTCCAGGTCAGGCGGCGCGTCGCCACCATCCAATACAGAACAAAGGACCCGCCCGGACGTGGCAGTGCCTCCGTGAGGCGGCGGATCCGAACATCTGGGACGCGAAAAGCCCTAGTCGAGTATCGCGTCGTACACGATCTCCGCGATGACCCTGTCGATCGGGGCGCCGCCTGACGGCTGCAGCTGGTTCCAGGCGAAGACGATGAGGTCTTCGTTAGGGTCGATCCAGAAGTAGGTCCCCGCGATGCCCAACCAGCGATAGGTGCCGGCGTTCTCGCCCATCGCTACCGCGAAGCCCAACCCGAACCCTTGGTTGGGTCCACCGATCGAGATCGGGACGAGATCGTCGGGCAGTTGGTTCCGCCGCATGAGGCGGACCGTCTCCGGCCTGAGGACGCGCACGCCGTCGAGCTCACCTTCGTTGAGCAGCATCTGGGTGAACCTGATGTAGTCACTCGTCGTCGATGTCAGCCCGCCCCCTCCCGAGAACCACTGAGCAGGCCGCGTGTGCTGACCGTCCACAGGGGAGTCGTTCAGGCGTAGACCGTCAGGCGACGGACCGTACACCGCGGTGAATCGGTCGAGCTTCTCGGAGGAAACCTGGAAACCCGAGTCCTCCATCCCGAGGGGGTCGAAGATCCGCTCTTGGAAGAACTGGGCGAGGGTGCGGCCCGAGACGACCTCGATGACGCGTCCGAGCACGTCTATGGACATGCTGTAGTTCCAGCGCGTGCCAGGATCGAAGATGAGGGGGAGCGACGCGATGGCGTCCACTGTCGTCTCGAGGTCACCGGCAGTCCCCCAGACGCCGAGCGATGCCTCCCGATACATTGAGTCAACCGGAGTGCGTCCGATGTCCCCGTAACCCAGACCGGATGTGTGTGTCAGAAGGTCCCGTATCCTGATGCCTCGGGCGGGGGCACGCCGCCCTCCGTCGTCGTAGACCTGCACACCGGCGAACGCCGGTAGTACCGACGCGAGCTCGGTGTCGAGCGAGATCCGGCCCGCCTCGACGAGCATCATGACGCCGACGCTCGTGATGGGCTTGGTCATCGAGTAGATCCGGAAGATGTCGTCGGGCTCGAGCGCGTCCTCGCCGAGGACCCTCCAGCCTTGGGCGTCCCAATGCACGATCCGTCCCCGCCGTGCGACCATGGTCACCACCCCGGCGGTTCGGCCTTCATCGATCAGCGCCCGCATCGCAGGGCCGATCCGGGCCAACTCCGACGAGGAAAGGCCGACCTCCTCGGGCGCGGCTGTCGGTAGGCCCGCCTGAGGGAGCGTGCCGGAGCCCGCTGAGGCGCACGCGACGAGCGTGCTGAGCAGAAGCGCGGCGCTGCCGCGCCGGAGTATGGTATTCATGGAAGGCAAAGTCGTAGGCGGGTCGGGAGCGCGCCAGCAGTGGAAAGGCCAGCGCATACTCGAACGAACAGGCCCCGGTGCGGCTCCTGCCGCGCCGGGGCCATGACCGTACCGGTCCCCCTTGGGCCTCCGTAAGGAGGAAGGTCGCTCAGTCGATCCGAGTCAGCTCCACGCGGCGGTTCATCGCGCGTCCGCTCGCCGTGTCGTTGCCGGTAAGGGATCGATCGGGACCATACCCGCGCGCGGCCATCCTGCTCGACGCCACGCCCCGAAGCGCCAGGTAGGCCGCCACGGCCTCCGCACGCTGCTGGGAAAGCCTCATGTTGAGCGCGCGCGAGCCGGTGCTGTCCGTGTGTCCGCTCACCTCGACCCGGATGTCCGGATTCCCGATCAGCGACTGGGCCACTCGGTCGAGCACGTTGCGGGCGCCTGGCGTGAGCACTGCGCTCCCGGTCTCGAAGTTGACGCCCTCGAGGACGAGCACGGTGGTTTCGGGCTCGAAAAGGACGGGACAACCGACCGCGTCGACCCGCGTGCCGGCGGGCGTAGCCGTGCAGCGGTCTTCCTCGTCGAAGACGCCGTCAGCGTCCGTGTCGACTCTGCAGCCGCTGTTGTCGATCCGGACGCCAATGGGGGTAGCCGTGCAGCGGTCGTCCTCGTCGAAGACGCCGTCGCGGTCCGTGTCGACTCTGCAGCCGCGGTCGTCGACCCGGACGCCGGTGGGCGTGGCACTGCATCGGTCGTCCTCGTCGTAGACGCCGTCGCCGTCCGTGTCCACCCGGCAGCCTTCGGAGTCGACCCGAACCCCGGGCGGGCTGGTGAGACAGCTGTCGTTCTCGTCGAAAACGCCGTCGCGATCACCGTCGAGTCGGCACCCGGTCGAATCGATGCGCACGCCCAGCGGCGTGTTGGCGCAGGCATCCATGCGGTCGCGCACGCCATCGCCGTCCGTGTCCCGTGCGCGACCGGTTCCGACGTCGATTGAAAATCCTGCGGTCAAGGTCCAGTTCAGGTGGCTGTCCACGGCGGAGCCGCCGACGGTTGCGCCATCGTTGAAGGGGGCCCAGGCGTAGTCGGCGCTGACATCCGAGCGAAGGGCCAGCCGATCGGTGAAGTAGGCCTTGAAGCCCACCAGCCCACTGGCCGCCCAGTCGTCCTCCTCGAAGAAGCCGTCGTACTGGCCAAAGACCCCGCCGACGCCGATGAGCGGGTAGAGCCAACCCGACAGCGGGATCGCATAGACGAGCCGCGCGCGGAGGGGCGTATGAGTGCCGTCGACGCCCGAGGGGCTGGCGTCCTCGGTCCAGGTCCGCGCGGCGGCCGCCTCGAGGGCGAGATTCCGCACGAGGAAGACACCGATCAGGCCGCCCCCGCCCAAGGCGTTGGCGTCCGACAGCGTGGTCGCCTGGTCGAACTTGGTGCCCTGGAAGAAGCCTCCGAGCTCCACTGTCCCCGCCTCCTGTGCGGACGCGGGAGCGCTGGCTACGGCGAAGAACGTGGCCAAAGTAAGAACGTTTCGGGCGGTCCTCATGCCTAGGCCTCGCCACGGAAGGCGACCTTTGCGGTCGTCTCGGACGTTCTCGATCTGGTGATCCATTGCCCCTCCCTAGAGATGACATGCGCACATCTGTGGCTCACACGGCTCCCGCACGCAAATTCCGGGCCGCCTAACGCGCGATCGCACGCCGCTAGCCACCCACAAACCAGAAGTTGATCATCTGAGGTTGGCAGTTGCGTGGTTTCACGGCAGTTTCCTTGGCACCGTTTTGGATCATAGCGCCGTATCCGCTGTCTACCAAGATCATGTGGCGCAAAAAGTTAGCCCTCGTAGCTCAGGTGGATAGAGCGACGGTTTCCTAAACCGTAGGCCCCGCGTTCGAGTCGCGGCGAGGGCACTGGAGCTATGCGGCCCGGCAGCGCTTCCTCAGCGTTGCCGGGTTTCGCTTCGCACGCGGCATCGAACCGCGCCATCGGTTGCAGCCTTCGCGTTGCCTGCGCACGTTGCTTCAGCGCTCAGGCCCGCCCCGCGCGGACCCGGTCATTCCCCCCACCTCGGGACATGCCGTATGGACAGCCAGCCGGCCCAGCACGAGTTCACACAGGCCCAAAACGAGATTCTGGCGAAGACGGCGACGTGGACCGGCCTGTTCGCGTGGATCATGATGATCAGCGCGGGCCTGATGGCCTTGGGCGGGATCCTGAGTGGGGAGGCGTCTTCGATCGGGGCCCTCATTGCAGCCGCGATCTACTTCATCATCGGCTTCACGTTCCGGGACGCGGCGAAGTCGATGCGCGAGGTGGTTCAGACGTCTGGGAACGACATCGACCACCTGATGAGCGCCGTCGACAAGATGGGCTCGGCGTTCAAGGTGATGGGGATCGTCTTTCTGGTCGGCGCGATCGCCTCGGTCGTCGCGACGGTCGGGATCTGGGGCTGGATGTCCTCGCTATCTAGTTGATCCGACTGATGATGATCCTCCCGGAGTTCGCTCCGGTGACTTGGATCTGAGCCGCCGCCGAGCCCGAGGAGCGGAAGTCGTGAAAACGCACGCCAGACGGTCCGATTGTGCCGGAGTAGGTGGTCTTCGCGTACGGGTCCCACGAGTCTGCATTGTCCGCCGTGACCGGCCACGGAAACGAGCCCGGCGGATTGGGTGTCCCGAACACGTCAGAGGATGAGACGAAGTCCCAGGTGGTGATCGAATACGTCGGGTTGAATCCGGTTTGGTGGAGACTGACGCCGACGACGAAGTCCTCAAAGAGCTGCTCGAAGCTCCTCCCTGTGATCTGAGTCTCTCCTGATGCGCCACCGGCAGGTGTCAGCGGTGAGGTGAGCTCCCGGAAGAATGCCGAGTCGGCGTAGGCCGTGGACGCGTTGCCGAAGCCGTCGCCGAGGAACCGATGCCAGAGCCAGCTGGTGGCGTAGAACGAATGCTCACTCGGTGCGCCGGCCGGGTCGGTGATGACACTATTGGGCTGGGCGGACAGGGAGTACACCATCCCCGCGAGTCCGTCGATTAGCGCCGACATCTCCGGCGGCGTCGCGTTCCCGTTCGCTTGCACGGCCACGATGATATCCGTGCCGGTGATGCGAGCCCCGACTGCCGGTCCTCCCGTTGCGGCCCAGGCGATGCGTGACGACATGACCTGCGAAACCTCGGCGGTGCCCTCCTCGATCCAGAGGTCGTTGAAGTTCGGTGGGTTGGGGCCGCGCTGAATTCCGTGATAGAGCGAGATCACATGCTTGGCTTCGTGGGCCACGACGCCCAGAGCGAACGCATCGGGGTCCGCGTCGTCGAGGGCCACGAGGAGATCCCCGTCGAAATAGATGACCTCGCCCTGGTTGGAGCTCGGGCAGCCGGCCGTCTGCAGGAAGTCGCCACTGAACACGGCAGCAGCTGCGCCATCGAGCGAGGGGGTGGTCGTGATGACCATGCGACCGTTCCCGTCT
>JAOTVA010000232.1 GCA_029863645.1 Gemmatimonadota bacterium
GTCCGCCCGTCTACGGTCAGGTCCATGAGCATGGGCGGTGTGGGGAGGTCGTAGTTCCACTGGTCACTGTGATGGATCTGGAAGTGCCAGCGGCGCTCACCGGTCTGGACATCTAATGCGAGCAAGCTGCCGCCGAACAGGTTGTGGCCCGGGCGATGACCCGCGTAGGTCTGAACCGTCGACGCATTCGTCACCATGTACACGAGGCCGAGCTCCGGGTCGGCCGAGGCGGGTGCCCAGGTGGAGATGTCCCCCGAGTAGCGCCACGCGTCGTTCTCCCACGTCTCGTGGCCGAACTCACCCGGGCGCGGGATCGAGTGGAACTTCCACAGGAACTCACCGGTCTCGGCGGAGAAGCCCATGATGTCTCCTGGGACGTTCTCGATCCGCGTCTGACCGTAGCTGGGCTCGTGGCCTACCAGCACGACGACCACGCCGTTCACGACGATCGGGGGCGCGGATGCGGTCACCATCCCCAACTCTCTGGGGATGCCGAGGTTGGCATCGTATCGGCCACCGCTCGCCAAGTAGTCTTCCCACCTGCCCCAGTCGCCCACGAGGTGTGGGATCAAATCGACGCCGCCCGTCTGTGCGAACCCTTCGAGCGGGATCGGCGCGCCCCAGTCCTCGAGGGGCAGACCCGTCTTGGCGTCGAGCGCCCACAGGAAGAAGCCAGGCGTGGTGATGTACACGACGCCCCGCCCGTTCACCTCCGCGTAGCCCACGCCCTTCCCGTACGCCTGCCGCGGCGACCGCAGATGCCGGATCGTCTCTGGCTCGCGGTAGGTCCAAAGCGTCTCTCCGTTGGCCGGCGAGATCGCCACCACCTGCCGGCGCGGGGTCGCTACGGTGTACAGCATCCCGTCCACGTAGACCGGCGTCGAGCGGGAGAAGTAGTCGACGTTCGGGCCGTAGTTGTCGCCCCTCCATATCCAGGCCTGCTCGAGGTCCCCGAAGTTGCTGGCGTTGATCTGACTCAACGTAGAAGAACGCGTGTGTCCCGCGTCCCCACCCAGGTATCGCCATTCCCCGTTCTCGGTGCCGGTGAGGCGTTGGGCGGAGGCATCGGGCGCCCCGACGACAAGGAGCGCTGAGGCCAGAAGGAGGACCTTCTTCGGGATCGACACAGGGATCTTCATCATGGCGCGGTCCTGGCTTCGTTGGGGGCGCACGGGAGCCCTCACAGACTCGAAGCTCGATGGTACTGCCGTCAGGGGATGTGCGAAACGGTGGCGGGCGGCCATGAGCCTCATTCGGCTTGGTCAGTCCCTAGGACAATGCAGGGCCAACGCCTCTGAGTCCCTGTCCGACGGCGTGCCGAGCAAGCCGCCGGGAGAGCAGATGCTCGCAAGATTTTGCCCTGGGTGGCTTCCTGCAGATCCCGGGCACCGCCGCCCGACCCTAGCCGTCCGCTCCGAAGGCTGGATATTCACCTATGCATCAGACCGACTCGTCAGAACCGGTGCGCCACGCCGCCCTGAAGAGGCTACGGTGGCGCCTCGTACTTCCGGCCATCGTCTACCTGGGCGCCTCGATCACCGTGGGCGGTCTCATGGGCCTCCAGTACCTCGCCATCGCCCTGGTAGCGGGCGCCTTCACGGCGATCTTTTGGACCCGACGAGGGACTAGGCTCCGCCTTCTCGTCCAGATCGTCATCGGCGTTGCATCACTCGTCGTCGGGGCACTCAGCCTCGGGGCTCTGGGCCTTAGTGGCATGATCATCGTGCAGGGAACACGCGGCGCCGACCTGGGCTTCGGGGGCGTCTTCGTGTTGATCGGGATTCCGCTAGGAATCGGGCTCGGCATTGCGGCGCTAACCTTGGCCTCACTAGCACTTGGGGGACCTCGGCGCAGGCGTCGCGGCGCCGACGGTTTGGTCTACACCGATCCTCCGGCGCTGCCCTGAGGACACGCTAGGAGCCCGGAACGGGACGTCAGAGTCGCAGTGCCCAGAGCCCCCCGACGAAGGGAAGCTCGATGGAGTCGTCCGGGATCAGCTCCAGCTCAACCGTCCCAGCGAGCGGTTCAGCCGCAGGTCCCGTGACCACGAACTGCCCGACCCGGACGATGCTCCGCATGCTCGTCATGATCTCCACCGCATCACCCGCGAGGAGGCCGTTGCGCCAGCGGGTCACCTCACCGACGTGGATCGCCCCGCAAAGTTCTGGGATCGGGAGGTCGAGTCGGAGCGCGATCTCACGGAAGCCGCCGCAGAGGGCCCGCGCCGCATCGACCGCCACCCTACTCGAAGCCAACTCCAACAGGATGTCGTCATCGAGTCGGTCAAAGACGAGCCGTCCGCCTAATTGACTTGCGGCGCGCTCGGCCGCGTCACGGAGGACAGACTTCAGCGTGACAGCCTTCCGTCGATCATCCTCCATCAGGCGGGCGTAGGCGAAGATGTCAGAGGCCAGGAGCGCGACCGTCTCGCGGGGAGCTTCGAAGTTGCCGCTGAAGCAATCGAGACACCAAGCCTCGATGTTGCCGCGATTGGCTCCACCTTCTTCCGTTCTCCAGAACACCTTCCATGCGTCGCCCCGCAGTCCGCGCATGCAACGCGCCCCGCGAAGGTGATGGCGGCAGTTGTTCCCGGTGCACTCGCAGCGCCGGCCCGCCTGCTCCATGGCAAAGGCCCTGACCTCTTGCGTGATCCTCACGGCGCACGGTCTCCTCGGGAGGTATTGGCTCATCTGCGCCTCCCTGAGGCAGGATGATACTCGCTCACGAAAACTTCAAGCTTCGTGTTGTGACGGTGGACCGCCTGGATGGAACTGTCCCGGGCTTGCGCCTTGCAATCCACCGACTATCGCCCGACTCGCCAGGACCGCACCGGTCAGCTTGTCGCGCTCTCCAGTCAGTTCAGCCGACGCCGGATCTCATCTGCGAGGGCCTTCTCCAGCACCCCCGTCGAAGCGCAGGCGACCGTGCGGCCCATCGGCCTGTCCGTGAAACCGTTCCACACGTACGCCCGACCCGCCGCGTCGACGGTAATCGAGGCTCCAGTCGCGGTCCCCCGAACCGTGATCACGATCGACACCTCGCGTTCGCGATACATCTCGTTCCATCCCTCCGTACCGCAGTCCATGGCCGAGTCCAGTTCGAAGGAGCGCGTGTACAGGTCGGGGATTTCCCCAAACACGATCTGCGCGGTGACGTATCGGGGGTCGTGATTCTCGCTCATAATCACGCCACGCGCGCGGTCCACCTCGTCCAGGTTCCACTCGTGCTCATCCGCGAGTGCGAGAAGAGCCTCCCACACCGCATCGAAGCCCACCCCCGAGACCTCCGAAGTGCGCTCGATGTCCCTGACCAGCGGAGGGCGGGCTCCGGCGCACCCCACCAGAACCGCGAGGACAGCCAGCGACGGGAAGAGGACGTTCCGGCTCATGAGGTCGATTACACACGCGTCTGGGATCGGATCCGG
>JAOTVA010000075.1 GCA_029863645.1 Gemmatimonadota bacterium
TCACCGATCCGCCCGTCGTCTCCGCCATCCTCCTCCAACTCGACCTCCCCCACAAACCGCCGCCCCTCTCGCCCGCGCGCGGCCCGCCCCAGAGCGATCTCCTCACCGGGCTCCTCGATCAGACACCGGCCTTCGACCCCGCCGAGCCCGACCCCGTCCCCGACTTCGACTTCGACCAGTCCCTGCCCGACGACTCCGACCCCTGAGGTTCCCCAGTCACGCCGGCCGTGGGATTCCCCTTCCAGCCCCTTCCCCGCCCATCCGCGCATCCCTGAGGCCCATTTCGGCTCACCGAGCTCTCGCGGCTCCCCCACCGCATGGTGGCGCCCGCCTCGGCCCCCGTCCCCTCCTCTCCGCCGCCTCCCTCGTCACCCCCTGCCCCGTCCTACCTCGCCTCCTGCCGCGAAAGCCGTTTGAACTTCCTATCCGTTGTTCGATGCCGACCGTCTCATCGCCGAGGCACTTGTGAGTCCCGACGGCGAATGGCTGCTGCTCCGAGCAGGCGAGGCAGGCGCGGCCGAGGGTACCCGTGACATCTACGCTATGCACGTCGGGGACAGCGTCGCCGTCCCGATCCTGACTCAAGCGCAGGATGAGACATCACCCAGCCTCAGCCCGGACGGGCGCTGGCTTGCCTACATATCGAACGAGGGGGGCCCTACGAGGTGTACCTGCGATCATTCCCTGACGTGGAGGGGCGCCGCATCCAAGTATCGACCAACGAGGGCTTCATGCCAGCGTGGTCGCACAGCGGGCGGGAGCTCTTCTTCGTGAGCGGATCAGGTGATTTCGTCGCGGCGGAGATCGACCCGGTGTCCGGCCGCGTCCTCTCCCGGCAGGTGCTCTTTCCGTACCCGGAAGGCGCGCTACGTTCGCCAGTGTCGATTCTCGCTTGGCCGGCACCCGGCGACCAGCGCTTCCTGATGGCTCGCCCCTTTGGGGGTGACTCTGAACAGGCTGCCTCCGAGTTCGTCCTAGTGAACAACTTCTTCGAGGAGCTGCGGCAGCGGGTCGCGAATTGAGCCTCGGAGGTCCTCCGCCACCCACAGAAAAGCCCCCCAGGCCAAATGACCTGAGGGGCTGAATACGGAGCGCGAGGGATTCGAACCCCCAAGCCCTTTCGGGCGCTCGCTTTCGAGGCGAGTGCAATACCATTCTGCCAGCGCTCCTCGACCGAGAGATCCGCGGTATCGGATGGCGCCTCGGCATCCTGAAGATGGCCACCTTGGTGGCCACTCTCCAACCGGGTGTGCGAGCGCGTTTCAGCTGAAACGCGGAGATTAGGCTGCCGGAGACGTTTCAGCTGAAACGTCATCCAGGCGCCATACACGTATTGCGCCGCTTCGCGGCGAACAACCTATCGGGGCGCCCGGATTCATCTCGCTGCGCTCGATGGTCTCGCGAACCACCTCGGTGGCGCTTCGCGGATTCCCTTCTTCGTCGCTCGGCTCGAACCTTCGGCTCTCATCCGGGCGCCAACACACTTCTTTGCGCCGCTTCGCGGCGAACCTACTTATCGGGGCGCCCGGATTGAGCTGCGGTCGCCTTCGGCGATCCTCGCTCGTCTCGCGAACCACCACGCTGACGCTACGCGACTATCTACTCCGTCGCTCGGCTCGAACCTCCAGTTCTCTTCCGGGCGCCGACACACGTACTGCGCCGCTTCGCGGCGAACCTACTTATCGGGGCGCCCGGATTGAGCTGCGGTCGCCTTCGGCGATCCTCGCTCGTCTCGCGAACCACCACGCTGACGCTACGCGACTATCTACTCCGTCGCTCGGCTCGAACCTCCAGTTCTCTTCCGGGCGCCGACACACGTACTGCGCCGCTTCGCGGCGAACCTACTTATCGGGGCGCCCGGATTCGAACCGGGGACCTCTGCGACCCGAACGCAGCGCTCTACCGGACTGAGCCACGCCCCGGACTACTCGGGTATACAACGGACGCGGTGGGATGGACGTCACTTCGTGACGTCGTCTCGCTCGACACCCCCTCGGGGCGCTTCGCGAATACCCGTTCGCTCGCTCGACTCGAACCACGCTCGAAGCCGCTTCGCAGCTCGCGTGGGTTCGAACCCACCTTCAACTCGGTGCTTCCTTCTTTACGGACGGGGTGGGATTCGAACCCACGCGGGCGTGAGCCCACACGATTTCCAATCGTGCGCCTTAAGCCACTCGGCCACCCGTCCAACAAACGGCCGCGGACCGGCCTGGCACACGACCACTTACTTCTACGAAACCGGGAGTGGGATGGACGTCACTCGTGACGTCGTCTCGCTCGACACCCTGGTGGGCGCTTCGCGAATACCCGCTCCCTCGCTCGGCTCGAATCCACGCTACGATCCGCTTCGCGTCTCGGCGTGGGTTCGAACCCACCTTCGACTCGGTGCTTCCTTCTTTACGGAGGGAGTGGGATTCGAACCCACGCGGTGCAAGCACCAACGCCTTAGCAGGGCGCCGCCTTAAGCCACTCGGCCATCCCTCCAAGATCAGAGACGATGCCAGCGAAGAAGCAGCGCCTCCGAGATTGCCCCGCTAGGGCTCGAACCTAGACTCTTCGGAACCAGAATCCGACGTGTTGCCAGTTACACCACGGGGCACTAGAGCCACCAGTCGGATTTGAACCGACGACCCCGTCATTACGAATGACGTGCTCTACCAACTGAGCTATGGTGGCTGTTCAATCGGTCATCAGTGGAGCCGAGGGGAGTCGAACCCCTGACCTCCGCATTGCGAACGCGGCGCTCTCCCAACTGAGCTACGGCCCCAAGACTCCGTGCAGCGTATGCGCTAGTGGGCGCGACAGGATGAGCTCCGCAGATCCTTCGCGGTCCCCAGCAGGCCTTCCGAACACCTTATGGGCGACAGGATGAGCTCCGCAGATCCTTCGCGGTCCCCAGCAGGCCTTCCGAACACCTTATGGGCGCGACAGGATGAGCTCCGCAGATCCTTCGCGGTCCCCAGCAGGCCTTCCGAACACCTTATGGGCGCGACAGGATTCGAACCTGTGACCTCTACGATGTCAACGTAGCGCTCTAACCAACTGAGCTACGCGCCCCAACTGCCGCACCAAAGGTTCGTTATGCGCCCGGAGGGACTCGAACCCCCAACCTCCTGGTCCGTAGCCAGACGCTCTATCCAATTGAGCTACGGGCGCGTTGTTGGACTTCGACTGCGCTCTGGGAAGGGGACTTGAGTGCCTGCCTAGGCGGGCAAGGCGGCGCGCCCGAGACGTACTGTACCGTACGTCGCAGGAAGCGCCGACCGCAGCCCAACGACGGCAGGTGCCAAAGATCCTTTCCAGAGAGTGCCCACGACAGGACTCGAACCTGTACGCCGTTTCCGGCACTGGTCCCTCAAACCAGCCTGTCTACCAATTCCAGCACGTGGGCGGGGTACCAACTGTGTTCGGTACGACCGTCCGCTTGGCGGAACGGTCCAAGGGCATGCTCGAGGAGGGACTCGAACCCTCACGGGGTTAACCCCCACAGGGTCCTGAACCCTGCGCGTCTACCAATTCCGCCACCCGAGCCCTGCTCCGTTACATGGAGCCGGGGGGAATCGAACCCCCGACCTCCTGAATGCCATTCAGGCGCTCTCCCAACTGAGCTACGGCCCCCTCGCACGACCCGCGAGGCCTGGAGCCGACTCAGGCGCCTGACCTCGATCTTTCAATCAACGAACGTCACTGCAGCGGGGCTGACGAGACTCGAACTCGCGACCTCCGGTGTGACAGACCGGCACTCTAACCGACTGAGCTACAGCCCCTTCCACCTACACTTCCCTGCTTTCTACGAAGTACCCCGACGGGGAATTGAACCCCGATTGCCAGGTTGAAAACCTGGTGTCCTAACCATTAGACGATCGGGGCTTTGCGCTCCCCCTCGCACAGGCCCGGAGGGACTCGAACCCCCAACCGCCGGTTTTGGAGACCGGTGCTCTACCAATTGAGCTACGGACCTCTGTTTCCGTGCTTGCCGATCTCTCGGCTCGCGATCATGGCCAGGGGCAGAATCGAACTGCCGACACCATGATTTTCAGTCATGTGCTCTACCAACTGAGCTACCTGGCCCAGACAAAAAACCCGCCCGAGCCACCAGCGGCGCGGACGGGGAAAGCTAGCGATCGGCCGGCCTTACCGGCTTCCCGCTCCCGCCCGCTTAAGCGGGCTCCACGTATCAGCGACCGTCCAGAGAACCGGCTTCTTCAAACCCTCGCTCCTTCAGATCCCCAACGTGGGAAGCGCCGCCCCAGGGCGGCGCTTCACGAACCATAGCGGGGGCGGGATTCGAACCCGCGACCTTCGGGTTATGAGCCCGACGAGCTACCAGACTGCTCCACCCCGCAACAGAGACCACCAAGTTACACGGCACGCCGACGAGAGGTCAACCCGCGTTCAGCCAGGAAAGAGGCGCCACTTTGCCTACTCCACGGACGCCCAAAACAGGGTCATATCGTCGACGGAAACGTCGTTTCGCTCGAGGGCGACCTCGAATTCGTCGATCTCCTCCGCGACGTCCTTCCACTTGGTCCAGATGTCCTCGACCTCCGTGGTGAGCTCGTCCTCGAGATCCTTGATGGCGTCCTGCTGATCATCGACTTTCTCGGCGGCGCTCTTGAGCCGTTCCTGCGTCCGGCGGGTCTGAGATCGGCGGGACGATATCCCCGAGAGACCGCTCGCTCGCGCGCGCCCACCCAGGAACATCGACAAGACCTGCCCGGCCCCCGCTACGAGCTCCTGCTGGCGTCGCGTACCCACGTCGACATCCAGCTCGCGAACCCTTCGTTCGGCAGTGGCTAGCCGGGTCTGCACGGTGTCCAGCTTCTTCTCGAACTTGTCGCGCAGCTTCTCGGCTTCCTCGTCCGCCCGGTCTTCAGCTGCATCAACGCATCGCTTCTTGAAGTCCTCCTCGGTCTCACCGGGACGTGAGTACAGCTTGAGCTTCTGGTTCCGGTAGAGTTGGAGCTTCTCATCTCTGTAGAGATGGTCCGCGATCGCCGTTCCCGCGCTCTTGAAGAACGCGGCTCGGTCGAGAGGCGCCGCTCCTAATGAGTAGACGGCGTCCTTGGGGGCCTCGTCGCGAAAGTCACGGCGGTCGTAGTCCACGGATACGGCCGAGCCGACGTCGACTTCGTCCCCGAGAGGGAAGAACACGGCCTCCCACTCCTGCTCGTGTCGGATCTCTCCGGTCGTCTCGTCGAACAGGAGCCGGACCCGGACCGCCAGGCCAGGCTCGAGGCGTCGCCCGCCCGGTACGACGCCGACTTCGCTCGCCCATGGCGCCCCGCTGTCCAGATACCGGACCGTAATGCCCGATGCGACTTTCGGGCTCATGGTGCTTTCGTCCGCCCCGAGCTTCGGCGCATCGGCCTCGTCCACCGCTGCCGGCGTTTCGTGCGTGGGGAGGCCCTCCGGCTTCAGCCGAATGAGCTCCGCTCTCGTGAGCGGACCCCTCAGGTAGGACATGGCCCACCGGGTGGTGAACAGCTTCGGCTTCGGAGACTTGGCGCTCTTCAGAAGAAACTGGCGCTTGCCGAGCGCACTGATCCGCGCGTCCCATGCGCTTACGTCGACATCGCCTGATGCGGAGCGGAGCCCTTCGATGATGCGCGCCTTGTCGCGTTCGGTCTGCAGGCGGCCGATGAGCCAGGTACCGGCATTCGACATGAGCTTGTAGTCCAAGTCGACCGGATTCTGCGTCGCCATCACCACGCCCACGCCATGCGCTCGGGCCTGCTTGTACAGCGTCAGGATCGGACGCTTCGTCGGCGGCTCCGCAGTGGGAGGCGCGAAGCCCATGACCTCGTCTGCGTAGATCAACGCCTTCAACTCGGACGTCCCAGGCTGCTGCCGCATCCAGGTGATGAACTTGGTGAGCAGCAACGTGACGACGAAGATGCGCTCGGCATCGGAGAGATGCGCGAGGTGGATGATGCTCGCGCGGGGTCGCCCGTCCGGTGCGTAGAGCATCGTATCGATGTCGAGGGGCTCACCCAGCATCCACTCGGCGAACGACGGCGATGCCATGAGGCCGTTCAGCCGCATGGCCAGCTTAGAGCGGTCCTTCGCGGGGAAGAACGTATCCATCTCGAAGACGCCGAGACGCCGCAGCGGCGGATCCTGGACCTGGCGCAACAGCGTCCCGAGGTCCAAGGACTGACCGTTCCTCCAACCGTGCTCGATGAGATTCGAGAGAAGGATGTGCTCTCTGCTCGTGAGCGGGTCGGCTTCGATGTCTGCCATCACAAGCAGGCCCGAGACCAACCCCTCGATCTCGTCACGGATGGTCTCGCTATTCTCCTCCCACGAGGCCTTCGGTGGAGACAAATCACCCACCAGGTTGATGGGGAGACCTGCAGTCGAGCCGGGCGTCATGATGCGGATGTCGGTCGACTGACGGAGCGCACGCATCTGCTCGCCGTCGATTCCCGACCGGGCCAATCCCTGCTTCCAGGTCTCTGCAGTCTCGGCAGCGAGTTCGGCCGACCCGATCTCTCGACGACGTGCCTCACCCTCGTCCACCCAGGGCTCGAAGTCCTCCCCGCGGAAGGAGGGGAAGTTGAGGAGCAGGTTCCCCATGTCTCCCTTGGGGTCGAGAATCAGCGCAGGCACACCGGAGGCTAGGACCTCCTCGAGAAGCACGATGCCGAGGCCTGTCTTTCCAGAGCCCGTCATCCCCACGATGACACCATGGGTGGTGAGGGACTCGCTCTTCACTTCGAGGCGATCGTCGGTAGGCTCGGACGAGGACTCGTCCAATACCTGCCCCAGGTACAGCGCTCCTGGCTTCTTACTCATGCCATCTCCCGGTCGGAACAGTACGCCCCGCCCGGCGACCGGCCGGACGGGGCATCACACATGGTAACCCTCAACGCCGCCGGACGGGACCGGCGGCTCGCACCTTAGAGGGTGATGACCAGCGTGAACGTGAGGATGTTGTCCACTTCGTCGGCCGGGGTAGACCCGGTCAAGCCAGTGGGTACCCCGGTGCCGTCAACCAGGGGGACGCTGAGAAGCGCCGGTTGCCGGTCGTAGAGCAACTGCAGGGAAGTCTTGAACGCCAGCGCTTCGGATAGCGATAGCGTCAGGGAGTTGATCCAATTCCCTCGAAGGTCCTCGGTGTCTTCCAGATTCTCATCCACGACGAGTAGGGACGTGAATTCTGCGCTCTCGCTCAAACGCCTCATGGCGTCGATCGAGAATCTCAAACCACCGAACGCATCGTCCTTACCGGGGACCGGATCGACGTCCTTTTGAATGGTGTAGGTCGCGCCGACATCCGTCTTGAACCGACCCGACTCGGCGTCGACCCACGTCCTACCCACACCGGCGACCGTGGCATACCGGTTCTGAATGCCGGAAAACGTGTTCCTTTCCCAGCCGGCCCCTCCGAAGAGGTAGGCCTGACCCAGATCGCGGTCGTACCGACCGCGCAAGAAGTAGCTCTCCGCCGTCAGCTGCGACTCGTCGGCCTCGGAAAAGCTTGCGGGTGTGCCCGTGTAGATCCTGGTGCTCGTTTCGCCGCGAACCGCCCCGCCCTCGATCTTGAACAAGTTCGGGCCGCTCGTACCGGTGAGCACCGTGCCCACGCCCAGCGTGCTCGCCGAGCTGTTGCCGCCTGTCGAGACGAAGCTGAGCTCCGTGGCGTTCTCCCAAACGATGCCGGCGTCCTGCGCCGACACCGGGGCAGCCAAGGCCAGGCCGGCAGCGAAGGCTATCGTCGCTGCTGCCCGGGCGCGGTCGTATCTATTTAGTAAAGTCATCCTCGATGCTCTCTCAGTTCTTGTAGGGTTGTGGTCGTTCAAACGTATGGAGTGCTGCCGGTCAGCCGCGGCTCTTCAGCAGGTCCCTGATCTCGCCCAGCAGGACCTCTTGGGCCGACGGAGCGGGCGGTGCCGCGGGCGCAGCCTCTTCCTGCTTCTTCATCTTGTTGAAGCTGCGCACCACCATGAACACGCTGAACGCGATGATCAGGAAGGAAACGATGGCGTTCACGAAGAGGCCGTAGTTGATGGTGACCGCGCCGGCCTCTTGAGCCGCCGCGAGTGTCGCGTAGGGCCCCGCGACCGTACCGGCCTGCAGGGTGATGAACAGCTCACTGAAGTCGACGCCGCCCATCAGCATACCGATCGGCGGCATGATCACATCGTTCACCAGCGACCCGATGATAGTGCCGAAGGCGGCACCGATGATGATACCGACCGCCATGTCGAGCATGTTGCCCTTGATGGCGAACTCCTTGAATTCCTTGAGCATTCTCCGTTTCTCCGTCTCGAGTGACGACCTTCGAGTCCGAAGGTCAGGGAACCGCTTGTTGGAACCTTGTCGAGAATTGACCGGTCAACATCGCTTGGCATGCCTCGGTGTCAAGCGTTTGTCTAGACAACATCGAACCGCCTCGAGTCGGGTCCTGCCTCCACCGAACGCGTGCTGTTCGGAGTGATAGACCGGGGCCCCTCGCGAAAGTCACATCCGCGTCGGGAACCGCGCTCCTCTCGACTCGCGCCCCATCGCGAAGCGTGTGACTTTAGCGCCCCGTCGGCGGTCTGAAGCGAACAGCAGGCGCGATCACATGGGCATCGACCCACACCTTTCGGACGAAGACCTCATCGAGCTCGTGAAGAACGCGCCCGAGAGCGACCTCCGCCCCTTCGAGGAACTCGTCCGACGTTACGAGAAGAAGGTCTTAACCAATTGCCGATACATATCGGGGTCGCCCGCCGACGCGGAGGACCTGGCTCAAGAAGTCTTCGTGAAGGTCTACTTCGGTCTGGCTGGCTTCGAGGGCCGCTCGTCCTTCGAGACCTGGATCCAGCGCATCAAGTCCAACCACTGCATCAACTTCGTGACGAAGAAACGGGTGCCGACGGTGGACGTCGACGAAGAGGTGATGGCCAACGCTGCCAGCGTGGGCCCCAAGGCGGAGAAGAACATGGACCGCGAGGCGGCGCGGGATCGGATCGGCGCCGTGCTCCTGCAGATGAGCGACACGCTCCGAATCCCGCTGGTCCTGAGGGACATGGACGGCATGGCCTACACGGAGATCGCGGATGAACTGGGAATCGGGCTGTCGTCGGTCAAGATGCGGATCAAGAGAGGGCGGGAGGAATTCCGTCGCCTCTTCGACGCCGAGCCGGCCTCCTAGCGTGGTTCAGGAGACGGACTGACGATGGCCGATGAGGTGGAGGGGGAGGACCTCGGCGACCCCATCGACGCTTTGCGCGACCACAGCGAAGCGGTCGAACTCGGGTTCGTCGGACGGGTCGTGCGGTCCGTGCGACGCCGCTCGCTCGGCTCCCACCTGGCAACCCTGGTCTGGTCCGCGATGGGTCAGGTCCTAGTGGAGTTTCTCGAAATCGTCTACTCGCTGTTCGAGTCCCATGACGGGGACCGAGGAGATACGAACTGATGCTCGCTCAAATCCAGACGCAGCTAGTGGCGATGTTCCAAGGGGTCATCGACTCGTTGATCGCGGGTGCGCCTGGTGTCGTCCTCGCAGTCGTCTTGGTCGTCGCCGCACTGGTCGTGGCGAAGGTCGTCGAGCGAGTCCTGGCCGCCGCCATGGCCCGCGTCCGCTTCGACGCCATGGTCAGCAAAGTCGGAATCGACCAGACGATCCAGCGCATGGGCATCCGGGAGTCGCTCAACAAGGTCGTGCCCAGGATCGTGTACTACCTGCTCCTGATCCTGTTCGCGAAGACCGCCGCTGACTCCATGGGCCTGGTCGCCATTTCCGACGCGATCGGCGCGTTCATGGCGTACCTACCGAACATCGTCGCGGCACTCCTCATCATCGTTCTGGGCAGCGCGGCCGCTCAGTTCGCCGGACGGGCCGTCGCTGAGGCGGCGACCAACTCTGGGATCGAGTTCGGCGCGTCGCTAGGCGGGCTGGTCTCCGGGCTCATCCTCTTCGTCCTGGGGATCATGGCGATCGGACAGCTGCAGATCGACACCGACATCATTCGGGTCGTGACCGCAGCCATCCTCGCCGGCATGGCCCTGGCGTTCGGACTCGCGTTCGGACTCGGGAGCCGTGACGTGACCCGCAACATCTTGGCCGGCTTTTACGCCCGGAAGACCTTCGAGATCGGCAAGGAGATGGAGATACGCGGGGAGCGCGGCGAGTTGAAAAGCATTACGCCGACGCAGACTCTTTTGCAGCAGGGTGATCGCGTGATCGCCGTAGCCAACTCGGTGTACCTCGACGACGTCGTGAAGCAGTAGGAGCTGCCCGATGCTCAGCACCACGCTCATCGACGTCTTTATCGCCCTCGGACTCGGCCTGCTGGTCGGGCTCCAGAAGGAACGTGCCGCGTCTCCACTGGCGGGCCTGCGGACGTTTGCGCTCGTGGCGGTCATGGGCGCGGTCGCGGCGGTCCTGTCGGAGGGGAGCGGGCCCTGGGTCATCGTCGCCGGGCTCTTGGCGGTGACCGCCCTGATGGTGATCGGGAACGTGGTGCTTCTTCACAGCGGGAGGCACGACCCAGGCCAAACGACCGAGGCCGCCATCGTGCTCACGTTTCTCATCGGCGCGTTGGTCGTAGTCGGCCCACGTGAGGTCGCCATCGTGTTGGGGGCGACGACCGCCATGCTCCTGCACCTCAAGGATGAACTCAGGAACTGGGTCGCTCGCCTGAGCGACAGCGACGTCCGAGCCGTGATGCAGTTCGTCGTGATCTGGCTGGTCGTCTTGCCCGTGCTGCCGGACCAGGCGTACGGACCCTACCAGGTGCTGAACCCGCGCCAGATCTGGTTCATGGTCGTCCTGATCGTCGGCCTCAACCTGCTGGGATATGGGGCCTTCCGGCTCATGGGCGCGCGCGCCGGAACGTTGCTCGCCGGCGTGCTCGGTGGCGTCATCTCCAGCACCGCGACCACGATGAGCTATGCGCGTCAGTCGAAGACGCTCGAGGGCACCGCGCGCACCGCAGCCGTCGTGGTTTGGATCGCATCAGGCGTCGTCTTCATCCGGATTCTTCTGGAAATCGGCGCGGTCGCCCCCGGCTTTCTGCCGGTTGCAGCCGGACCGATCGGGGTCCTGCTCGCCGTCTTCGTGATCGCAGCTCTGGCCACCTGGCGATCTACGATGACTCCGGGCGAAAGTCCTCTCGAGCCGGGCAACCCGTCAGAGCTGAAGCCGGCGATGTTGTTCGGAGCCCTCTACGCGGGCGTGCTCTTCGCGATCGCCGCAGCCGAGGATTTGCTGGGTAACGCCGGGCTCTTTGCCACGGCCGCGGTATCCGGCCTGACCGACATCGACGCGATTACGCTGTCGACATCCCGCCTCGTCGATACGGAGGTCATTGACCAGGCTACGGGGTGGAGGGTCATCCTGGTTGCTGCCATGTCGAACATGGTCTTCAAGTTCGGAGTCGCCGCGAGTCTCGGAAGTCGTGAGATGGCCAAGCGTCTTGGCATCCTGTTCGCGATCGCGATCGCGGTCGGGGTGGGACTGGTCACCTTTTGGGGTTGACCGACCCGCACGTCACTCGCCGGGAGGCCGGGCGGCAACTCGCTGGACGTAGTCTCCAGATTCCAGGCGGCGACCGTTCGGGGTCGGCTGGTACCAGTAGATCCACGCCTGAACCAGGCCTCCGTCGTCCAGGTCGACTTCGACCATTTCGCGTTCGAACTCGTGCGGCAGCGGGTCGCCCTCGCCGCACCCCTCATACTGGTCGATCGGCGGGAGCATCGTGGCGGGGTCTGCCAATTCGTAGACCTCTCCCCGAATCCGGGCACCCGGCGGTTGGGAGGGGACAGCACCGGGGTACGCCCCGAAGTCGTAGAGTGCCCCCAGTACACTTCCGTAACCCCTGAAGACCCAGTCACGACAAAGGGGAGAAAGGGCCTGTCCACGGACGTCCTTACGGAGCGTGCCGTACACGAACATGAGGCAGTCAGAGGTAGTCGGCATCGAATAGCATACCAAGCACGTCCCGGCCTCGGCAGGCCGGGGCTAACACCCACGGAGTCCTAACATGAGCCAATTCTTCGAAAGCATTGTCGCCCGCCTCGCCATCCTGTTCGAGCCTCAAGCCCTCGGCACCGTAGCCGCCGACTTGGTCGCGAACGTCGTGATCGGGGCGATCACCTTCCTGGCCTACTACGCGGCGTGGCGTGTGCTCGACTCGATCGCCCGCATCGTAACACGTCGGCTCGAAGTGGACGCGACGAGCCGAGACTTCACGCTGACGGTCCTGAAGTTCGCCGTCCTTACGCTCGCCGCCGTGAACGCCCTTGCCGCCATCGGCGTGAATACCGCGTCGCTCCTTACCTCGCTCGGGATCGCCGGCCTGACCCTCGGCTTCGCCGCGCGGGACGCGCTGTCGAATCTGATCTCCGGACTATTGATATATTGGGACCGTCCTTTCGTCATTGGAGACCTCGTCGAGGTCGGGCCGTCCTACGGCCGAGTCGAACGGATCACGCTGCGCTCGACCCGCGTCGTTACCCCGGACGGCCGGATGCTGGCGGTCCCCAACACGGAAATCATCAACACCACCGTTGCCTCGTACACCAACGCGCCCCATTTACGAATCGAAATTCCAGTTACCGTCGCGGTAGACTCGGACATTCCGGCGGTGCGTGAGATCCTGCTCGACCTCGTACGCGACACCCCTGGCTATATGAAGACGCCCTCCCCGGTAGTGGTGGTGAAGCAGCTCAATGACTACAACGTCTGCCTAGAACTCAGAGCATGGCTCGAGGACGAGCGCCGTCACCTCGAGGCCAGGCCTGTGCTGCGCGAGGCGGTCTTTGCGGCGCTGACGACGGCTGGGGTGGACATGCCGTTCGAGACGTTCCGGATTGAGCCGCTCACGGTGAAAGAGGTCGCTGCTTGATGTCCTCGGGCCCCTTCTTCTTGGTCACCCTTAGAGACCCCACAGTCGGGCAGGCGGTAGCCGCATGAACGCTGAAGAACTCAACCCGTTCGTCATCGCACAGCGACAATGCGACGTCGCGGCCCGCTACCTGCCCGAGTTGGAGCCGGGGGTCTTCGAGTTTCTCAAGCGCCCCGACAAGCTGATCACGGTCGAGTTCCCGATCGCGACGAGCTCAGGCGAAGTACACAACTTCGTCGGCTACCGCGCCGTCCATAGCCGAGCACGCGGACCCGGCAAAGGGGGGATCCGATACCACCCTGACGTCACGCCCGACGAGGTGCGAGCGCTTGCGTCTTGGATGACGTGGAAGTGCGCGGTGGTGGGGATCCCGTTCGGCGGAGCGAAGGGCGGCGTCGTCTGCGATCCCAAGCAGCTGAGCGAGCGCGACCTCCAGCACATCACCCGCCGATTCATTTCGGAGCTCGGCGACAACATTGGGCCGGCCACGGATATCCCCGCACCTGACGTCGGCACGAATGCGCGGACGATGGCGCTCGTCTACGACACCTACGAGGTGATGCACCGCGGTCAGAACAACCTGGGCGTCGTCACCGGCAAGCCGATCCACATCGGCGGCTCGCTCGGCCGAGACAAGGCGACCGCCCGCGGCGGCCTCCTCGTCACTCAGCGTGCCCTCTCAAGAGGCGTGTTGTCCGACGCGACGAGCTGTGACGGCCTGAGCGTTGCGATTCAGGGGTTCGGCAACTCGGGCGGGCACGCGGCAACGCTGTTCCACGAGGCCGGAGCGCGCATCGTCGCACTGAGCGACTCCCGAGGAGCGGTCCACAACCCCCACGGGATCGACCCTGCGCTCGCTCACGAGCACAAGAACGACACCGGAGCCCTGGCCGGACTCGCGGGCTGTACGGACATCACCAACGAAGACCTTCTCGCGCTCTCGTGCGACCTCCTCATACCGGCCGCGCTCGAGAATCAGCTCCGCGGCGACAACGCCGACGCAGTCCAGGCGCGGCTGATCCTGGAGCTCGCCAACGGCCCGACCACGCCCGGGGCCGACACCGTCTTCCGAGCGAAGGACATCTGCGTGCTTCCGGACATCCTCGCGAACGCCGGCGGCGTGACGGTCAGCTACTACGAGTGGGTCCAGAACAACAGGAACGAGCAGTGGGACGAGGAGGACGTCAACGCCCGCCTCGAGCGTATCATGACGAAGGCTACTGACGGGGTCATCGACAAGCATGCCGAGGTCAACGGGTCACTCGAGGTGCTCACGGCCCGCCGCGAGGAGCTCGGCCACGACGGCGATCCCCTTGAGCCGATCGATCTGCGAACGGCGGCCTTCATCGTCGCGGTGGACCGAGTCGCGCAGGTCACTCTAGAGAGAGGTATCTGGCCCTAGCGGCCCTGGGGCCGCAGCCCGCGCCTCCGCCACCCGAGGGATGGGCCCCTCGGGCCCTCGCCTGGCGCGGGCAGGCGCCTTCCGTAATGTTGTCGCTCGGCAGGAACCGTCGCGGACGCCGCGGCGAGAGTCGCAGCACGAATACCTTGTAGGAGGCTTAATGATGTCATCGTCGCGCGCTTTACTGTCCACGCTGGTCGTCTTCTCCGTTGCCGCTCTGTCGGCGTGCACCGAGGCCGCGAGCACCGGTGGTGCCGGCATGGAGATGTCCATGGGCAACCCGATCACGGGCGAGGGGATCGCGAATCCGGCTCCGAACGTGACCATCGGCTGGGGCACCAAGCCGGCGGGCCGTGAATGGGGCTCGACCGCAGGTGTCGACATCGATCCCAATGATGGCCACGTCTGGGCGTACGAGCGCTGCAGCGGCAACTTCGGCCAGCCTTGCGTCGACAACAACGACTACGCTCCGATCTTCAAGTTCGACAGGAACACCGGCGAGATCCTCGCCAACTTCGGCGCCGGCATCTTCGTGACCCCGC
>JAOTVA010000076.1 GCA_029863645.1 Gemmatimonadota bacterium
GTCCGCGCCCACCGAAAGCGGCTCCTCGACGTCCAGCTCGATGGAAAGCTTCGACGCCGGGCCCACGGAGTACACGTCGCCCGAGACGATCTGTCCGAGGGTCTTGGTCCAGACGTGGTTCACTGAGGGCACGACGGAGCCGATCACGCCTCGTGTGATGCGTGACGCGTCGACGCCGTCGCCCGCGAGGAGCGCGCGAATCAGGACGGTCAGCTCGTCTGCAGTGCGCGGGACAGCCGAGCTGATGCGCCAATGCGCGGTGAGCTCCGTGACAGCTGGCGCCAGCCCGACCACGGTCTCCGTATTTCCTACATCGACGACCAATTGCACGACGAACCTCCGCGATGTGGCCCGAAGATCTATACCGGCCGGACGCTGCCAGCCACCACGCGTACCCGAGACCCGTCCTCGCGCTCCAGTAGGAGCGCCCCGTCGGGCTCGATGCCACGAGCCACGCCCTGACCGTGCTCCTCGGTGAGGACGAGGCGGGCGGCCAAGGCGTCGCGAGCCCTGATCTCGGCGTACGCTTCCGGGCTCAGGTGGGGCACCGGATCCCCCAAGCGGGCCCGGAGACTACGTAAGATCATGCCGGCCAACTGACTGAGGGACAACGCCTTGGCACCCATCTCTTCGAGTGATGTGGCGCGGAGCTTCAGGGAGTCCGGAAAGCCATTTGGGGGCGTGCGAAGGTTGATACCCAGGCCCGCGACCACCGCCCCTGCGACCCCCTCACACAGTACGCCCCCGAGCTTGCGATTCCGGATGACCAGGTCGTTTGGCCACTCGATGCCGACCCGAAGGTCCGGCTGGGCGTCCTGGATCGCCTCGGCGGCCGCGAGGCCCACGAGAAGCGGGATGTGGAGCGCCGCCTGGGGATTGGGCAGGACGACCGACATCCATAGACCGGTGCCCCGGGGCGAGTGCCACGTCGATCCCCTCCTGCCGCGCCCGCCGGTCTGCTCCTCGGCGATCACGACCGCGAAGAGGTTGCCCGGCTCGCCGGCCAGCTCCTTGGCCCGGTCGTTGGTCGACCCGATGCATTGGTACGCCTCGAACGCCGGCACGCCCCACACTTCCCTCCACGTCCCCGTGGGCTCGCCGCACCAGTGCGTCGACGCGTCCTCGGTCACGCGGCGGCTCAGCGCAGTCCCAAGTAGGCCAGGAACAGCGCGCCCACGACCCAGCAGTAGGGGGCGAACCAGTGGAAGGAGCGCCGGGCGAGCACGTTGACGAAGGTCCGAATGGCCAGCACTCCTGTCACAGCAGCCGCAGCGCCGCCCAGCAGAAGGACGCTCCACTCGGGCCCGTTCACCGCACCCAGATCAGGAATCTGCAGGACGGCCGCCCCCGCGATGGCCGGAACCGCCATCAGGAACGAAAACGCTGCGGCCTCCCGGGCCTCGATGCCCAGCCACAGGGCCATCACGACCGTCGAGCCCGAGCGGGAGATCCCGGGGACCAGCGCGAACGCCTGCGCTACGCCAATGAGCAGGGCCGCACCCCAGCTCGGTATGGTGCCCTGTGCCGTGGCGACACGCCCGCGGCTACTCCAGAGGATGGCTCCCGTGACGAGCAAGGCGATGCCTGGGGCGATGGGCGTTGCGAAGAGGCCTTCGATGGCGTCGCGCCACAGGACCCCAACGAGGCCGGCCGGAACGGTCGCCACGCCGAGTAGCCCGACGTAGCGCAGCGCCGCGCGGTCGCCAGTAACCGCGCCACGAACCAGCTCCGCGACGCGCGTGCGGTAGACCAGGAGAATCGACAAGAGCGTCGCGACGTGGACCGCCACCTCGAAGACCACGCCTGATTCGCTGATGCCGAGAATTGTCTCGGCCATGACGAGGTGGCCCGAGCTCGAGACCGGCAGGAACTCGGTGGCACCCTGGACCACCCCGAGTAGGACGGCCTCCCAGAGGCTCACGACGCGCCGCCCAGCACGCTAGCCGAGCACCCGCTCGTACATCGCTTCGTACTTCGGTACAACCACGTCGATGGAGAACCGCTCCTCGGCCACTTTGCGCCCTGCCGCGGAAAGCGCCTTCGCGTGCTCGGGGTCGGTGAGGATACGCACGCCGGCCTCGGCCATGCGGTCCAATTCCCCGACGGGGAAGGTGTGGCCGGATACGCCGTCTTCGACGACCTCTGGCAGTCCGCCCGTGGTGGAGGTGACGACCGGCGCGCCGCACGCCATCGCCTCCAGGGCGGCCAAACCGAAGGACTCGGACGCGGAGGGCAGCAGGAAGAGGTCCGCACAGGACAGAAGCTCCTCCGGCGCCGCGTGCCGACCCACGAACAACACGTGCTCGCGGAGACCCAGCTCTGCGGCCCGGGCCAGCGCACGGGGCCGGTCCGGTCCGTCGCCAACGAGCACGAGACGGGCAGGCACGGTCTCCCTGATCTTGGCGAAGATTTCCACGACATCCTGCGCCCGCTTCACCGGCCGGTAGTTGGAGACGTGCATGACGATCTTCTGGCCCTTCTCGGCCAGCTTGGACCGATGACACGGCTCGCGATTGGGACGCCACGTGCGGGGGTCGACGAAATTGGGAATGACGTCGATGCGGTCGTCCGGCACGGTGAAGTCGCGTACGGTCTGGTCCTTGAGCCACGAAGAGACCGCGGTGATGCCGTCCGACTGCAGGATCGAGAAGCGCGTGATCGCGTGGAACGAGGGGTGCAGGCCGACGAGCGTGATGTCAGTTCCGTGCAGCGTAGTCACGATCTTGAGCGGCCGCTCCTCGGCGAGCATCTGCTTCGCCAAGAACGCTGATGCGGCATGGGGAATGGCGTAGTGCATGTGCACGAGGTCGAGTCCCTCCCGCCTCACCACATCGTGCAGGGCCACCGCAAGCGCCAACGAGTAGGGTGGGTGCTCGAAGAGGGGATAGTCCTCCATTTCCACTTCGTGGAAGGACACGCGGTCGTGTAGACCGACAAGCCGGAACGGCTGCGCATAGGTCACGAAGTGCACCTCGTGGCCCCGCTCCGCCAAAGCCAGGCCCAGCTCCGTGGCGACCGCTCCCGACCCGCCATACGTCGGATAACAGGTGATGCCGATCTTCACGTCCCCACCTCTTGGTTGATCGCGTCTCGCGCGGGCGCTCGGCCGCCGGAGGCTACCCACGCTGCGAGCACTTGGTCTCTTTGAACCTCCACGGGCTCCGTCGCATCGACCCGCACTGCCGACTCGGGCATCTGATTACGGAACCACGTCAGTTGACGCCTGGCATACCGCCGAGTGTTGTGGCGCACGTCGTCCATCGCACCCTCGAGCGTGACCTCGCCCGCCAGGAATCGCGCGATCTCCCGGTACCCGGTGCCGCTCATGCCAGGTGATGTCACGGTGTATCCGGCCTCTAGGAGGCCCTGAACCTCTTCGACGAGACCCCGATCCACCATGCCCGAGACCCGTTCGTCGATGCGCCGGTCCATCTCTTCCTTCGACAGCTCGAGCACCACGACGAGCCCTGGGACCCCGTCGGCTTCGGCCGGCGCCTCACGGTGCCACCAAGAAAGGGGCCGGCCCGAGAGGAGCGCGACCTCGATCGTACGCCCCATGCGCTGGGGTCCGCCTTCGATGGCGACCGGCGCCCGGTCCGGATCCAGTATCGACACCCAGCGCTCGAGGCGCTCCCGGTCCTGGCGGCCCAGGAAGGCGCGCAGCTTCTCGAGTCGGGCAACGTCCAGCTCGGGCTCGGCGAAGACCGGATCCATCACGGCTCGCAGGAAGAAGCCTGTGCCCCCCACGAGGAGCGGCACGTTCCCCCGGCCAGCGATCTCGGGGATCCACCGACGTACATCACGCGCGAAGTGCCCGGCCGAGTAGCGCTCGTCTGGCGAGATGACGTCCAGCCCGTGGTGCGGGACGGCTCTCTGAGCGGCCCGGCCAACCTTGTCCGTTCCCACATCCATGCCGCTGTAGACCTGACGCGAGTCCATGGAGATCACCTCGACCGGCAGCCGCTCCGCGAGTGACAGCGAGAGGTCGGTCTTCCCTGACGCCGTCGGACCCGTGACCGCCAGGAACTGAGGGGTGGGGTCGCTCACGAGCGGCCGAACTTACGCGCGAGCTCGGCAGCCGATAGGCGCACGACCGTGGGGCGGCCATGTACGTCATGGTGCGGCAGCTCGGTGGCGAAGAGTTGGTCGAACAGCTCCTGCATCTCCGGTTGCGAGAGACGCTGTCCGGCCTTGATCGCGCTCTTGCACGCAAAAGTCATCGCGATGCGCTCGTGCTGGTTCCGGGCCGAGCGAACGAGGTCGGAACCATGCGTGAGCTCCTGCACCATTTCACGGAACGCCCGCTCCGCGTCGAAGTACGGATGCGGGTTCGGAACGGCCTGCACGATGACCGTATCGCCCCCAAACTCTTCGACCTCGAAGCCGGCACGGCCCAACAAGCTGGAGAGGTCCCCGATGCACTCGACTTCCGCGGCACTCAAGCGGATGGTCAGCGGAAAGAGCAGCCGCTGGCCGTGCTCGCCGCCCCGCTCGAACGCGTCCATGAGTCGTTGATAGAGGATGCGCTCATGGGCTGAATGTTGATCCACGACAAGCAATCCGTCCCGGGTCTCGGCGAGCACATACGTGTTCATCACCTGCCACAGGCGCGGGCGGCTGGCGCCCAGGTCGGTCGGGACGATCGTCGCCTCACCCTCGACCCCAGGAGCCGGATCCAGGCCCGACATGAAGAGCGCCATCTGATCGTCGGGCGCTCCGCCTGAGGGCGCTTTTTCCGACCGCTCGCGCACGACAAGCGGCAGTGACCCTAGATGCGTGTCGAACGTCGCCGAACTCTCCGGGCCGTCCAAGGCGCTCCGGACCGTATCCTCGATGAGCGCTTCGATCTTGTTGTGGTCGCGGAAGCGCACTTCGGCCTTGGTCGGGTGCACGTTGACGTCCACGTCGTCGCCCGGGATGCGGAGGTACAGGAAGAGCCACGGGCGCGAACCGGCGGGAATCGTGGTCCGGTACCCTCGGTCGGCCGCCTTGAGGAGCGCGGCTCCCCGGAACGGACGCCCGTTCACGAAGAGGTAGCTCCTGCGCACGCCGGGCTTGGCGGCGTCGGGGCGCTGGACGAGGCCGTGGATGTCGAAGCCGCCCTCCGAGCTGTCAGCAGAAATGAGCGTGCCCGCTTGCTCGCCCCCCCAGAGTTGAGCCACCCTGTGGGCCGGGTCGTCGACCCCCTCCAGCTCGAGCAGCGAGCGGGTGTCAGACTTCAGGGAGAACGCGACTCGCGGATTGGCGAGAGCCAGGCCCGTGAGCGTCTCGCTAATGGCTCGCGTCTCCGGGGCGACCGACTTCAAGAACTTGGCCCGCACGGGGGCGTTGAAGAACAGGTTGCGCACCTCGACCGTGGTGCCGCGCTGCCTCGGAAAGTCGTCGACCTGCGTGATGCGGCCGCCGTCGATCTTGACTCGTGTCCCCGCGTCGCCGACCCCGTCGAACGTCTCGAGGACCACGCGTGCGACGGATGCGATGGACGGGAGCGCCTCGCCACGAAAGCCGAAGGTCTTCACGGACACCAGGTCGGAGGCCTCGACGATCTTGCTCGTCGCGTGCCTGTCGAAACAAAGCAGCGCGTCCTCCCGGCCCATCCCCACGCCGTCGTCGCTCACGCGAATGAGCCGCTTGCCGCCTCGTTCCACGGCCACTTCGACGCGGGTGGCGCCGGCGTCCAGGGCATTCTCCACGAGCTCCTTCACCACCGACGCGGGTCGCTCGACGGCCTCACCCGCCGCGATTTGATTCGCGACAGCGTCGGGGAGGACTCGGATGCGGCGGGTCATGGACGGTCAGCTCTGTGTGTCCCGGATAGCACCGCTACCCTACCCCGTAGAAACGGCACGCGTTCTCCGTTGCGGCACGGGCCAGGTCGGTCGCCTCGACGTCCAGGTGCCGCGAGACGGCCTCAACGACCTCGACGACGTAGGCTGGCTCGTTCCGCCGGCCCCGATGCGGTGGCGGCGCGAGATAGGGCGAGTCCGTCTCGACGAGTAGCCGGTCCGCCGGCACCTCGCGCAACAGGTCGACCGCCTCGAAGCTCTTGAACGCGGCGATCCCCGAGAACGACACGTACCATCCGGCAGCCATCGCCTCCTCGAAGGCCCGAGCGCCCCCGGTGAAGCAGTGCAGCACGCCCCGGGTTCCCGAGGGCATCGATCGTAAGGCCGCTGCGATCTCCTCATCAGCCTCGCGTGCGTGCACGACCACGGGCAGGTCCGTCTCCGCGCCCAGGGCGAGGTGACCCTCGAACAGGTCGATCTGTACGGTCCTCGGGGAATGGTCGTAGTGGAAGTCGAGGCCCGTCTCACCGATCGCCACGACTGCGGCGTTCTCCACCGCGAGCTCCCTGATGCGCTCCAGGTCGGTCGGCCCGGCCTTGCCGGCCTCATGCGGGTGGACCCCAGCCGTGCACCACATCCCATCGCGCTCTGATGCGAGCTCCACCGCCGCGGCGGCGTCGGAGACGTCGGAAGCGATCGTGACCAACCGGGTGACGCCCCGTTCGGAGGCCCTAAACAACACCGCCTCCCGGTCTTCCCGGAAGGCGGCGTCGGTCAGATGACAGTGGCTGTCGAAATACTCGGTCACACCGTCGCGGGCTCGATACGCTTCTTCTTCTCTCCGCTCCTGCCGATGCCCCAACGCTTCTGGATTTCGATGAGCGCGGGAGATGCGACGAAGATCGAGGAGTAGGTCCCGATCAGGACCCCCAGGATGAGCACGATGGTGAAGTCGCGAATCACGGCCCCACCAAGGATGAGGAGCGCTACGAGCACCGCCAGGGTCGTGCCCGACGTGAGCACGGTACGCGGCAACGTTTCGTTGATCGACTGGTTCACGAGTTCGACGGGGTCACGCTTGCGAGCGCCCTTCATTCCCATGTTCTCGCGGATGCGATCGAACACGACGATGGTGTCGTTCAGCGAGTAACCGAGAATGGTCAGGATCGCGGCCACCGTCGGCAGGGCGATTTCGACCCGGAACAGCGCCAAGAAGCCCAGCGTGATCATGATGTCGTGTGCCGTCGCGATCACCGCCGCGAGGCCGAAGCGCAACTCGAAGCGGAACGCCAGGTAGATCAGGGTCAGCGCGAACGAGAAGAGGATGGCAAGCAGCGCTTTGGTCTGCAGCTCACCTCCGACCTTCGCGCCCACCAGCTCGGTCCGTACGACCTCGAACGGGCGCCCTGGCAGTCCCGAGGCGACCCGCGCCTCGATTTGGTCAGCGACCTCCGAGATCGAACTCTCCTCGTCGACCGGCGCGCGGATCACGAACTCGTGCAGATCGACGTCACCGAAGCGCGTGATGTCGACTCCGCCCAACGCCGCGCGCACCTCTTCCACAGTGACATCGTCCTGGAACTGCACCTGGACGAGCGAGCCGCCCGTGAAGTCGACCCCGTAGCGCAGCCAGGACCCGAGCGTGGCGACGTTGAACACCATCGCTCCGATACCCACCAAAAGCACCACGGCAGAGACCACATAAGCCGTCTGGCGCTTCTCAATGAACTTGTACGAGGCGTCTTGAAACAGTCGCATGTTTGTGCCCTAGATGCTGATCGGGTCCGACGCCTTCTTCCCCGACAGATAGACGAGGAAGAGGGTTCGGGTGACATAAAGCGCGGATACGAACGAGGCGATGATTCCGATTGCGAGCGTGACCGCGAATCCACGGACCGGGCCTGTTCCGAAGCTGTACAGGATGAGCGCCGTGAACAGGGTGGTGATGTTCGAGTCGACGATGGCGGACAGCGCATGCTGGAACCCTTCGTCGACCGCGGTTCGCGTGGCCCGCCCGGCGGCCAGCTCTTCTCGTATTCGCTCGAAGATCAGCACGTTCGCATCCACGGCCATACCGACCGACAGGATGATGCCCGCGATGCCCGGCACCGTCAGCGTGGCGTCGAAGGCCGCGAGCCCACCGAGCACGAGCATCATGTAGAAGGCGAGCGCGCCGACGGCGATCAGGCCGGCCATGCGGTAGTAGATCAGCATGATTCCGACGACCAGGATGATCCCGACGATGCCGGCCATCTGACCCTGGTCGATGGAGTCTTGGCCGAGCGACGGGCCAACCGTCCGCTCCTCGATGATGTTGATGCGCGCCGGCAGCGCACCGGCCCTCAGAACAAGGGCGAGCTGGCGAGCTTCCTCGAGCGGGGTACCAGCGCCCATTTCGATCTGGCCGCGGGCGCCGATGCGGTCACGGAGGACCGGGGCGCTCATCACCTGTCCGTCGAGCACGATGGCCAGATTGTTGCCCACGTTGCGACCACTGAAGTCCCCGAAACGGCGACCCCCGACACGACTGAGCTCGAACGTCACCACGGACTGATTGAACTGCGCGTCCCGCTGCGCGACTGCGTCGATCAACTGGTCACCCGTCAGGAAGGGCTCCGCCGTAAGCACGTAGAGCTGCTCATAGCTTCGCACCCCCTGCTGGACGATGTCTCCGCCCCAGTGCAATGCCTCGTTACGCGGCAAGGTCGACTGCACCTCGGGCATGCTGAGGAAGTAGCGAGCGATCGCCGCGTCCTCTGCGTCGACCAGGTAGGAACCGGGGATGTCCCCGCGGAACAGGAGAGAGGAGAAGGGCTGCAGCGCGTTGGCCGCGGCCTCCGCGCTATCCGCAGCCGCCTGCGAAAGGCTGTCCGTGGCCGTCGTGTCGGGGCCACCGAACAGGATCTCCTCCATTTGCGAGGTGCGGTTCGTCACGTCGCGGCCCATGGCGCGAATCGAGTCCACCCCGAGCGCGGCGACGATCCGGCGGTCGATTCGCGGGAGTGCGCCTTCCATCTCCCCACCGGGCAGGACGAGCTTGAACTCGAGGAAGGCGTTGCGGGTGACGATGCTCTTCGCCTGGTCCTCATCCGTGATGCCCGCGAGCTCCACGATGAGGCGCTCACCCCCGACCTGCTGGATGAGCGGCTCCTCGACACCGAATTCGTCGATACGCGTGCGGATGATCTGATCGACGCGGTCGATCATGTCGGCCTTGGCCTCGGCCGACATCGTGCCGTCGGGGTCGTCCACCTCGAGCACGAGGTGCATGCCGCCCTGGAGGTCGAGGCCGAGCTTCAGCCAGTCACCTGTCTCCTGGCGGTGCGCATAGAGCTGCCAGCCCGCCACGACAAGGAGGACTACGATGGTGATCAGGCGGCCCTGAACGGTCTTGAACATGTAACACTTGGGTTCAGCGAGACGAGCCGAGAGGGCCGGGGGGACCTGCTTGCCCCCGCGCCTTTTACGGCAGCTGTGAAAGCTGCCGCGGCCTCAAAGTGGTGTCAATCGAAGGACTCTACTCCGCGACCGCCCCGGAGATCCTAGAAGTACAGGAAGCTCTGGATCTTGAACGAGAACTCCTTGTCCCCCGTCGCCGGCGAGTAGATGTCGAAGTTCGCGCCGATTTTGCTTCGGCCCATGATGTACACCATGAAGCCCGGGGTAATGAGGAGCCCGTTGTCGTCGTTAGTGTCCGTGTCCGGGTCGCCATAGCTGATCCGGGCCAGCGGCTCGATCCCCACGACGCGCTCGCCGTCCACGGGGACGTAGTAGGACGCGACGCCCTGGAGGGCGAGGAAGCTCGGCGGACCCGAGGTGACCGGATCGAGTTCCCAGTTGTCCCCGATGATGAGCCCAGCCTGCACCAGGAGGCCGTCCCGCCACGTGCCGATCTCCACATCGCCGCCGAAGGCCACAGCGGTCGCGTTGTCCGCCGCAGGGTCCACGTAGTCGTGGAGGGCGAGCTGGCCCGAAGCCCGCACGTTCTCGTTGATGTCGAGGGTCACGCGGCCCGCCACGGACTTCCTGTCGTTCTCGTCTGATGTGTTGAGGCCGGTGCCGTTGGTAAGCGTGGCCTGGTAGCTCAGCTGTCCGGACGAGCCTTCGACACGGACGCCCTGGTCACGGCCGGCGAAGTCGAGCGCCTCGGTGAGCCGGCTATAGGAGCATACCGAGCCGACACCGGAGCAGACCCCGTAGCCCTCGATGCGTCCGTCCCGCTCGATGAGTGACAGGTCCGTCGAGCTGGCCAACTCGAAGATGTCGAAGGAGCGCTTGAACTGTCCGACCGCAATCCGAAAGCCCGGCGAGAAGTCCAGCTGAGCGTACGCGTCCAGGACCGACGCGCTGCCACCCGAAAACTCGGGTTGGACGCGTCCACTCAAGAAGTCGTTAACCGCGACGTCCACATTGAGGCGTGCGCGCCGAATGAAGAAGTCACTCGTGGCCGCGTCGATGGACGAAACCGAATATTGCGAGTGGACGCGTCCGCCGATGCGCAAATCGGCGCCCCGCCCAGAAACCTCGAGCTGGGCGCTCAGTGGCAAAGGCAGGACCAACGCGAAGACGGCCAAGAGGCGAGCGAGACGTCGAAGCATGATTTCTTCTCTCGTAGAAGTAGGCGACACGCAACGTTACTGACTCGTGACGCCACTTCAAGCGAGAGAGACCGCGCGTTACCGGTCCGTTACGACCGCGTGACAGGTTGGTCTCGATCAGCTCCTGCGCCCCTGTCTCAGAAGTAGAACGTGGTCTGGCCACCCAACGAGAACTCCTTGTCACCCGTCTGCGGAGAGTAGATGTCCAGGTTCGCGCCGATGCGGGTTCTGCCATTGATGTAGAACATGACGCCGGGGGTTATGAGGACCCCGCCGTCGCCGTCCGTGTCCGTGTTAGGGTCGCCAAAGCTCAACCGCGCCAGTGGCTCGACGCCGACAAGTCGGTCGCTGTCCATGGGATAGTAGTACGTGACGATGCCCTGGAAGGTCAGGAACGTCGCCGGATCGAACGTCACCGGAGTCAGGTCGCGCCAGTTGTCTCCTGTCACCACGGCTCCCCGCACGTGCAGTCCGTCGCGCCATGTACCGACCTCGACTTCACCGCCGAAACCCACCGCCGTCGCATTCCCGGACGGATCGACGTAGTCGTGCAGCCCGAGCTGGCCCGAAACACTCACGTCCTCGTTCACGGCGTAGGTGACACGGCCCGACAAGGATTTCCTGTCGTTCTGGTCGGAAGTGTTGAGGCCTGTGCCGTTCGTCAGCGTCGCGAGGTACGACAGCGCCCCCGAAGACCCGTCCACGCGCACACCGATGTCACGACCAGCGAACGACAGTCCCTCCGTCAGGCGGCTGAACGAGCAGATAGACCCGACCGATGCGCAGGGAGCGTAGCCCTCGATGCGACCGTCCCGCTCGATCTCTGGGAGGTCTCCAGGACTCGGCAGCTCGAAGATGTCGAACGCACGCTTGAACTGGCCAACCGACAGGTTGAAGCCCTCCGAGAAGGCCAGGCTCATATAGGCATCCAAGATGATACCGGAGCCCCCCCCGAACTCGGTGAGCACGCGTCCGCCGATGAAGTCGTTCACCATGACTTCGGCGCGCAGACGCGCGCGCCTGACCATGAAGTCGTTGTCCGCCGACTCGACGGACGATGCCGTGTACTGCGGCTGGAGGAGACCACCGAGGGTCAACGTGGCGCCCCGGCCCGAGACCTGCAGCTGAGCCGCCGATTGGGTCGGAACGAGAAGGAGCAATGCGACCGCGAAAAGCCCGAGGGCTCGGAACATGCGTCTTATCTCGAAATGGGGAATGTCAGGTTAGACGGCGCGTCGAAGGACCGCTCGTACCCGCGCCATGAAGCGGTCAGCGTCGACCGACTTGTCGACGTAATCATCGGCACCCAGCTCGAGTAGCTCGGCTTCGATCACATCACTGCCCGTGGCCGTCCGGATGAGCACCGGCAACGCGGCCGTGTCGGCCGAGCCACGAAGGTGTTGAAGTACGTCCCGGCCGTCGAGGCCCGGCATCGCCAGGTCGAGGACGATCAGCTGGAAGTCCCGATCGGTTTTGAGGATGTCGAGGGCCTTGTGGCCATCCTCGGCGTCTTGAACCTCGAATCCGTCCTTCTCGAGCAACCCTCGGATCATGAGTCGCGCATCCTCGTCGTCGTCGACGAGCAAAATGCGCGGCGGACCCTTCGCGACTTCGATGGCGTCTTCCTCGAGGCCCTGGCCCAAGACGCGTTCGACCTCGACGAGCGTCGTTTTTCCCTGGGTGACCCACTCCAGGCCGACTTCGTGGAGCGTCCGCATACCGCCCTGCCCGGCAACGCGGCTGAGCGTCGCCCAACCTTTGCGTTGCTCGATGGCCTGTTGGAGCCGCGGCCCGCCCACCATCACCTCGTTCGCGGGTAGGCGTCCCCGATATCCGGTGAACCCACACTCAGGGCATCCGACTGCGCGCACGAGCGGCTCCGTGCCGTGGCGGTCCGTGAGGCGCTGCTCGTCCGGGGTGAGTTGCCCGCGCACGGGCTCGGCACACTGGGAACAGACGCGACGCAACAGCCGCTGGGCGATCGCGCCTCGAAGGGTCTGGGCGATGGTGCTGTATTGGAGGCCCATGTCGGCCAAGCGGGCGATGGAGCTCACGGCATCGTTCGCGTGAACCGTGGTGAGCACGAGGTGACCGGTCATGGCGGCCTGCGCCGCCGTGAGCGCCGTCTCCTTGTCGCGGATCTCACCCACCAGAATCACGTCGGGGTCCTGACGGAGCATGGCCCGCAGCGCACCAGCGAACGTCATGCCCTGCTTGGTCTGCACCTGAGTCTGCGTGATTCCGGGGAGCTCGTACTCGATGGGATCCTCAACGGTCATGATGTTGACGCGCCCGTCGGCCAATTCCCTCAGCGCGCCGTAGAGCGTCGTGGTCTTTCCCGACCCCGTGGGTCCCGTCACGACGACGATGCCGCTGCGATGGGTGAGGAGCCCTCTCAGCCGCTGGAGCTCATGAGCGGGAATCTCGAGCTCGTCGAGCGTCATGGCGGCGCTCGAGTCCAGCACGCGCATGACGCACTTCTCGGCACCGCCCGCCGGAATCGTGGACACGCGCAAATCGTAAGCCCTGCCCCGCACCTGGACGCGCGCCTTTCCGTCCTGCGGTCGCAGCCGGTCAGCGATGTCGAGTTTGGACAGGACCTTTATGCGGGAGATGATCCGGTTGAGCGCCTGCATCGGCAGATCCATGTGCTTCCGCAGCACACCATCGACGCGGTAGCGGACGGCGCCCAGCTTACGCCCCGGCTCGATGTGGATGTCGCTCGCGCCTTGAGTGATCGCGTCACGGATGATGAGGTTCGTGAGTTTGACCACCGGTGTGGCCCGAACGTCGTCTTCGGAAATGGACTCGGGGCCCATCTCCTCGACCAGTTTGACGGCGTCTTCGCTGACGTCGTCGGCGAGCCCACCCAGTAGCGCGTCGACCGCTTTCTCTGGGGAGAAGCGGTGGTCCAAGGCGTCCTGAATGATGCGCGGCGCGGCAACCTGGAAGTGCGGGGTGCGACCGGTACTGAACCCCAGGGCACGCTCCGCCTCGACATTCGTCGGATCGCACGTGGCGACCACCAGCTGACGGTCATCCTCGAACAGCGGGAAGATGAGGTGCTTCCTCGCCATCGTTTCCGGAATCAGGAGCGCCGCATTCGGATCGGCGATGTTCATGTCGGCGACTTCCAGCCGGAAGTACTCCGCGACGAGCTCAGAAAGCTGGGTATCCGTGATGTCGTATGTCCTGGTTACCGCCGTCCAGGCTTCGGGGGCACGCGAGCCAGGCGTGAGCTCGGGACGCTCCTGGTCGGCGTAGCCGGCGCGTTCCGCGATCCGCACCAGCCAGTGGACCGCGCCTTTGGCCTGCACGGGTGCCTCGACCTCATCCGTTGGGGCCTCAACCTCCGGGGTTTCGATGGGAGACGTGTCGTCGCTCATCGTTCCCTCAATGCCGCAGCGCGCTTTCCATGCTTCTCTCGGTACATCGCGCTGTCGGCTTCTGCAACCATGTCTTCGAGCCGGACCCTCATGTCGTCATCGTGGTGCGACATCCCGACGCTGATCGACAATTGATACGGCTCGGGGCTGGACTCGTTGAAGTCCACGATGCTCTCCCGCAGCCGCTCGACGAGCAGCTCGGAGCTTTCGTCGGCGGCCTTGAGAGCGAGGACGCCAAATTCGTCGCCCCCGAGTCGGGCGATGATGTCCGACCGACGAAAGGTCGCGCGCAAGATATCAGCCACCTTGAGCAAGGCGCGATCGCCGACGTGATGTCCCAGCGTGTCGTTGATGGTCTTGAAGCGGTCCAGGTCCAAGTAGACCATCGTCACGCCCCGCCCAGACCGCCTCGCGAGCTTGAGGTACTGCTCGCCCAGGTCGCTGAACCCACGCCGGTTGTACAAGCCCGTCAGGTCGTCGATGAGCGAGAGGCTGCGCAAAGCCGAAAACAGGCGATGGCGTTCGATGGCGTGCCGTAAGGAGCGCACCAGCATTGCGGGAGAGATCTCGGCCTTGACCAGATAGTCCTGCGCCCCGCCCTGAACGGTTGTGACGGCCGCCTCCTCGTCGGGCTCGTCCGTGAGGACGACGATCGGCACATCGGGAGCGAACGCATAAGCCCGGTCGAAGGTCACCATGCCCTGGCTGTCCGCCAGGTCCAACGACATCAGGATCGCATCGAAGCCACCCTGGCTGAGCCGGGCCAGGGCCTGGCTCAATTCGCCGACGCTCTCGAGGGAGATGCCGTCTTTGTTGCCTTCCGATAAACCGGCACTTAGCTGGTCGACGTACGCCTCGTCAGACTCGACAAGCAGGACTTTGATGGGCCGTTGCTGCAAACGGACACACCCCTCGGAAGCAGGCCGCGCGTCTACGATCCGGGCGAGGGCCGCGATCAGTGATCGGCCAACTGACGCGCCTCACCTGGCATAAA
>JAOTVA010000233.1 GCA_029863645.1 Gemmatimonadota bacterium
TCCACGGAGAGGACGAGGAATCCCTCCGGGTGATACAGAGGGCGTTCAGTGTCCGTGTTCCACCGTTCCCACTCATCCAGCGACGCTTCGGCCAGCTCGTGGTAGAAGACGTCCGAGCCGTAGTCCATGCGGACCATCTTGCTGACGTCCGTCGACGACGCGTCCGGATGAGGAAGGGGTCCGCGATCGACGAGCGAGACCCTCCACCCCCTGTGTGCGAGCTCGACCGCTGCCGCCGCCCCGAAGGCGCCGGCACCGACGATGACGATGTCGCGATCCGATTGGGTCACACGGTGTCCTCGGGTCACGGGAGGCCTATCATTGCGCACTCGCAGGCCCCGGACGACCCCGCCGGTGGCCGACCGCAACTCTGCAGCCGATTCGACCGTCATGCAAATCAGAATTCTCTCCGCGGCCGACGTCCGTTCCGCGATCGACATGCCCGCGGCGATCGACGCCATGCGTGACGCCTTCGGTGCCCTCGCCGAGGGCCGAGCGCACGTTCCGCTCCGACTCGCCCTGGAAACGGAGTACGGTGTGAGCCTGTTCATGCCCGCGCATCTAGAGGCTCCCGATCGCGTGGCGGCGAAGATCGTGTCGGTGAATCCGGGCAACTCGGAGGTCGGCCTGCCCGCGATCCACGGTGTCATTCTCGCGATCGAACCGATCACTGGGCGTCCGCTGGCGCTCATGGACGGAACGTGGCTTACCGCTCTACGGACCGGGGCGGTCGGTGGGTTGGCCGCCGACCTGCTGGCGCGCTCAGACGCCTCGACCGTGGCGCTCTTCGGGGCGGGAGTCCAGGCCAGGACCCAACTCGAGGCCGTGCGCTGCGTGCGAGACATCACGGCGGTCCGGGTCGTGTCTCGGAGCGGCCAGAGCGCGGACGAGCTGATCGGGGAGCTGGCTGGGATCGAGGCGGAACGGGTCGACGACCCTGAGGCGGCGCTCGATGGCGCCGACATCGTCATTGCGGCGACCAGCAGCTCGACTCCGGTCTTCCCCGGGGCTAGCGTCCAGCCGGGGACGCACGTCACCGGTGTGGGCTCTTATACGACCGACATGCGGGAGGTGGACACCGACCTCCTCCTGCGGGCAAGGGTCATCGTGGACCAGCGAGAAGCGGTCCTTGCTGAGACCGGGGACATTGCAGGGCCCATCGCCGACGGAGTCGCGGACGCCTCGGTCATGGCCGCGGAGATCGGCGACGTGATCGTTGGACGAGCGGCTGGTCGGACCACCGAGGACGAGATCACCTTCTTCAAGTCGGTCGGCAACGCGGCGCAGGACGTGGCCGTTGCGGCCCGGGTCTACGCGGTCGCCCAGCGCGAGGACCTGGGCGTGCTCGTCGAGCTCTAGTTGCCCAGCAGGGACCACGCCTCCGCGCGAGCGCGGAAGCGGTCGAGCGACTCTGTGTCGCCTGTCTGGATGGCGGCCTGGACGAGCCCCAGGTACGCCCACGCGTAGTAGTTGGGAATGCCGATCGTCGCGACGTCGGGCCAGTGGCCCCACTCGTCGGGGATGCCACCCCGATGGACGAAGACGTTCTCGAGCAGGTGACGGGTCCGATCCAGGTCGATCCAGGAGCCTGTCACCCCGGAGAAGGTGGACTCTTCGAGCGAGGTAAACCGGTCTGCCTCCTGGTCCGGCGGACCGTTGTTCAGCTTGAAGGCCAGTCCTTGGCGGACGAGGTACGGCTCGACGCCAAGCGAGAAAGCCGCATTCCCCGACGAGGCGAAGTAGATGGGTCGATCGTCGATCGACTCGACCATCAGAGTCAGCGCGAAGCGCTGCCAAGGTGAGAGGTACTGTCCACCCGGAATGTTGGCGCTCACGCCGCCGATCTGGATCACCACGTCCTGATCGACCCGGGCGTATCCGAGCGCCGCTTCCTCGATTTGCTCGTCGGAGAGGGGCATGATCGACTTTGTCGGCGCCGAGATCTCGTCCACGACGATCGGCGTCTTCTCCCCGGCCAGCGATGGGTCCGTGACGTACGCGGCGGGTGTGTTTTCGAAGGTGTAGGGCCGTTGGCACTGGATCACGGTCCAGTCGGAAGACGGATCCGTGCCCTCTGGGCACGGCTCCGTCAGTCGCTTCAGCTGTTTCGTGTACCAGGGCGTGTTCAGATACGAGGTCACGATCACCGTCACGTCGCGCCGAATGCCCTCGACCTCCTGCAGGTACCAGAGCGGGAAAGTGTCGTTGTCGCCGTTGGTGAAGAGGACCGCATACGGCTCGACGCTCTGGAGAAGGTTGTAGGCCCAATCACGCGCAGCATAATCGTAGTCGCGCGTAGCCCAGCCCCAGTTGAGAACGAGCGGGATGAAGGCGAGCGCGAGGATCGGACTCGCCTTCGCCAACGTGGTCTTCGCTTCCACCGCCGCCTCACGCCAGAGCGTAGCGACGCCCATCCCGGCCCAGAGACCCCAGACCGAAAAGCTCACCACGAAGAAGTAGTCGCGCTCCCGAACCTCGTGGAGCGCGCGGTCCTGGACCGGCGCGAGCAGCGAGTAGCCGTACTTGAAGTTGAGGTAGTAGATGAGGGCGAAGGAGATTGTCCCGAAGAGCGTGGCCACGTAGAGGAAGCTTGCCTTGTCTCGACGGAAGTGCTCGACGGCGCCCCAGACTCCCAGCCCGGTGAACAGCATGGTGAAGGGGAGGCGCACGCGAGGAAACACCGGGCTGTCCCCGGCCAGTGAACGAGCCCACTGCCAGTCGAAGTACTGCAGGTAGTTCGTGAGCTGCGAGCCGAGGGGCGCTTGGCGCGGCACCAAGGGAGGCTTCAGGTACTGCGTGCGGTTGAGCGCCTCCGAGAGCGCCACGCACCCGGACTTTCCATAGGTGACGACCGCGCCGATGGCGGACTGAATGTCCGGACAAGTCGGGGCCGCCTCGTTGATCACCGGTCCCAACCCCGAACGGATCGGGAGGTAGAGGTGGATCGAGAGCCCGACGATCGCCGCGACGATGCTCGCCGCGTACAGCCGCCAATTGAGAAGCGTCTTGGGATGTACGTACAAGATGAACAGTCCGATCGCGGGTGCCGCGAGGAATGCCATCAGGTGGTTCCCAACGCTCAACGCGAGGATGAACGCCATCAGGATGAGCAGGTTGTCGTCCTTGCCCTTCCCTAGATTCTCCTGCCAACGGACCGCGAGCCAAGAGAGGAGCGCGATGGTGAGCAGCGAAACCGTGTAGACCTTCTCGTTGACGTTCGACTGATTCCAAACCGTGAACGCGGTTGCGCTCACCAGGACCGCGGCGGATGCGCCGATGAAGCGAAACGCGCGATCCTCCGAGAAGGACCGGAGAACGTGGTGGACCACGAGAAACCAGAGCGCGTGGGCCGAGGCGCTCATGAACGCGCTGAATAG